>NZ_JBWKKY010000004.1:0-16249 GCF_056430805.1 Streptomyces sp. NPDC045955
CCTCCCCCCCCCCCCCCCCCCCCCCCCCCCCCCCCCCCCCCCCCCCCCCCCCCCCCCCCCCCCCTCCCGCCGGAAGCCGCCGTCTTCGGCGTCCGTTCGGTCTGTTGTCCCGACGACCGATGCGCTGGTGTGGGTGTCGTCGTGCGCAAGGACAGCCGGCCCGGCTGCAGAAGAAGTAGGCGGACCTCACCGTCGTCAAAACGTTTTCACGCGATCTGACCAAGATTCACCACAGATTCGAGTGAGGCGGAAATCCTGCGGACGAGTATGGCCTAGGGGTGTGAGTCACGGTGCCCTCAAGGGCGCCTACTCGGATTTCGGGGGACGCCTGGAAAACCAAGGCGCAGAGCAAGGGGCCTAACGGGGCGCAAGTTGCGCAAGTTGGCCAACATGATCGAGGATCAGTCTCGGGACATCAAGGCGATCACCTCGGTGGAGAGTTGGGCGAAATGCGCCGCGCGCAGTGGAAGGCGGACAAGGCGCTTGCTGATGACCGCGAGGCCAACGCCGACCATGACATCTCGGACGCCGGCCATGCGTACGACATGACCGCGAGTGGTGGGAAAGGCGAAGCCTTCAACGCGGCCTTGGCGGCGCATACCCGGCAAACCTTCAAGGAGTGGAGAAGCCATGAGCGATGACAACCAGGACCTCGGGCCCTGGGAATTTATCGGCCGCCGAGGCGGTGACGTCGCCACCTTGGTGGGCGGCTCGGTGATAGCCGCCGTGCCCGAAGCGAAGCAGGCCGCGGAGGAAGCTCGACGAGAGCTTCGGTTCGACTTTCTCGACGACCAGGCGGTGCTCGAGTTGCTGCACCGGCGGCACCGCGACGAAGAGGACATGTTCAATGCGGGCTTTGTGCACGGCGTGCCTCTGGCGCTCGTGGGCTTCGGGGCCGTGCTCTATTGGGCCGGTGTGGCCCAGTACTGGGAGACTGCCACCTACCGCAACTCCTACCTGGCGATCGCCGCGGCCGTCGTGGTGATTCAGGTCTTCTTCTTCGTGCGAAGCGCGATGTCACACTGGGGCGATCCGGTGAAGCAGAACCTGCGCGCCCGGGCGGCAAGGTATCGAAAGATCGCCCACATCGCTCGACGGGGAGGGGCGGACATCCCCGCTCACTATCCGCACTACGGGCCCTACCCTTTCGCGGCGACATTCCGTCCTGAGGTGGACGACCGTGAACAGTCCGAGAGTAAAGGCGCAGATGATCACGGGCCCGTCGATAGTCCAGTGCGGGAGCGGCGCTGTTGATCCTGATGGCACTTTGGCCAAGAACCTCTGCAGCCAGTCTGGGTTCGGGTGCCCGGCAACTCCACCAGCTGCCACAAATCCTCACGCGGTACCTCGCTGAGCAGCCGTACTCGACCGGCACAATCTAGGAGGTCGGCATGGCAGTTGAAATTGATGACTGGACCTGTCGGCTGGAATTTTCCGACGGTTGGGTCGATCTGACGGCCGGCGTTGGGCTCGATTCCGAGGGGAAGGCTGCCTGGGCGCGGGACGTCGTCCAGTCCTTCAACCCCTTGGACCTTGTGGCCTCGAAGGGGTCCATAGAGAAGGACTTGGTTCATCTCGCACGTGCTGCCGAAAGGAACCAAGCCGTTCTCGCCGCCGCGTTCTTCGTTCTGGGCGGAGCTCACTACGCCACCTTCGACGTTCAGATCTTCGGCGATGACGACGCTGTCCTCTCCCTCGATGAGGTCGAACGCAGGCTGCGCGGCCACAAAGAGATCGCTGCCGAGCCCCAAGTGAGTAGGGTCGACCTGCCCGTGGGGACGGCCGTACGGCTGCAGGCCATGTACCAGTCCAAGGGGGTGCTGGGCTTCGGCAGAAAGCTCTCGGAGGCCGTCTCCTACGCACTCCTGGTTCCTCAGACGTCGGACGTGCTCTTGGCCACGACGAACTGGAGCGCCATGGAGCACAGCGATCAACTCAGCCAGGAGTTCGATGCGTTGATGCCCACTTTGCGGTTCGTGCCACTCGACGCGGAGGGCAATCCGATCGCCGAAGGGAACCCGATGCCTGAGCACTGGAAGGACGAGTCCGCCGCTCCCCGTCAAGGAATACAACCTGATCGTCCCTGACGGCCGCTTTTGGCGTCCCTCGATCCCCAGGGCCGCGACCGCAGCCTTGTTGCCCTGGTGGACCAGCAATTCCATGGGATCGACAACGCGCCTCTGCTGAAGGAGCAGAAGATGCGCGAAGTGCAGAAGACGGCGAAGGATGCTTACCAGGTCGGCGGTATTGAGCTGTACCGTTCAGAAGCGGCGGACCCCCAGACTCCTGAAGCTGTAGTGCTTGGCGTCCTGGACAGGCATGCGGAATGCCGCTCAGCAACGCTTACCGCGCGAATTCGCCCCGGGCGACGCCGGTCAATGGGCCGTGCCGGGAAGTCGGAGTGTCCGCGCGAAGTCGTCCAGTGCCTCCATGGCCGCAGCCATCACTTCGGGATCGTCGTGGTGCCCGCGCAGGCACACATCGGGGACGCCGGGCGGGGTGTGCCAGTGGTAGGTCACCGAGGTCATCATGATGGTGCTGTCCGCCGGGTACGAGCGGGTGACCCGGACTCCGTCCTCGCCCAGATGCGGGGAGGCGAAAGCGATGCTGCCGGTGCGTTGCTGCCACTCGGGGATTTCCGGGTGCGGCACGGTCGGCGCGCTGAGCCCTTCACAGGAGGCCGCGTCAGGGGCTTCGCAGTGGATGCGGGTGGCGTGCACCACCAGGGGCATGTAGGTGAGGGGAACGGGGTGGTAGATGAACGCCTCGTCGGCCTGGAGCTTGTCCCGCAGGATGACGATTGTCTGCTCGTAGAAGTTCTTGTGGAAGCGGCGGAGCTTGCGGGTGAGGTCGATGTCGTGGATGGTGGCCAGGCCGATCAGGTGCTGGTCCAGCCATTCCTTGAAGGTTCGTCTGTCGATCTGGAGATGGAGATAGCCCCAGAGGCCCGGGTCGGCATCTGTGTCGATGTGGAGCGGGGCACCGAGGTCGGCGCTCCAGAGGGTGCCGTTTGACATGAGCGCTCTCTTTCGTCGAGGCGTGGGCAGTGGGGGTGGGCCCTCAGGAGTAGCTCCAGCGGAAGGTGCTCATGACGGCGTCGAACAGTTCTACGAGGGTGTCGTAGAAGACGGGATCCGAGCCGGGCGCGATGAGCGCGCTGTAGGAGAAGGTGAGGTATTTGTCAGGCGCGCTGTCCGGAATCGGCACGAGGTACTCGACCCGTCGGTGAGCGACCTCGACACCCTGTTCAGGGTCGGCGGGTACCTCTCGCTCCGATCGCAGGGCTGCGGTGTCGTCGAGCTCGCGGATCTCAGCTCCGGGGGTCTCGGAGGCGAGCGCGGCCAGGACCGCTTCCGGGCCGCTTTCGGGTCTGACCCGCGGAATCTCGATCGGCTCGGAGGCCACGATCGAGACGGGCAGGGCGATGCCGTGGAGACGTTCGGTGGGGAGGTAGAGGGTCATTCCCCCCTTGGCGCTGGCCCGGCGGACGACCTTCTTCAACTCCTGAGTGAGCTTCAGCCGGGCCTTCGGAATGTCGTCCTTGGGAAAGCCTACGGGCAATTGCGCCACGGCCTTGCGGACTATGCGATCCATCGCTTCCCGGGTACCCGAGTGGAGCGGAATCACGTCCCAGCCGGGCGGCGGTACCAGGTTGAAGCCGCTCGGAGCCCGGCGGTGCTCAACGGTGGTCATTGCGCCCCCGCGTCAATTCCACGGCATAGGCAATGCCTACGAAAAGCGCCCACACCGGGGCGGCGATCATGCCCGGCCAGAAGCCGAAGAACAGCGAGGGCAGGAAAAAACCGCCACCCATGGCCAGATCTCTGGTGAGGTAGGGGGGACGGCTCGCATGACGCGGGTACTTCGCGAACACCCAGACGTAGTGCAGGAGACAGCCGACGATCCCGGCCTCATAGACGTAGAGCACGTCATTCATCAGGGATTTCGGCACCAGGATCATGATTCCCAAGACCGGCAGGAACAGCGGCATTCCGATGAACAACGTCAGTCGAAGTCGCCGGTTGGGGCCGGTGCCGATGCCAGTGCGGGCGGCTTCGGCCTCGACAATGCGTTGCGCCGAGTACAGGTCCATGGTCATTCCTCACCAGTGGGTGTCGGGGGCGGGCTTCAACGTGTTGTCCTTCCAGTCCGAGTACGCCGCGTTGTACGGCTTCTCGCCGCTTCCGAACTTCTCGTTGGTCAAGCTTGTCAGGTCGCTCTTCCCCAGCGCCTTGTCCATGACGTCCATCCCCATGCCTGTCCAGGCGATACCGAGGCCCACTTGATAGGACTTGTACGCCTTGTCCGCGGCGGCCCCAGCGGCTTCCGGGAAGGCAGCCTTGTTCGCCTGCAGCATCTTCGCCATGCCGGCCATCTCCTTGTCGCCGAGGTGCACCAGCGTCGACAACGGACTGACCCTCAGCGGACTCTTGGCGACCAGGCCGACGTTCTGTGAGATGGACTTGCGCATCGCGTTACGAGCCGCCCCGAGGGCCTGCTGCCCCGGTCCCGGCGGCACTTTGGTCATCAACCGCCCGGTGTCGTCCATGATGCTCTTGACACCCCTGAGCCCTCTGCTCAGGCCGGCGGTCCGGGCCGCCTGAGCGGCGCCCACGGTCGCCTTGGCGCCGCTGGCGAGCTTCGCGGCGGCCCGGAGACCGCCCACGACGAGCAGCCCACCCACGACGTCGAAGATGACATCCGTCCAGGTGGCGTCGCCGGATGCCACGAGCAGGAGTCTTAGGGCGATGGTGAGGCCCGCGATGCCGAGCACGAGCATGTTCAAGCCGGGAATGGCGAGCGCCACAAAGCCCGCAACCGTCGCAATCCAGCCGAGAACGTCGATGAAGGCCTTGATCAGGTCGGCGTTGTCATGGACCCAGCCTTTGACGTCGTCCCACCACGAGTCCTCGATCACGTCTTCGATCTCGGCGCGGATCTTCCCCGCGTAGTGGTTGGCGCGAGTGCTCCGATCGCCAGTGAGAGTGTGCAGACGGGTCCGGTACGGCTGCAGGGGATCGTCGGCGGGACTGGTGCCGCTGGTGGACGGGTGTGGGACGTCCTTGTCCTCCGAGGCGGCCTTCTTGGCCTTGTCGGCCTCGACCTCCTCCTGCTTCTCCTTGGTCTCGCGCAGGAGTTTGTCGGCGTCGCTCTGGAAGTCCTCCAGCTCGTTCGACCACTTGGTCAGATGGCCGTGCACACGCTCGTACCGGCTGGCCACCTCCCGCATGTGCTTCTCCAGCGTGCCGGACTCCTCGCGCAGGCGTTTGACGTACTTGCCCTTGAGGGTGTCCTCGTCGCTGATCGCCTTGAGGTTCTTGGCCTGTTCGCGGAGCTTCTCGGCGACCGAGACCATGTGCTTGACCTCGGCGCGGATCTCCTCCGGGTCACCGGGCACGGGGTCGGAGTCGCAGAGCGGCTGCCAGTCGAGCGGACGGCGCTTGGAGGTCGGTGTCACTTCTTCTGCTTCTTCTCGCCTTGCTTGGCCAACTGCTTGTCCAGGTCGTCGAATGCCTTCTTGGTGCCGGCCACGAGTTTGCCGACCGATTCGAGCGACTCAACGAGCCTGGTGCGGTAGTCGTCCCAGTTGTCGACGAAGTCCTCCATCACGTCGGCTATCGCACCGGAGCCCCAGTGCTTGTTCATGTCGTCGCGACGGTTCTCGATGTCCTCGAAGGTCTTCTTGAGCTGCCCGAGCTTGCGCTCGCAGTCCGAGAGGAACTCGTAGTCGACCGTCAGGTCCGAGTCGCTCATGGATGACCCTCCCCCGTGTGTGTAGGCGCTGCTGTCGGTTTACCGGTTGACGGCCTGGATCTCCTGGACGGTAACCGCCTGTTCGCTGCCGAACGTGCCGTTCGGGAGGTCGCCGCCCGTGCCGCCGGTGCCCGTCCAAGCGATGTCCCAGGTGATGGTGGCCTGGAGCTTGTACGTGCCGTTGCCGGAGGAACGCAGGTACTTGAGGCCGCAGGGCGGGGCCTCGTCGGCCTTGCCCTTGGCGTACGGCTCGCCGATGGAGCCGTCGGCGTTGATGACGCACTCGCCGGAGGCCGGGTAGGTCTCGGCGTCCTTGGTGCCCGGCTCCAGTTTGAGGGCCACCGGCTTGGCGGTGGTGGTGGCCTGGATGTTGAAGCCGGGGACGTTGATAGCGGCGGTGGCCTGGACCTCGTCGAAGACGGCTTTGTCGAGCCAGGCCCAGGTCGGCAGGTTCACCTTGGTCTCCGCCTCGGGCGCGAGGGCGACCTTAGTGTCGGGCAGCTGCATGTGCTGGTAGGCGAGCGCGGCGAGCATCTCCGGCTTGATGGCCTCTTCGTAACGGGCCGGCGGGGCCTCCCCGTTTTCCACCCAGAAGGGCAGGTCGGTGCACGAGGCCCGCTTGAGGTAGTCCGGCTCGTTGGGGTTCTCGACGCCGGCCCAGAACATGCCCTTGCCGTCGTTCTCGACGTTGTAGTCCTTGTAGCCGGGGCTTCCGTCCCAGCCGAATTCGTCCTCGTAGTGCCGCTTGGTCTGGCCCAGGGCCGAACCCGCGGTGCCGCCCATGCCGGGTGTGTTCAGCTGGCGCTCAAGGTCCTCGGACATCTTCTTCTTGAAGTCCTTGGCGCCGAGGTAGGGGGCGTACCAGCAGGGCGGAGGCGTCCAGTTAACGTCCGCCGGCGCCACGTTCCCGGTGCTGCCGTCCTTGGTGACGGCGCCGGAGTACTGGATGCGGGCGGCGGCGAAGATGCCGGTCGCGTCGCCGCCGCCCTTCTGTTCCGTGCCACCGCCCTTGCCGAAGTCCACCGGCTCCGCCGTGGCATCGGGTGCGGCGAGGAGAAGAGCGCTGAAGGCGAGGGCCAGGGCAGCGGTGCCGGTTCCCAGGACCGGACCTCGGCACTTGATCACCGGCACTTCTCCGCGCTCGTCTCGACGAACACCTTGGACGCCTGCCACAGGCTCTCGGCCGTGGGGACCTTGAGCATCACGATCTTGTAGTAGCCGAAGTCCTTGAGGCTCGACTCGGTCTTCAGGACCTTCCCGGTCTTGACCTCTTTGCCGTAGAACTTCCCGGTGTCAGCGCAGAACGCGACCTCGACGGACTTGCCGTTGGGGGCGGACCGGGTCGTGGCGTCGTAGTGGCGACGGGTTCCGGTCGCGGTCCAACCGCCCTTGATCCATTCGTTGATCTGCACCTGCGCGTAGTGGAGTCCCTCTCCGGTGGCATAGGCGGTTACGGCTGCGTCCTTGGTGGTGCGCTTGTCGACGCCCCGGTAGATCGCACGGAGGAAGTTCGCGGCGTCATCCATCGCAGCCGCCTCGTTCTTGTCCTTCGGCTTGTCCCAGTCGAAGACCAGGTTCATGTCCTTGGGCAGGGACACGTCCACGCCGTCCGGCTTGTCGCCGGCCGGTGCCCCCGAGGGCGATGCCGACTCCTTCGGCGTCTCCGATCCCTGGTCGGCTCCGGCGATCTTGTCGTTTCCGCTGGACTTGTCGTCCCCGCTACCGCAGGCCGTCAACAGCAGGGCCGCCGTTGCCGCCAGCGCGGCAGCAACGGGCAATGGGCGGCGCTTCACAGTGGCTCCCCGTGAGAAACAGAAGTTCAGTTAGGGCTCTGACGCTACCGGTGAGGTTTCCGGTTTCACCAGAGCGAACTTCCGCGTGCACAGGGGCAATCCGGGATGTAAGGATCTCTCGCGGGACTGGCTGTGTCTTGATTGTGCTCAAGCAGGGACGGCGCCGGGTGCCGCCGTGTCCGGCGTCCGGCGCCGTGGTGTCCCTGGGGGCCGGTTCGCTAGGCCGAGGCACGTTAGTCATGGGGAGGGGCCCCGCAGCATGCACATGTGGAGTTCGCTGCGGAGCTCTTCCGTCTCGACGCGCAGCCAGGATCCGTCACGGAACGCCCCAGGCCCGGGAACGCCAGCCTTCGCCGGCTGCATTGCCCGGCGGGCGAAGGCGTTGCTAAGCAGTTGTCACCGGTACGCCCGCGTCGGCCAGCGCCTCCGTGATGGCCCTCGCATCAGGAGACCGGAATTCGATCGCCTCTCCCGAGCGAAGCAGCACGTCGACCGAGGGTGGAAGCCACGCCACTCCACTGCTGACAAGCACTGCGCCCTGCACCTCGGTGAGCGGTAGGTCGAGGATGGCCCCGTCGGTCCCGCGAACCAGCAGGACACCTGTGCCGACTGCCAGCGCCCCGGTGCGCGAAGGGCCGAGGTCCCAGGCGACGGAGAACGACCCGGCGGACTGGTCGTCCGGCTCTCCGAGCCCGTAGCGCACTGGATGGAGTACGGCCCCGTCGGCGAAGGCCGGTGCAAGGGAAGTCGCGGCGGAATCGAGTTCGGCTCGCTCACGGCGGCGCATGCGTACGGCCTTTGGCAGCCCCACCACGATGACGAGCAGTGCCAGCAGGCCCGCTACGGCGAGGCCAGAGGCGTCTTGGGGGCGTGCGATGACAAAGACGACGGTAACGATGACAGCGGGAGCGAAGAGAGCCGCGTAGAGCAGCGCCGGATGAATGCGCATGCCGGACAGGTAGGTTGTCGCCGACTCGGCACGGGTCGACGCCGCCTGTGACAGTTGCGTGCGATACAGCTCTCTCCTGCGTGCCCGGGTACGGATCACTCGTTCGCGTTCGGCCCAGCCGTATCGAGCCCCGTACTTCCTGATCGTGCTCAAGGCGAAGAGACCCACGACGACTAGGCAGGGCAGCAGTCCGAGGACGGAAGGGTCGGACATTCCAGCGAGGGCGGCAACCGCCAGGATGAGCGCCAGGACAAGCATCAGCGCCGAATAGAAGAAACGGCCGTGCGGATACCCCTCCGCGCCATAGCTGGTGGGGAAGTCCGCATCGTGGCCGCGGTCCACTGCCGCCCACTGCCGAAGCAGTTCGAAGCGTCGGGCCGACCGCTTGCGCAGTGCGCCGAGGACGAGCAGAGCCGGAACAGCGAGGACGGCAAGCAGCACGGCAGCCAGCACAACCGTTACCGCGACGTCGGTGGTGTCGCTCGACTCAGAGCCGGCGGCATCGATGACCATTGCGGGAACCAGCCCGGCGACAAGGGTCACGACGCCCGCGCACAGGAGGAAGACAAGAGCGCGGCCGCGGGAGAGGTCCTCGCGGACCAGCACGCCCAGTGCCTTCGCCTGATCCTGCAAGCGGGAGCTGCGGTCCGGCCAACTGTCGGGTGCGCCGGGGGGCTCAGGCAGCGGGGTCGCCCGGAAGAACGAGGGGCGGGTCGGAGAGTGACCGTTGGTCGTGTTCGTCGTCATGTCCGTTCCTGTGTCGTCCGCTCATTCACTCGATCGAGAGACGAAGACCGAGTGGCCGGCGATGACTGCGACCAGGCCGGCCAGCTCCCGAACCTGGTCGGGGTCCAGGCAGGTTCCGATGACCAGGAGACCCTTACCCCCGTCGGGCGGGCAGGAAAGCACTCCGGCGAGACCTGTTCGCATCCCGCTGCCAGGATCGCCATCCTCGTCGCGTGGGGCCAGCACCGGAGGCTGTGAGATGAAACCAAAACCCAGCCCCATGTCCGTGGGGAAGTTCTCGACATATGCCATCTTCTCGGCAAACTGCTGGTCGAAAACCTGGGCGATCATTTCCCCGAGGTCCATTTCGTCGGGGCGCTCAGGTACGGCAACGACTCCGCCGTAGACTTGCCAGACGGCCTGTGCACCGGTACTGGGCAGGGGAGCTGTGATCACTCCGTACATCAACGCACCGTGGGCAAGGAACCGGTCGTAGCAGTAGAGGAGGCCGTTCGTGAACTCCTCCCTGCGTTCTGCGGGGGTGTTCGGATAGGTGAGGCGGACGAGTTGCTCGCAACGTGCCCTGGTCGCCGCCCTGTCCGTGCCGTCGGCCATGAGGTCGAACCAGTCCGGCGGCACGAAGAACTGCACCTCTCCCGGGGTGATGGCCGTCTTGCCCATACGCGTGCTCAATTGGTGACCTTCGGCTTTTCTGTCAGCGGACCGAAGTCCCAGGAGAAGATCTTGCCCAGCGTCTCTACGCTGTCACCACTGCCCTCGGCTGTCATGACGTTGCCGGTCCATGTGGTGAAGTACTGTCCCGTCCGCCAGACGAATTCGCTCTGGCTCATGGCGTAGGTGCTCGACGCCAACTGGAAGTAGCCCATGGGGAGTTCCTTCGCCGGACCGATGAGCTGAGGCACTATGCGTGTCGGGGCGCCAGAGGCTTTGGCCGCCGCAAGAATGCCTTCGCCGAGCTTCGCGCCCGCCTTGCCCAGACCGAAGCCAACGGCATCCATGATGACGTCCTTGGTCAGCAGCGCCTTGCCGAAGCTGCCCGTCGTACCCACCGCAGACAGGTAATGGGCGCCCAGCGCGACTCCAGCGAGGACAAGTGAAGCGGCGCCGAGGAACTGGAGCCCCGGGACGAGTGCGAGCAGCCCTGTGACTGCGCTGAGCAGGCCGGCGATGTCCCCGATGAGGTCCAGCAGCGGTGCGAGCTCTCCCAGGAGCTCGATTGCCTGATCGTGCAACCAGGCCGCTGCATCGGCGATAGAGTCAAGTGCTTTACTGATGCTTTCGCCGAGTTTCTCCCAGAAACCCGGTTCATTCGGCGCGATGTCGATGGCCTTCTGCAACTGCTTGGCGGCGTTGCGGCCTTCTTCTTCGTAGTCCGAGTGAAGTGTCCGAGCACGTCTGCGGACTTCTTCGACGGGGTCTGAATCGTCGCCACTCCCGCCCGCGGGCTTCTTCTTGTCGGTATCCGACCCATCCTTGCCTTTGGACTTGTCTGCCTCGGCCTTGGCTTCTGCGGCTTCTCGCTCGAGGCTGCGAGCCTTCTTCTGCTTTTCCTCCATATAGTCGGACCAGGCCTGAATTACGCGCTTCGCCTTGTCGAAGGAGTCGTATGCGTCCTCGACCTTGGGGCGGAAGTCGTCATCAAGGAGTTCCCGGAACGCGATGGCAGCCTTTCCTCGCCAGTCGCCATCCGCTGCACCTTTGAGAACACGCTTGATTTCGCCCAGAGCGTCCGTAGTATGGCGGATTGAGTCGGCAACTTTGTCCACGGCGGCGTGGTCTCCGGGGCAGGGGACAAAGCCAAGTGCCGGGAAATCGTCGACAGTTGGTGCAGTCACTTCTTCTTAGCCGCCTTTGAGAGCTCGTTTGCGAGGTCCAAATCGAGCTGCGTGAAGGCCTTCTCGATCGTGTCGAGGGTTTTGGCGGCACCCTTGGAGAACTTGCGCAGTTGCTTGATTCCGTATGACCATTCGTCGCCGAATTCCTCCATGCGGCGCTCCAGGTCAGACGCGCCCATGGCCTTGGCATCGATGTCCGTCATGGCGCGGATTGGCTTGGCGAAGAGATCGTCGATGTCTCTGAGGTTGCGGCGCACCCGGTTCAGCATCTCGCCATCGATGTACAAGTCGCTCATGGAGTCCCCGTAGTAATGGAATCTGTTCTGTCGTAGACGGTGGGCACCAGTTCACGGGCTGCCCTCTGGGGGCGGTCCCCTGCCGTCAATCGAGGATGCCGGCGGGCCTTGAGGGAGAAGTCCATCGCCGCTGTGTCGGGCGGGCCGGTCGACGCGGTGGCAGCAACCGGCACAGGCGACGCTTCAAGATGGGCTCCCCGTGAGACAAAGCTTTAGCCAGGACGCAGACGTTACTGGTGAGGTTGCTGGTTTCGCCAGAGTGAACTTCGCTCAATACATGGGCAACTGCGGGCAAATAGGGCCTAGGTGATCAGTATCATGTCCTAATCGTGGGGAAACGTGTCACTGCGTTGGGTGCGGTTTTGCTGTTGCGGTTCACCTGTGCATCAGAGGTCGAGGGCGCGGTCAGTACAGCGCCCCCTTCGGCACCTCGATCCGCCTGTACTCCACCCACCGCCCCAGCTGTTCACACCGCCCCGCCACCACGAACAGCACGAATGGGGCCGGCAGGCCGATCAGGGCGACCGCCCACACCGGCAGGAGCCAACCCAGTTGAGACACGCACAGGCAGCAGGTCAGCATCGCCGTTGCCGTGCGGGCGAATGACTGCGCGTCGGCGGTCATCCTGCGGCGGCTGTCCGCCGAGCTCGTGAGCAGTGCGCCGGCCCGCATGCCCAGCGCGGCGCCCGCCAGCAGACCCCAGAGGATGCCGCCCGGCAGGAACATGGCCGGGAAGCCGTCCCGGGGGAAGGCGAAGCCGAAGCCCGCCGTCAGGCCCGTGACCGCGCCGATGAGCGTGCAGCAGAGCACGGTGACAGCAGCCAGTTGGTCCCGGATCTGGGCCGCCGCAGTGCTGTCGCCCTCCCGCACCTGACGGAACACCCCGCCCGAGCCCACCACGAACAGCGGCGTGCCGATCACCATCATGATCGCCGCGCCGAACCAGCCGCCATTCCTGCCGGGCGCGTCGGCAACGGGGAAGAAGTCCTGTACGTGCCACGCCACCCCCGCGGTCACCGCGACGTACAACCAGTACCCGACGATGAGCGCCCAGCCCGCGCCGATCTTGGCACGTCGTGCGAGTGCCAGTGGTGTGTGGAGGAGGCCTGCCACGGGGATGGCGATCAAGGCCCACACGAAGATGAAGGCTTCTGAGGAGCGTCCCTCGGTGCGGACCCTCTCGAAGAGTTCCGGGAAGGGCGGGAGGCCGAAGCGTTCCGGGGGACGACCTGAGCAGAACTGCCATGACCAGCGCGGCTATTCCCGCTGTGACGCCCGCAGCGATCCGCGCGGTCTTGCCCCGCCGGGCCCGTGTCCGGCCTTCCCCTCCGCTCGCCACCGTGGTCATCCGTGCCTCCCCGTAAACGCTGTGAAGGTCACCCGTTCCGCCCCTACAGCCAGACCTCCGAAACTACACTCGCGCCCCATGCGTAACTCCCGCAGTATGAAGACGACCGCTTCACCCGGTGAGTTCTACGGAAGCGCGTGGAGAAGACGGCCCGCGGGAGGCGGTGCCTGGCCCGAACCCGGGGGCGGTGACGGACCCTGACCCCCGCCAAATCCACAGGGCGAGCCCGGCACAAACAGTCCCGAGACCCCCGCGCCCACTGGCTGTTACTCGCCCTCACCCTCCCCCTCGTCTTCGCCCTCCTGCTCTTCGAGGGCTGGACCCAGCACGAGGTCGACGCCGCGAAGACGCGGTCGCCCTGTACCTCGCCCGTGCCGGACGCCGTCGCCAAGGGCGGGCCCGTGATCGGGATCAACCGGGACGGGATCCGGTCCGGGTCGATGCCCGCCCGGACCGTCGCGCTCACCTTCGACGGCGGGCCCGACCCCGTGTGGACCCCGCGGCTGCTCGAACTCCTCAAGCGGAACGGGGCTCGCGCCACCTTCTTCCTGCATGGCGCACAGGCAGCCCGGCACCCGGAACTCGTTCGGCGGATCCGTGCCGAAGGGCACGAGATCGGGTCCAACACCTACACCGGGGCCGTGCTCGGCGAGTCGTCCGCTCCCCGCTTCCGGTCCGAGCTCGAACTGACCCAGAGCGCACTCGCCGGGGCCACCGGACTGCGCACCAATCTGCTGCGGATGCCGCGGACCACCACACCCGAGACCCTGTGCGGTCCTGAGTGGCAGGCGGCGCGGCGGGCCACCGGGTACGGGTACGTGCTCGTCGCCGCCGACAAGGGAGCGCGTAAGCCCGCGCAGGGGATCGTGCGGCAGCTCAGTCAGACCGAGAGCGCGTATCTGGAGGCGCGCAGGCTCCTGAACAACCCGTCCGTCGACCGGTTCACCACCGTGTCCGACGGGCTCAAGCTCGTTCCGTACACGTCGCCTTCCCTCATCCAGCGCTGGCTGGGGCAGGGGCTCATCCAGGTGACGCGGCTCGGACAGGTCTTCTCCACCGCCATGATCTGGATCCTCGGCGTCGCCGGAGGCCTCGGCGTGCTGCGGCTGTTGCTGCTCGCCCTGTTCGCCCGGGCCCATGTGCGCCGGCTGGAGCGGTTCCGGACCGGGGCGCCCTGGATGCGGGACACCACGGGGCCTGTGACCGTGCTCGTCCCGGCGTACAACGAGGAGGCCGGGATCGGGTCGACCCTGCGGTCGCTGCTCGACTCCACCCATCGGGAGCTCCAGGTCGTCGTCATCGACGACGGGTCGAGCGACCGGACCGCCGACATCGCCGAGAACATGGGGGATGCGCGGGTGGAGGTCGTACGGCAGCCCAACTCCGGCAAGGCCGCCGCCCTCAACACCGGGCTCGCGCACGCGCGGTACGACATCGTCGTGATGGTCGACGCCGACACCGTCTTCGAGCCCGATGCCATCGAGCGGATCGTCCAGCCGCTCGCGCATCCCGCCGTGGGGGCCGTCAGCGGCAACACCAAGGTCGGCAACCGGCGCAGTCTGCTGGCCCGTTGGCAGCACCTGGAGTACGTCTTCGGGTTCAACCTCGACCGGCGGATGTTCGAGGTGCTGGAGTGCATGCCGACCGTGCCGGGCGCCATCGGGGCCTTCCGCCGGGACGCGGTGATCGGCGTCGGCGGGGTCAGCGAGGACACCCTCGCCGAGGACACCGACCTGACGATGGCCCTGTGGCGGGCCGGCTGGCGGGTGCTGTACGAGGAGTCCGCCGTCGCCTGGACCGAAGTGCCCACCAGTGTCAGGCAGTTGTGGCGGCAGCGGTACCGGTGGTGCTACGGCACCCTGCAGGCGATGTGGAAGCATCGCGGGGCTCTTTTCGCCATGGGGCCCGCCGGGCGGTTCGGGCGGCGCGGGCTGACCTATCTCGCGCTCTTCCAGGTCGCGCTGCCGCTGCTCGCGCCCGTCATCGACGTCTACGCCCTGTACGGCGTGCTGTTCCGCGATCCGTGGGAGTCGGCCGCGGTGTGGTTCGCGTTCCTCGGCGTGCAGATCGTCTGCTCCGGCTACGCGCTGAGACTCGACGGCGAGCCGGTCCGGGCCCTGTGGTCGATGCCGTTCCAGATCGTCGTCTACCGGCAGTTGATGTATCTCGTCGTCATCCAGTCGCTCGTCGCGCTGCTGCTCGGCAGCCGGCTGCGGTGGCAGCGGATGAAGCGCTCCGGGACGGCCGCTGAACAGATCGGCGGGCCGGTTCCGTATAGGAGCGTGCCGATGCGTTGACCCACGTGAACCAGCGGGATGGAGGGGCCGATGAACGACTGGACCGACCCTCCGGGAGACCACCGGACGGGGCGGGACCCGAGAAGGGTCCCGCCCCCGTCCCTCCTGGCGCCCCCGCCGTCGACCCGCACGGCCCCCCTGCCCGGCATGCCCTCGCCGGCCGCGCCCGGCCGCTACGACAGCAGCGTCCACGAGCGCGGGCGGCGGGGCGGCGGCAGCAGGAGCCCCCGGCGCCGCGCCGGAAGGGGCCGCCGGTTCGTGCGGAGCGCGGCCGTGCTGTCGTGCGCCCTGCTGCTCGCGGGTGCGGGTACGTACGTCTGGGCCGACACCCGGCTCAACCAGCAGGTCGACCTCGGCACCCTCTCCGGCCGGGTGCCGCGCGGCGAGGGCACCAACTACCTGGTCGTGGGCTCCGACAGCCGCGAGGGGCTGTCGCAGCAGGACCGGAAGGAGCTGAACACCGGCTCGGCCGAGGGGCGCCGAACCGACTCGGTGATCCTGCTGCACACCGGGGCGAAGGGCACCACGATGCTCAGCCTGCCGCGCGACTCCTGGGTGACCCTGCCGCCCTACGTCGATCCCGACACCGGCCGCAGCTACCGGGCCGAGCGGGACAAACTGAACGCGGCGTTCTCCCTGGGCGGCCCCGACCTGCTGGTGCGGACCGTGGAGCGCAACACCGGCGTGCACATCGACCACTACGCGGAGATCGGCTTCGCCGGGTTCGTGGGCGTGGTGGACGCGGTCGGCGGCGTGGACCTGTGCCTGGACAAGCCCGTACGGGACAAGGACTCCGGCGCCGACCTGCCCGCCGGCTGCCAGACCCTCGACGGCGCGGAGGCGCTGGCCTTCGTCCGGCAGCGCAAGCAGGAGGCGCAGGGGGACCTGGGCCGCACCCGCAACCAGCAGAAGTTCCTCGCCGCCCTCGCCCGCAAGGCGGCCACCCCGTCCACGCTCGCCGACCCGTCCAAGTCCTTCCCGACCCTGCGCGCCGGCCTCGACACGCTCATCGTGGACGAGGAGACGGAACTGCCCGACCTCATGTCGCTGTTCGAGGCCCTGCGCAAGGCCGCGTCCGGCGGGGGCAGACAGCTCAACGTACCCGTGGCCGACCCGGACCTGCGGACGTCCAAGGGCAGCGCGGTGAAGTGGGACGACCGGCGTGCCCGCGCCCTGTTCACGGCACTGCGCGAGGACCGGCCGTCCGGCTGATCGACGAGGTCTGGCGTG
>NZ_JBWKKY010000004.1:16344-324459 GCF_056430805.1 Streptomyces sp. NPDC045955
GCGTGGTGGGAGGTCCGGCTGTCCGGCTGATCGACGAGGTCTGGCGTGGTGGGAGGTCCGGCTGTCCGGCTGATCGACGAGGTCTGGCGTGGTGGGAGGTCCGGCTGTCCGGCTGATCGACGAGGTCTGGCGTGGTGGGAGGACCGGCCGGCCTGTCGATCAACGAGCCCTGGCGCGGCGGGAGGTGAAGCCGTCCAGCAGCGGCATCAGCGACCCGTACCCCGTCGCCGACCACACGCTCCGCCCGGACGGGAGCTCGAAGTAGGGGACGATACGCCCGTTCCCGGCCCGGTCGGTGAGCACCTCCGGGGCGCGGCGGCCTCGCAGCGCGTCCGCGCAGTCCTGGCACAGCGCCACGTCGAGCCGGTCCCGGCGGCCCAGCGGACGCCAGCCGGTGCGGAGGGCGGCACGGCCGTGCAGGGGGTTGAAGAAGCACAGGGGCAGGCCCGGGGCGCCGGCGAGGGCGTCGCGGCCCTCCTGCGCCAGGGCCAGGGCGCCCGCCAGGTCCGGCACCCCCCGGGCCTCGTCGAGGACCCTGCCTGCGGCGGCGTAGGCGTCGAGGGCGTGCTGGAGACGGGGTGTCGTGGAGAGGTCGGCCGCCTGGGTCGCCTCGCCGAGGGCCAGCACCTCCGTCTCGGCCCGGCGCCGCAGCTCCGCCTCCTCGGCCGCACGGGCTGTGGCGAACACCAGCTGGGGAACGGCCGGAGCGGTCCTGCGAGAGCGGGAGCGGACGAGGGTGCGGGTCGCGAGCACGGTCAGGGCCAGGGCCGGTACGGCGGCCAGGTACCACAGCCATCCGTGCGAGTCGCCGGGCTCCGGCTCGGACACCGAAGGGCCGTCCAGGTCCTTCGTCGCTTCGGCGTACCGCTGCGTGCCCTTCCCCTCCGCCACCAGATCCACCGCCTTGGCGGTCAGGTCGGCCAGCCCCGCGTCCCGCGTCTCGTCCAGCAGACCGGCGGCGGCCACGGCGTCCCGCGTCTGGTGGGTGTCGGCGGGCCACTCGTAGCCGTTCAGGGAGTCCGGGAAGTCGCCGTCCGTCGTGATGAGGATGAGTCCACGCCGGTCCGCGAGCCGGTCGCGGACGATTCCGGCCAGGACATCGGAGTCGCCGTCGAAGGCGTCGCCCTTGGTGAGCGGCGTGAGAACGACCTTGATGGGCAGGCCGGTCCGGCGGATCCGATCCGCCAACTGCCGCTGCCGGGACGGCGGTACGGCATCGGCGTACGCCTCGTCGACGTAGACGGGCGAGGTGCGCAGGGCCTCGGTGATGCGCTGACCGGCGCTCGGGGTGTCGCCGTCCGCCGCACGCACCGGCGTGGTGGTGAGCGCCGCCAGCAGCAGGGCCGCCAGGAGCGTGATCACACGCTTGACGTCAGTGGACACCTGCGGTCTCCCTCACCTTGTCGACGAGCCGGGCGATGCCGCCGGGCAGGGCGGACAGCGGGCCGTCGGTCGCGTCGTAGTACGGCGGCCGGCCGCCGTCACCGGACGCGGAGCCGGGCAGCCTCAGCAACCTGCCCGGGATGCCGCTCGGTTGGGCGATGGCCGTGTCGCGGCAGGGCTCGCAGACGGGGAGCAGGCGCCTGCGGTTGCTCCCCGCCTCCGTCGACACGCGCACGTGGTGGCGGCTGACGGCGGGCCCGTGCAGGGGGTTGACGCCGCAGCACAGGTCGTTGGTGTCGCCCGTGAGCGCGGCCCGGCCCGCCCGGGCGAGTACGACGACGGCGGTGAGGGTCGCGGGATCCGTGTCGGGCCTGCGCGCGCGGTCCGGGTCGCCGTCCAGGAGGAGCATCGCCGCGTCGAGGCGGTCCCAGGCGCGCGGATGCCCGTCCGCGGTGGTGAACTCCCGTGTGAGGGCGCTGAGCTCCGCGTGTGCGGTGCGCCGGAGGTAGGACGCCGAGGGCTCGGTCGGGGAGGTGACGGGCAGGAGGCCGGCCGGCTCGGGCTCGGGGGAGCGCCACCGCCGCAGGCCGGTCACGATCCACGTCACCCCGGCCACGAGACCGGACAGCAGGAGCGCCAGGAGGGCGCCCACGAACAGGCCGGGCCAGAAGTCGGTGGCGAACAGGGGCGGGAGGGCCTTCTCGCCGGCGGCGCTCGGGGCGGCGGCCGGCGCGGGTTCCGATCCGGGCCGGTCCGTGCGCCGGGACTTGTCGAGGAAGGTCATCAGCTGGTCGAGGCGCTCGCCGAGGAGGTGGTCGTCGGCCTCGTCGGCCCTGCTGTCGCCGATGCTGACGGAGTCCGGCAGATCGAAGGACAGGCGGTCGGTGTCCCGGCGCAGACCGTGGTTGTAGAAGTCGATCGTGCCGTCGTCGGGATCGGCGATCACGTACAGCCCGTCCTGGCGCACCTTCGCGTGCACCGCCGCGGCGAACAGCATCGAGTCACCGGCCGACTCGCTCTCCGGGGTCTGCGGCACGAGCGCGACATACACCGGGCCGCCCCCGGCGGAGCGCCGGAAGTCCCGGATCCGGTCGTGCAGCCGGTCCAGTTGGCGGGCGTCGAGCACCCGCGGGCTCTCCGGGTCGGCGTAGACGGGGTCCTGCTTCAGGCCCGCCGCCACCCGTTCGACGCGGGCGGACAGGTCGGCGGGGGTGGGCGCGGGCGCCGCGCTCGACCTGGTCTGGTCGAAGACGGTGGGGGCGGTGAGGACGATGGCGGTGGCGGTGAGGACGGCCGCGCCGGGGGCGACCCAGCGGGGGACGCGCCGCTCGGCCCCGGAACGCCGGCGGCGGCGCCCCGCGTACCCGGCCGTCAGCAGGATCAGCAGGGGGACGCCGGTGAGCAGGATCCCCGTGAGGAACGACTGGTTCTTGCGGTCGGACGGGCCGATGTACATCTCGGCGGGTTCGTCGTCCTGGTACTTCTCACGCGCCGCCTCGGCACGGGCCGTCGCCTTCTCGCCGCCGAGGGAGACGACGTCGACGAACCGCTCGAAGCTGCGCAAGGGGCCCGCGTCGTAGGGCAGTTCGTACAGGGTGACGGTCGAGGCGGCGTCGGCCGGGGCGCCCACCCCATAGGCCGTGGCCTCCGCGACCGCCATGTCGTCGACCAGGACGTACAGCCCGTCCCGGCCGAGCCGGTCGTGCACCGCGCCGAGCAACTGCCTGCCGTCGACACTGCTCTGGGCGGGCAGGACCAGGACGTAGGTCGGGACGCCGGCCTTCTTGGCGAGCCGCTCGAAGTCGGGGGCCGTGGACCGGGGGATCTCGCGCGGGAGCTGGTCGGTGACGTAGACCGGGTTCTCGCGGAGGCGGTCGGCCAGGTAGGCGGCCTGGGTGGCGGGGGCGCTGTCCGCCGCTCGGGCCGGCGTGGCGGTTGCGAAGAGGGCCGTCAGTGAGCAGAGGGCGAGGAGAAGCAGAGGGAGGACGCGGGTCCGGTGGGGGCTCGATGCCCCCAATACCTCTGCCTTTACCGCGCGTTCCTCGCTCGCCGTGACTGCTCTCACCGGTGTGCCCCCCGACGGTCCGATCGCTTTCCGGGCGGCACTCTACTCGGGGCTTCGCGAGTGCTACAGATCACCGGTTGCGCATCGGGCACCCCGCGGTTCAGCCCAGCTTCTTGTTCTGGGCCTTCACCACCGCCGGCGGGAGCTTCGCGTCGCCCGGCCGGTCCTGGACCATGGCCATGCCGTCCACGGAGACGTAGACGGCGACGACATCGCCCTTGCGGACGGCCTGGGCGTGCAGGGTGTGGGTGAGGCCCTGGAACGGCATCGTGGCGCGGAAGGCGAGTGACTCGTCACCGGCCTTCGCCACCGGCTCCTCGGCGGTGACCGAGTCGTACGTCGTCGTGCCGTTCGCCTTCGCCGTGAAGCCGCCGCCGCACACGTCGACGCCCTCGGCCAGCCCGGCGAACGCGGATGCGGCCTTGCCGGGTGCGTACGTCGTGAGCGTGATGTACGTGAACTTGCTGTTCTGCGGGACGTAGTGGGTCAGGTCGCCCTGCGGCTCGCCGAGGGGCAGTTGGTTCAGCGCGTAGGCCGGCGGGGCACAGGCCGGCTTGTCGACCGTGACGTCGTCCGGGGACTTGGCGAAGACGTACTTGTCGTCCCCCTTGTCCCTGGAGGTGGCCTTCACGTCCAGCCCCGGCACGTCCGCCTTCGTGATCATGAGCTTCGCGAGCCGCTCGGCCGGGGTCGCCTGCTTCGCCCGGGTCGCGGTGGGCCGGGGCTCCCCGGTCGCCGAGTCCGGGTCGGCGCTGCCGCCGCACGCGGTGAGGGACAGCAGGGACAGGGTGGAGACGGCGAGCGCGGCTCGCTTCATGGGGGCACTCCTCGTGGGGGGACAAAACGAAGATCATGGCACGGCGATTCCCGCTGTCACGTGACTGAATGGTGTGGGCCTCGTGGCCGATGCGTGACGAAGACCTCGGTCGCCGGACTCCCGTCCACCCGTGCCGGATTCGCTCCCGCACAGCCAAAGGCCTGTCCACGTGCCGCTGGCAACGGGTGTGTCCAGCCCGGAAGTTGCAGATGGATAACGGTGCGCGGGGTGAGGTGCGTGACGCCGGACGCGCCTTGAGGGGCTTATGTGCGGCTGATACGGTGCGATGGCTTGACACTCACCCCCAGCGCTGGCTATTCGCCCAGGTCGGGCGGGTGCGTCCGGCCCGTCCTGTGTCTCTTCGTACGGGAAGGCTCGGGTGAAGTGTCCATATTTGAAGGCAAATTGACAGACATAATCTTGGGTGTACGGGGAGCGGTTGCGTGAAGATCCAAGAGCGTACGGGGGCGGGCGCCGGTCGTTCCGCCGCTCCGGCTCAGCCGTCGGTCGGTGACCGGCTTCCCACACCACCTCGCGAGCGCAAACCGGCACTGGCGGCGCTCGCCGTGCTGCTCATCCTGGTGGGTGCGCTGGGGGCGACGATGCTCGTGCTCCAGGCCGGTGACCGGATCGAGGTCGTCAAGGTGACGGACGAGATCCAGGCCGGGGAGTCCGTCGGTGACAACGTGACCTCGGTGATGGTCGCGGCCGACGACAACATCAACTACATCAAGTGGTCGCAGCTGGCCACGCTGAAGACCCTCAAGGCCAAGTCCACGATCTACAAGGACACGGTCGTGATGGGCCAGATGTTCGCCAAGAAGGCCAGTCTCCCCGCCGGCAAGGCCGCAGTCGGCCTCGCCCTCAAGGAGGGCCAGTACCCGTCGGACATCAAGGCCGGTGACGTCGTCTCCGCCTACCGCGTCGGCACCACCGGCTCCAGCTCGAACAACTCCGACGACAGCACCGGCTCGAGCAGCACTTCGTCCTCCGGCGGCGGCATCGTCGACAACGCCCGCGTGAACACCGTCGAGGACGACAGCGACGCCACCGTGAGCACGGGCAACCTCTCGCTCACCCTCCTCGTCGACCAGGCCGACGCGGCCGCGCTCGCCTCCGCGGCGGCCGCGAACGAGGTCGCCATCGTGCACGTCCCCGGCAACTAGAAGGCGGCACCCGACCCATGGCGCTCATCGCTCTCGCCGCCGACAAGGGTTCCCCCGGCGTCACCACCGCGGCCGTCGCCCTCGCGGCGGTCTGGCCGCGGCGCGTCCTGCTCGCCGAGACGGACCCGGCGGGCGGTGACCTCGTCTACCGCAGTGCCGCCGCGCACGGCGGACCGCTCAACCCCAACACCGGCATGCTGTCCATCGCCGCCACCGCGCGCCGCGGACTCGTACCGGACCAGCTCTGGGACCATGTCCAGCCGCTCAGCGGGGGACTTGAGGTGCTCGTCGGGCTCGGCATCGCCGAGCAGGCCGCCGGGCTCGCGGGGCTGTGGCCCACCCTCGGGCACGCCTTCGCCTCCCTCGCCGACTCCCCGAACGCCGCCGCCGACGTCATCGCCGACTGCGGACGCATCAGCGGGGACACCCCCGCCGTCGAGCTGTTCCCGCACGCCTCCCTCGTGCTGCTGCTCTCCCGCACCGAGCCGGAGGCGATCGCACGGGTGCGTGACCGTGCCGCGGCGCTCGCCGGCAAGCTGCACGGCGGACCGCGGGGTGCCGCGAGCCTCGCCAACCCGGTGATCGGCGTCGTCCTGATCGCCGACACCGGCAACGCCGGCAAGCTCGCCTCGCAGGTCAACGACATGCTCGTGCACGCCCAGACCGGCGCCCGCGTGGTCGGCACCATCGCCGACGACCCGGCCGGCGCCGACCAGCTGGCCGGCCGCAGGCGCGGCCGTCTCGACAAGTCGCTGCTGATCCGCTCGGCCCGCAAGGTCGCCGCCGACCTCTACCAGCAGTACGGCGCCGCCTGGGCCGCCTCCGCCCAGGCGAACCAGGCCCACCACGTTCAGCAGGCCCACCACGTCCAGCACGACCACCCGGGCCAGATGCAGGGCCACGCGGGGGCCGGCACATGACCGCTGTCGACCACCAGTTGGTCAAGCGGTTCCGCCAGGACGCCGGCGACCGCATCGCCGAACAGCGCCGACAGGACCAGATCAACAACGTCACTCCGATGTCCACGGAGGACGAACGGCAGTACGCCCGCGCCGTCATAGCCCAGATCCTGGAGGAGTACGCCCGCGCCGAGATCAACGCGGGCCGTACGCCGCTGGACGCCGAGACCGAGGAGCAGTACGCGGCCGCCGTGCACGCGGCGCTGTTCGGCGTCGGCCGGCTCCAGCCGCTGCTGGACAACCCCGAGGTCGAGAACATCGACATCAACGGCTGCGACCAGGTGTTCGTCGGCTACGCCGACGGGCGCGAGGTCAAGGGCGACCCCGTCGCCGAGACCGACGAGGAGCTCATCGAGCTCATCCAGGTCCTCGGCGCCTACTCGGGTCTGTCCTCGCGTCCCTTCGACTCCGCCAACCCGCAGCTCGACCTGCGGTTGCCCGACGGTTCGCGACTGTCGGCCGTCATGGACGTGGCGAGGCGCCCCGCGTTGTCCATCCGCCGCGCGCGCATGGGCAAGGTCTTCATCTCGGACCTCGTCGGCAACGGCACGCTGACCCCCGAGGTCGCCCACTTCCTGGCCTGCGCGGTCCGCGCCCGCAAGAACATCATGATCGCCGGCGCCACCAACGCCGGTAAGACGACGCTGCTGCGCGCCCTCGCCAACGAGATCCCGCCGCACGAGCGCCTCATCACCGTCGAGCGCGCCCTGGAGCTCGGGCTCGACACCTTCCCCGACCTGCACCCCAACGTCGTCGCCTTCGAGGAGCGCCTGCCCAACTCCGAGGGCCAAGGCGCCATCTCCATGGCGGAACTGGTACGCCGCTCGCTGCGTATGAACCCCTCCCGCGTCATCGTCGGTGAGGTCCTCGGCGACGAGATCGTCACCATGCTCAACGCGATGTCGCAGGGCAACGACGGCTCGCTGTCCACGATCCACGCCAACAGCTCCAGCGAGGTCTTCAACCGTATTTCCACCTACGCGTTGCAGGCCTCCGAGCGGCTGCCCATCGAGGCCAGCCAGATGCTGATCGCCGGCGCGGTGAACTTCGTCGTCTTCATCCAGCGGCGCAACAACTTCGGCAACGGCGGCCGCCTCCAGCGCATGGTCACCTCCGTCCGCGAGGTCAACGGCGTCGACGGGCGCGTCCTGTCCAGCGAGGTGTTCGCGGAGGCCCCCGACGGCCGGGTCGTGCCGCACGCCCCCCTAGCCTGCCTGGAGGAACTGATGGCACACGGCTACCGGCCGTCCGGGACCTGGGGGTGAGCCGGGGATGAACACCACTCTCGCAGCAATCGGCTCCCTCGGTTCCATGGGCGGCCTGTTCTCCACCACCGTCCTGTACTCGATCGGAAGCGGCGTCGCCGTCGGCGGCGGCCTCGCCCTCCTCCTCGTCGCCGTACGCGGACTGCCCGTCAAGCCCGACCACGAGAAGCAGAAGGCCGCTCAGCGGGCGAGCGAACTCATCCGCTTCGCCGGCCAGCGCGGCTCGCTCGCCGCCATCGTCGGCCTGGTCGTCCTCGTCCTCACCCGCTGGGCCGTCGCGGGCATCGCGGCCGGCGTCCTCGTCTTCTTCTGGGACCGCCTGTTCGGCGGCGCCGGTGAGGAGCGGGCCGCCATGCGCCGCGTGGAGGCCCTGGCCTCCTGGACCGAGTCCCTGCGCGACACCATCGCCGGCGCGGTGGGCCTGGAACAGGCCATCCCGGCCTCCGCCCGCGCCGCCGCCCCGGTCCTGCGCCCTCACCTCGACGCCCTCGTCGACCGCCTGCGCGCCCGCACCCCGCTGCCGGAGGCGCTCCAGCACCTCGCCGACGAGATCGACGACGCCTCCGCCGACATCATCGTCGCGGCCCTGATCCTCAACGCCCGTCTGCGCGGACCCGGTCTGCGCCAGGTGCTGGGCGCGCTGGCCAAGTCGGCCCGCGAGGAAGTGGACATGCGCCAGCGGGTCATGGCCCAGCGCGCGTCGACCCGCCGCTCGGTGCAGATCGTCGTGGCGGTCTCCATCGCCTTCGTCCTCGGCCTGTCGATCTTCAACCGTGACTTCGTCGAGCCGTACGGCACCGCCGTCGGCCAGCTCGTCCTGGCCTGTGTCTGCGGCCTGTTCGCGCTCGGCTTCTGGTGGCTGCGCAAGCTGTCCACCATCGAGACGCCCGAACGCTTCCTGGTCCGCGACGAGGCAGCCGTCCAGTTCGTGCGTCCCAGGACGCCGTCGCAGCAGCAGCCCCAGCAGCAGCTGCCGCAGGAAGAGGGGGCACGCCGGTGAACCTCACGATGCCGCTCGTCGTCGGCGCCGTCATCGGCCTCGGCGTCTACGCTCTCGTACGCGCCCTCATGCCCAGCAAGCGCAGCCCGATCTCGCAGGTCGCGCGGATCGACGCGATGCGGGCCCGAGGCTCGGCCTACGAGTCGGCGCGCACCACACGGGACAAGGGCCGCTTCGGCTCGCTGCGGGCCGAAGTCGGCCTGCGCGTCTCCGAGTTCTACCTCCAGCAGGGCTGGGAGCAGCGCTCGCTGCGCGCCGACCTGGCGGTCCTGGACCGCAGCTGGGAGAAGTTCCTGGCGACGAAGGTGCTGCTGGGTGTGGCCGGCCTGTTCTTCGGCCCGTTCCTGTTCGCCATCGTCTACACGCTCGGTGTCGGCCGAAGCCCGATCATCCCGGTGTGGCTGGCGCTGCTCTTCGCGGTGATCTTCTTCTTCCTGCCCGACCTGGAGGTACGGCGGGACGCGGCCGAGAAGCGGCGCGATCTGCGGCGTGTGATCGGCGCGTACCTCGACCTGGTGTCGATGAGCCTGGCCGGCGGACGCGGTCTGCCCGAGGCCCTGATGGCGGCGGCCGAGATCTCCGACGGCTGGGCCAACCAGCGCATCCGCAACGCCCTCTCCGACGCCCGCATCACCGGCCTCAGCCAATGGCAGGCGCTCGGCCAGCTCGGCGAGGAGATCGGCGTCGAGGAACTCAAGGACCTCTCCGCGTCCTTGGCCCTGGTCGCGGACGACGGTGCGAAGGTGCGCGAGTCCCTCGCGTCCCGGGCCGAGACCATGCGGCACCGGGAGCTCGCGGAGATCGAGGGCAGCGCGGGCGAGAAGTCCCAGTCGATGCTCGTGGCGCAGCTGCTGCTGTGCGCCGGGTTCCTGGTGTTCCTGATCTTTCCGGCAGCGATGCGGGTGTTCCAGGTGCAGTGAGCCGTGCAGTGAGCGGTGCAGTGCGCCGTGCAGTGAGCCGACCTTCACAACTCCAGAACTTCCCGGACTGATTCGACCGGACTGATTTCGAAAGGACAAGTCGTCATGATCGGACGCAACTTCCACACGGGCATCCCGGCGGTGGACTTCCTGGTCACCTTCCTCCAGGCCCGTACCGAGCGCGCCCGCTCCGGCGAGCTGGACCGCGGTGCCTCAGCGGTCGAGTGGGTCATCATCTCGGCGGTCGTCGTGGCGATCGTCGGTGTCGTGGCCGCCATCATCAACGCCGCGCTGAGCGAGGGCGCCAACAAGGTCGGCGACTGCATCAAGGGCGCGGACGCGGGCAAGACCTGCTGATCCGTCAAAGGGACGGTCGCAGGGGCCCTGCTGATCCGTCACAGAGGCGGTCGCAGGGGCAGTCACAGGGACAGTCGTACGGACAACGGGATTCACGGGGATGCCGGCAGACGTGAGCAGACGGATACGCCGCAGGGTGCGGGCCGCGCGGAGAGCGGCGGCCGCCCGCGGTGACTCCGGCATGACAGCTATCGAGTTCGTGCTGCTCACTCCCGTACTGTTCTTCATGATCTTCGCGACCGTGCAGTTCGCCCTGTACTTCTTCGCGGACCACGTCGCCCAGGCCGCGGCTCAGGCGGGAGCGCGCAAGGCGCGTGCCACGGCCGACGAACAGCCGGGCGCGTGGCGGGGTGAGGCCCAGGACGTGGTGGACAGCTACATCCAGCAGCTGGGCCCGCAACTGGTGCTTGGGCCGGACGTGAAGATGCTCCAGCCGGACCAGAACACGGTCGGTGTGGAGATCGCGGCGCGGGTGCCGACGGTGTTCCCGGGCCTGGACCTGACGGTGCACGCGCAGTCGGCCGGCCCGGTGGAGCGGTTCGTGCAGGAGGAGAACTGATGACTCTCTCTCCTCCGGCTTGCCGGAAGGACAACCGGCCTTCCTGGAAGGACAACTGGCCTTCCTGGAAGGACAACCAGCCTTCCTGGATGGACAACCGACGGGCGGACGACCGGGGCCTGTCCACGATCGAGGTCGTGATCCTCGCCCCGGTGATGATCCTGTTCATCCTCGTCCTGGTGGCCTTCGGCCAGCTCGTCGACGGCCGCGGGGCGCTCGACGGAGCGGCCCGGGACGCGGCCCGCGCGGGCTCGATCCAGAAGGACCACGCCACCGCCATGGCCGAGGCCAAGAAGGCCGCCGAGGCGAACCTGGGGGACGTCTGCTCCGGCCCCGTGTCGGTCGTCCAGACGAGCCAGGGCTTCGAGCCCGACACCATCTTCACGGTCGAGGTGAGCTGCCAGGTGCGGGGCCTCGCCACGCTCGGCCTCGACGTCCCGACGACGCTGTCGTCGAGCTTCAGCTCCCCGCTCGACCCGTTCAGGAGGTCGGCGTGAGACACCTCCTGCCCTACGGGCGGTCGTGGTGGGCGTCCCGTCGCGCACACCTGGACGACCGGGGCTCCGGCGCCGGCGCGGTCATCATCTTCGCGCTGGTCTTCCTCTCCCTCTCCGCGTTCGTGATCGACGGCGGCCTGTCCATCTCCAAGCGGGAACGGGCGGCCGACATCGCGGAACAGGCGGCCCGCTACGCCGCGCAGGACATCGACCGCGAAGCCCTCTACGACAACGAGGGCGGCCCCGCCCCGATCAACTACGAGAACTGCAACGCCCGCGTGAAGACCTTCGCCCGCGAGATGGACATGACGGGCGCGGACATCGCGGCGACCCACTGCGTGGCGGCGGACGCCCAGCAGGTGCAGGTCGAGGTGCAGCTCACCTACTCCCCGGTCTTCACGGGGATGTTCTACGGCGGCGACGTGGTGGTCCACGGGCAGGCGGTGGCGGAGAACGAGGTCGGGTGATGCCCGCCGCCCGCCGCCCGTCGGTAAATCGGTGACCCGGTGACCCGGTGATCCGGAACATTCGAGGGATCTGCACACGGTTCACCGCGAGGTCGTGAGAAAGCGCGGCGGGTGCCGAACATCCGGCACTCACCCCGCCGCGCATTGCACTCGGGTACCGCACCGTGGCAGAACCTGTGAAGACGACGGGTGTTGAGGTGACCGAATGGCCACACCCGTGAATTCGCCCGTCGAAATCCGTCGCACGCCGTCGACCGCTGACTGGCCGCCCCTTCTTCCGACGTGCTTTGATCGGTCGCGCTCCAGCACTTCGAATAAATGAAACGAAGGGAACCGCCTTCCATGGCCTTCACCCCGCAGATCGACACCGCCCACATGTCCGACGCCGAGCTGGACACCATCGCCGGCGGCCAGGCGGGCGGCACCGCGGGTGCCGGCGCCGCGGCCGGTCTCTACGTCGAGACGTCGGCCGCCGGTGTCACCACCGGTGTCGGCGGCGGCGTGGGCCTCGCCGTCTCGCCCGAGGGCATCGCGGCGGACCTGCACCTCAACGCCGCGGTCGCTTCCTGACCCCAGGCGCACGAAAGGCCCCGGATCTCCGTATCCGGGGCATTTCCACGTCTCAGGGGGTCGCGGCCTTACTTACCCCCGCCCCCGCCCCCTTTACCGCCTTTCCCGCCCCGCTTGTCCTCCGTCTTCATGGCATCGTTGACCTTCTTGGCGAGCTCGTCATCAAGCTTCTTGAACTCACGGACGACGGCATCGGACATACTCGCCAGCGCATCGAGCTGCTGCGTGATGTCCTCGCGCCCGTCCTCCCAGTTGGACTCGAAATCCCCGAGCGCGTCATTGACACTGCCGTCGCCGATGTCATCCTGGTAGGACTCGAAGAGCTTCTTGGTGTGATTCAGCCGGGTCTTGATGGAGCGAAGCCGGCGCCCGTAGCTCTCCAACTCGGTCAGCGGGAGCGCGAGGTCGCTCTTGCCCTTGCCCATATGGAGTCCCCCAGCAGGTTCAGACGGTGCAATGAAACGTAACGTACTCCGTACTCGTCACACCGTCGAAGGTGTCATGGCGTCGTCTTCGGCGCCTACCAGCCCATGTCCTTGGCCACCTCTTCCTGGGCCGCGGCGATCTCTTGCTCGGACTTCGATGACGATGATCAAGCTTCACTGCCACAGGACGTCGGACAGGCGTCCCGGTAGCGGTCCCGGATCTCGGGGAGTTGCTGGAAGCCAGCTGACTTGTACGTAGCGACGGCGCCGGCATTGGAGCTCGGGGTGCAGACTATCGCGCTGGACGCCCCCAGCTCCTGGAGCGTGGCCGCCGCGGCGACGCTGATGGCCTTGCCGTAGCCGTGACCGCGATGCTTCCGGTGCACGCCCATCGGTTCGAGCAACCCGGGCTTACCCGGACCGGCGGACCACACCGTCACCGCCGCCACCGCGTTGCCCTGGCCGTCGTACGCGACCAGACACCGTGCGTCGGCGTACGGCAGTCCGGCCGCCATCGCGTGCCAGCGCTCGCTGGTGAGCCTCGACCCGTCCCACGCTGCCCGATGGACGGCCACAAACTCGTGCGCCTGCTTCGGCCCGACCGCCACGATCCGCACGCCTGGGTCCTGCACCGGCTCCGTGAGGTCACGGCGTAGAGGCGTCCAGGGCTCGTCGGTGTTCCAGCCGTCCTCGGACAGCAGATCCTGGAGCAGCGCACCCATCGGCGCCTCGATGTTCACGTTCCCCTCGGGCAGTACGCCGCGCTCCGGTTCGGTCACGTCTCGAACCAACTGCCGCGCCAGTTCCTCGTCCTGCTGAGCGTCCGGCGCGATCGTCAGCCGCAACAGCCCTGGACCGTCCAGCAGTCCCACGGCGAGGATCCGTCCGTCCCGGCTCCACGTCCGCACCGCGGCGGCGGTCGCTTCCGCACCGGACCGCCAGAACCAGCCCAGGTCCCCCGGATGCAGTTGCGTCGGCGCCCCCTCGTACTGCCAGTCGCGCAGCACGCCCACGGCCTCGCTCAGACCGTCAACTCCCGGCTTGCCCAACACAATCGCCATGCCCTGATCACACAGCACCGCAGAGACAGTCCGCATCCGGGTTTCGGCCGGCGGGTGGTCACCTGGAGCATGCCCCTCGCTCGGAGTGCACCGACGCGTTCTGCCACACGCCCTGCTCGTTCTTCGCCAGGGAGACCGAGTAGAGGACGTAGGGGTCCGTGCCTGCCGGGTTCCCCTCGACCTTGCCGGTCTTGCGGCTCCTGGTCTTCGCCGCGCTCTCGTCCGTGCAGTAACTGAGCGATGCGCCCTTGCCGTTCTTCGCCAGGTCGACCTTGGGGTTGAACGCGGGCAGTTTGCCGATGACGGTGACGTTCTTGTCCGTGTAGGACTTGATCCACTCCTTGGTCAGCCCGCGCACCCCTTCTGTGTCGTAGAAGGCGACGGCCTCGCTGTCGGGGGCGTTCTCGATGATCGCCGCGTACCCGGCCCGGATTTCCTCCCTGCCGTCGCTGAGCACGGCCTGCTCGACGGGGTCGCTGCTCGTCCAGTTCTCGAAGGTCAGCTGGAAGCTGCTGGGAAGTTTGATCACGGGGCGCTTGACCTCGGGTGCCGCAGACGACAACGAAGCGCGGGCCGACGGGCTGCTCGACCCGCTGCCCGCTCCCTTGATGTCGTGCGATGGCGAATCGCCACCACCGCATGCGGTGAGAAGCAGCGCCGCCGTCACGGTCAGCATGGCGGCGGTGGTGGTCAGAGCGCGGCGTGCCACGGTTCGTCTTCCCCAGTGTTCGATCGTTTCGGATGCGTGCGGTGCGGCGGCGCGTCAGCGGTTGATGGACTGGATCTCCTGGACGTTCATGTCCTGGGTGGTCTCGAAGGTGCCGTCGGGGAGGTCGCCGCCGGTGCCGTCGGAGCCTTCCCAGGTGATCTGCCAGGTGACGCTGGCGGAGAGTTGGTAGGGGGTGCCGTTGGTGGCGCGGAGGTAGCGGATGCCGCAGGGTGGTGTCTTGTCGGCGTCGCCCTTGGTGTAGGGCGTGCCGATGGATCCGTCGTCGTTGATCTCGCAGTCGCCGGAGGCGGGGAAGGTCTCGGCATCGTCCGTGCCCGGTTCCAGGTGGAGGGCGACCGGCTTGGCCGTCGTCTCGGCCCACAGGCCCGTGTTGGGAAGCTCGGCGCGGACCTTGACGTCCTTGAAGGTGCCCTTGTCCAGCCAGACCCAGGTCGGCAGGTTCACCGTGGACTTGGTCTCCGGCTTCAGGCCGATCTCCGTGTCCGGCACCTTGACCTTGTCGTAGGCGTACTCGGCGAGCGTCTTCGGAGTGGGCGTGTTCGGGTCGTCCGGGACCTTTCCGGCGTCCACCCAGAACATGATGCGGCCGCAGTCCCAGGACTCCGAGTCGTTGGGGTCGGGGGCTACACCTCGCCAGAAATAGCCGTCCTTGCCGAGGTTGTAGTTCTTGTAGCCCTCGGCGGTGCTGTTCGTCGGCGCGTGCATGTCGAAGTTGTCCGCCGGCTTGCCGTCTCGGTAGTGGTCGGTCCAGAGCCCTTTGCCCCACCAGGACTCGTGGATTCCGACGTCACCGCCGCTGTCCGTGTCCACGAAGTGCTTCAACTGCTCAGGAGTGAAGGCGGGTTCGTACCAACAGGCGGGCGGCTTCCAGTTGGGATCGACCGTGCCGAGGTTGCCCTCCTTGCCATCGCCGCCTCCATCGCTCGGATACGTGAGCTGGATGTTGGAGACGGAAGCCGACAGGCCGCCTTTGCCGTCGGCTCCGCCTTGCGCGCCGGGGGGCGTCGCCTGGCCGGAGACCGGTTTGTCGGCGTAAGCCGGGCCGGCGGTGCAGACGAGGGATCCCGCGACCAGGGCCACGATCAGCTGCGTTCGCCTGGTGCCGGTCAGCCTCGGCATTCCTCCGCCTTCCCCTCGACGGTGACCTGCTGGGCGCGCCACACCGGATTGCCCTTCACGGACGCCATGAGGATGGTGAACTTCTGGAAGCTGGCCAGACTTTCCTTCGTGCGGTGGACCTTCTCGGTCTTGACTTCCTTTCCGTAGACCTTGGACTGGTCCTCACAGAAGGTGACGCTGACCGTCTTGACCTTCTCCGACGCGTCGCCCGGGCTGGTTTCGGCCTGGTAGTACCGGTCCTTGCCCGTGAGCGTCCAGCCGCCGTCCACGTACTCCTTGATCTGCGAGTGCGCGTACTGGGCAGCCTGGCCCGACGAGTAGAACTGGAAGGCAGGGTCTCCCGGATCTTGCTTCGTGATGCCGTGGTTCAGCGCTCGGATGTAGTTGGCGGCGTCATCGAGGGCTGCAGCACTGTCCTGATCCGACGGCTTCTCGAAGTCGAAGACCACGTCGAGGTCCTTCGGAAGACTCACGTCAGGCCGGTCGACGTCCGTCGACGCCGAGCCGGAGGCGGAAGCGGAAGGACTGCTCGCTCCCTTGTCGGCTCCCTTGATGTCCGACGAGTCGTCTCCACCCCCGCCGCATGCGGTGAGCAGCAGTGCCGCCGTCACGGTCAGTGTGGCGGCTGTCGTTTTCAGAGCGCGGCGGGCCACTGGCCTTCTCCCCCGGGGTTCGATCGTCGTTCGATGTGTGCGGCAGAGAACGAAGCTATCAGGGGCGGGTAATGGGCCCTTGAGAAGTAGTGGTGGATTGTGTGGGGGAGGTGAGGAGTGTGGCGTGGCGATTGCGAACGACGTGGGAGCGCGTCAGCGGTTGATCGACTGGATCTCCTGGACGTTCATGTCCTGGGTGGTCTCGAAGGTGCCGTCGGGGAGGTCGCCACCGGAGCCGTCGGAGCCTTCCCAGGTGATCTGCCAGGTGACGCTGGCGGAGAGTTGGTAGGGGGTGCCGTTGGTGGCGCGGAGGTAGCGGATGCCGCAGGGTGGTGTCTTGTCGGCGTCGCCCTTGGTGTAGGGCGTGCCGATGGATCCGTCGTCGTTGATCTCGCAGTCGCCGGAGGCGGGGAAGGTCTCGGCATCGTCCGTGCCCGGTTCCAGGTGGAGGGCGACCGGCTTGGCCGTCGTCTCGGCCCACAGGCCCGTGTTGGGAAGCTCGGCGCGGACCTTGACGTCCTTGAAGGTGCCCTTGTCCAGCCAGACCCAGGTCGGCAGGTTCACCGTGGACTTGGTCTCCGGCTTCAGGCCGATCTCCGTGTCCGGCACCTTGACCTTGTCGTAGGCGTACTCGGCGAGCGTCTTCGGAGTGGGGGCGTTCAGTACGTCGGGGATCTCGCCGGCGTCCTGCCAGAACATCACGCGTTCACAGCCGTACGAGTTCGGGTCGTCGGGATTGCGGGCCACGCCGCGCCAGAAGTAGCCGTCCTTGCTGAGGTTGTAGTTCTTGTAGCCCTCGCGGGGGATCAGGGACTGTTCCTTGTCGTTGTAGTTGTAGGCGTCCTTACCGTCCCGGTAGTGATCCGTCCACAGCTTCTGGCCGCCCCAGGACGCGTGGGGGCTGACATACCCGAGGGCGAGACCCGTCTCCGAGAACTTCTTGAGCTGCTCCGGCGTGTAGACGGGCTCGTACCAGCAGGGCGGGGGCTCCCAGTTCACGTCCGTCGAAGAGAGGTTGCCGCTGTTGCCGCCGGTGGGGCCACTCTCCTGGGTGACCTTGATCCGGGACTGCGTGACGGAAGCTGACAGCTCTCCGTTGTTCGCGTTGCCCGAAGGACTGGAGGAAGCCGGGGGTGCGGTCGTGTTTGCCAAAGGAGCCGTCGGCATGAGCCACGCCACCCGTCCACAGCACCCCGCCGACGGCGACGGCAGCGCTCCAGCGCATCAACCGTCGTGAGATCACCGCCGGCACTCCTTCGCCTCGCCGATGACCTCGATGTTCCAGGTCTTCAAGACCTTGGAGGAGCCGGAGGACGGGTGGACCATGCGCAGCCTGAATTTCTGGTAGCTGCTCAGGCTCTCCTTGGTGTAGAGGATCTTCTCCGTCTTGATTTCCTTGCTGAAGAACTTGGCTTGGTTCCTGCAGAACGAGACGAGGATGCCCTGGCCGTCGTTCAGCGTGGTGACGTCTTCGTCGTAGTACTTGTCCGTCCCGGTGACGGTCAGCCCTCGCTTCGTCCAGCCCTCGATCTGCGACTTGGCGTACTGCGCGGCCTGTCCACCGGGAATGGAATAGAACTGGTAGGCCGGGTCGTTCGGGTCCTGCTTGGCGATGCCATGGTCCAGCGCCCGGATGTAGTTCTGTGCGCCGGTGAGCGCGGCTGCGTGCTTCGCGTCGGACGGCTTGTCGAAGTCGAAGACCAGGTGAAGATCCGTCGGCACGCCGATGTCGGGACCGGCACCCCCTTCAGGCGCAGACGCCGAAGCCGACGGACTTGTTGCCCCTGTCTCCGCCCCCTTGATGTCCTCCGGCGATTTGTCGTCACCTCCGCCACAGGCTGTGAGGAGCAGAGCAGCCGCCGTGGTGAGTGCGGCGGCGGTGGTGGTCAGAGCGCGGCGGGTCACGGGCGTTCTCCCCCGGTGATCGATCGACGTCGTGCGCGTGTGCGGCAGGGAACGAAGCTATCAGGGGCTGATCACGCCCCCCGGGGCCACCATGGTGGATTGCGTGCCCAACGTGAGGAGTCTGCGTGGCAGTTGCGAAGGACGTCATTCCGTTGGCTTGGCCGCACGGCCGGGTGCATGCGACTGGCGGGGCAAAACGGACGTCAACGCCGTTCATTCCCCGTCCCCTTCGACGACCCCAATGAGAGTCCATAAGATCTCTGTAGGCTCAGCACATCTCTCGGCCCGCAGTTCGCCTCACCGCGCTCACACACGACCCCAGGACACCCGCCATGCCGCGACGCCGCATCTCCAGCTCGTCAAGCTCGACGGGAAGTACGACGGGAACGACGGCCCCGACGACGACTCCGAGGAACCGGACGCCGCAGCCGGTGAGGGTGCGGCGGCGGTCGTTCGGGGACTTCGTCAAGGCGTTCCTCGCCTTCGTCGCCCTGGCCGTGCTCCTCGTCGGCGTGCCCGGCGCGCTGGCCACGCAGATCGGGTGGCCGTTGCCGAGCGGGGTGCCGAGCCTCGACTGGCTTCAGCAAGAGATCACCGTCGACACGTTCCTGAACATCCTCACCGTCGTGGTGTGGCTGGCGTGGGCCCAGTTCACCGCCTGCGTGCTGGTGGAGATGAAGGCCGCGCTGTCCGGTGTCGGGGTGCCGGGGCGGGTGCCCGGCGCCGGGCCCAGTCAGTTGCTCGCCCGGCAGCTCGTCGCCGCGCTGCTGCTCGTCGGCGCCACCGCGGCCAGCTTCACGCCCGGCCTGTCGCAGCTCGGGCAGAGCGGCTACGACGCCCACCAGAAGCCGACCGTCGCCTCGGCCCAGCAGACCCCCGGTTTCTTCGCCCAGCAGCAGGAGCAGGCCGCCGACACCGCGGCCGCCCTCGCCGAGCAGGCCTCGCACGCCGCCTCGCACGCCGACGCCGGCGGCAGCACCGCCCAGCAGGGCGACACGAAGTACTACCGGATCCAGCCGCCCGAGGGACGTCACCACGACTCCCTGTGGGAGATAGCGGAACGGCACCTCGGTGACGGGCGCCGCTACAAGGAGATCTTCGAGCTCAACAAGGACCGCATCCAGCCGGACGGTTCCAAGCTCTCCGAAGCCAGTCTCATCCGGCCCGGATGGATCATGGAGATGCCGGGCGACGCGCGCGGCGGCGAACTCGTCGAGATGCCCGACGAGGCTCCCAACGTGTCGCCGGACGTGCAGCAGCAGATCGCCGACTACGCCCAGACAGGGGACCACGCCCAAGGCGGAGGCAGCGGTGCCCAGGGCGGCGGGCACGAGCACGCCGGTGGTGCTCCCGCCACCTCCCAGGTCTCCCTGCCCGAGCAGCGGCCCGCCCCCGACTCCGGTCACCAGCAGGCCACCGGCGTCGACGCCGAGTCCGGTAGCTCCTTCGGGTTGCCCGAGGCCCTACTCACCGCACCCCTCCTCGCCGCCGGTCTCCTCGGCGCCCTGGGGCGGCGGCGCCGGCAGGCCTTGTGGCAGTCGGCGTTCGGGGCTGTCGGTGGGCGGCGCGGCATGGAACCGCCCACGCCGAGCGGGGACGCGCAGGACGTCCAGGACGCGCTGCTCGTCGGCGCCGACCCCGAGGGCGTGCGGCTGCTCGACCGGAGCCTGCGCGGTCTCGCCGCCTCCCTCGCCGAGGAGTCGCGCGCGCTGCCCGTCGTGTACGCCGCCTGGCTGAGCAACGGCGATCTGCACCTCCAACTCGCCCAGCCCGCCGGGAAGCCGCCCGCCCCCTGGCGGCAGGGGCAGGACCAGACCTTCTGGATGCTGGCCCGGACCGACGCCGAGCGCTACGAGGACGTCGACACGGCCGCGCCCTACCCGGGGCTCGTCAGCCTCGGCACCATGGACGACTCGCGGCTGCTGCTCAACCTGGAGGCTGTGCCCGGCATCGTGTCGCTGAGCGGCCGCGAGGCCGACCGGGCCGCCGTCTTCGCGTCCGTCGCCGCCGAGCTGGCGACCAACGGCTGGTCCGACCGTATGACCATCACGCTCGTCGGCTTCGGGCAGGACCTCACCCCCCTCGCCCCGAACCGGATCCGGCACCTGGAGGACGTCGAGGCGCTCGTCGAGACCATGGAGGCCGAGACACGGCAGCGGCGGGGCGCTCTGGGCGCCGCCGGGCACGACTCCGTCCTCACCGGGCGCACCGGGCCCGCCCAGCACACCCGTTGGGCCCCGCACCTGGTCCTGCTCGCCGCCCAGCCGTCCGCCGAGGACGCCGTCAAGCTCGCCGAACTCGCCGCCGACGCCAGCCGGCTCGGCATCGGCTACCTCGTCGGCACCGAGACCGGCGACCTGCCGGGCGCCGCCTGGGAGATGGAGATCACCGCTCAGGGCAAGCTGCTGGCGCCCCTCCTCGGGCTCGAACTCGACGCCCAGCTGCTGCCCGCCGCCCAACAGCAGGCCGTCGTCGAGCTGTTCGTCGACGCGGACCCGGAGAACCGGCCCGAGGGCGACCCGGCCAACAGGCCGCCGTTCCTCGTCGACATCAGCGAGCAGGGCCGGCCGGCCGTCTACGCCCGGCTCGTGGGGCCCTACGAGATCATCGGCCTCGACACCCCGGACGGGGAGCGCAGCGCCCTCCTGCACGAGGCGCTCGCCCTGCTGCTCCTGCACCGCGAGGGCGTGCACCCGCGCGTGCTGTCCTCGGCGCTGTGGCCGCGCGGCGTCACCGACGACGTGCGCAACGCGCTGCTGGACCGGCTGCGCGACTGGCTCGGTGCCGACCCCGACGGCACTCCCCGCCTCGGCACCGACGGCAGCGGCCGGCTCACCCTCGCCAAGTCCGTCGTCTCCGACCTGGACGTGCTGCGGTCCCTCTACCACGAGGCCACGCAGGGCAAGGGCGTCGGCAGCCGGGCCGTGCGCGGGCGGCTGCTCACCGACGCGCTCGTGCTGGTGCGCGGGCCGCTGCTCGCCGACCGGCCCGAGGGCCGCTACCGGTGGCTCACCCACGAGATCGTCGACGCCCAGCTGCCGCTGCTCGTCGCGGACACCGGGCTCGCGCTGTGCGAGTTCCACATGGAGAAGAACCGCGCCGAGAAGGCCATCGAGGCCCTCAACGCGGCCCTGCGCACCGCCCCGGCCGACGAGCGACTGTGGCACGAGCTGCTGCGCGCCACCCACGCCACCGGCGACACGTCCCGGCTGACCTCGCTGGCCACCGATCTCATCGGCCGCAGCGGGGCCCGCGGCCTGCCGCCGCGTACCGAGGCACTGCTCGACGAGCTGCTGCCGACGTGGCGCGACGCGATCGCCGCGGTGGGATGAACACCGGGGTCCTGGTCATCGCCGCCGCGCTGTGGGGCGCGGCGGCGGGCGCGTTCCTGCCGCGCGCGGCCTACCGGTTCTCGGCCCCCTCGGGGGAGCCGTGGCGGGAGCGGTGCCCCGGCGGGCACGCCCTCAAGGGCCGGATCACGGGCTGGCTGGGACGGGCCGCGTGCCCGGAGTGCCCGGAGTCCGACGAGGCCGGATACGGGCCGCGTACGACACCCCTGGTGATCGCCACCGCCCTCGTCTGCGCCGCCCTCGCCGCCGCCACCGGCACCCGGCCCGAGCTCGGCGTCTGGCTGCTGCTCGCGCCCGTCGGGGTGCTGCTGACGACCGTCGACTTCCGGGTGCGGCGGCTGCCCGACCCGCTCACGCTGCCGTTCGCCGCGGCCGCGCTCGTGCTGCTCGGCCTCACCGCGCTCGTGCCCGAGCACGCGGGGGAGTGGACGAACGCCCTGCTCGGCTCTCTCGCGCTGGGCGGCGGCTACTTCGTGCTGTTCCTCATCAACCCCGCGGGGATGGGCTTCGGCGACGTCAAGCTCGCCCTGGGCGCGGGGGCGGTGCTCGGCTGGTACGGCTGGCCGACGGTGATGCTCGGCACCTTCGCCGGGTTCCTGCTGGGCGCGCTGTACGGCGCGGCCCTCGTGGTCGCGCGGCGGGCCGGGCGCAAGACGGCCATCCCCTTCGGGCCGTTCCTGATCTCCGGCGCCTTCCTCGGACTCCTGGCCGGGGCCTACGCGGCCTGACGACATCAAGGTACGAATGCCCGCAGGCCCGAAGCCTGACGTCCAGCGGCCCGAACGGCTGGCGTACGCTGGGCTGGTCCGTCCACAACCCTTACGAAAGGGACGCCCGGTGACCGAGAAGGCCGACCTTCAGCCCATCCTCGACCGTGCAGCCGCCGGTGGGCGGATCACCCCCGACGAGGCGCTCGCGCTGTACCGGGACGCCCCGCTGCACGCGCTGGGCGCCGCGGCGGACACCGTACGCCGCCGCAGGTACGCCGGCACCGAGCACATCGCGACGTACATCATCGAGCGCAACATCAACTACACGAACGTCTGCGTCACGGCGTGCCGCTTCTGCGCCTTCTACGCCGCCCCCAAGGACACCGCCAAGGGCTGGACCCGCGACCTGGACGACATCCTGCGCCGGTGCGCCGAGACGGTCGAGCTGGGCGGCACTCAGATCATGTTCCAGGGCGGACACCACCCGGACTACGGCGTCGAGTACTACGAGAAGCACTTCGCGGCGATCAAGAAGGAGTTCCCGCAGCTGGTCATCCACAGCCTGGGGGCGTCCGAGGTCGAGCACATGGCCCGGATCTCCAAGGTGAGCGTCGAGGAGGCCATCCGGCGCATCCACGCCGCCGGGCTCGACTCCTTCGCCGGTGCCGGTGCCGAACTGCTGCCCGAGCGGCCCCGCAAGGCCATCGCCCCGCTGAAGGAGTCCGGCGAGCGCTGGCTGGAGATCATGGAGATCGCGCACAACCTGGGCGTCGAGTCCACCTCCACCATGCTCATGGGGACCGGCGAGACCAACGCCGAGCGCATCGAGCACCTGCGGATGATCCGGGACGTCCAGGACCGCACGGGCGGCTTCCGCGCCTTCATCCCGTACACCTACCAGCCCGAGAACAACCACCTGAAGGGCCGGACGCAGGCGACCCTGTTCGAGTACCTGCGGATGATCGCGATCGCCCGGCTGTTCATGGACAACATCGCCCACATCCAGGGCTCGTGGCTGACCACGGGCAAGGAGGTCGGGCAGCTCTCCCTGCACTACGGCGCCGACGACCTCGGCTCGATCATGCTGGAGGAGAACGTCGTCTCCTCCGCGGGCGCCAAGCACCGGTCCAACCGGATGGAGATCATCGACCTGATCCGCAAGGCCGGGCGGGTGCCGGCGCAGCGGTCGACCACGTACGAGCACCTCGTCGTGCACGACGACCCGGCGAACGACCCCGTCGACGACCGCGTGGTCTCGCACATCTCGTCCACGGCCATCGAGGGCGGCACGGCTCACCCCGAGCTGAAGCTGCTCGCCTCCAACTGAGCGGCGCCGGAGAGGTAGTTGGAAACCATTCACACGGCCGACGCCGTCCGCGTCACCTGGGACTCCGAGCCCGTCAAGGGCGGTGCCGTGGCCGTCGGGCGGGGCCGGATCGGTGCCGTCGGCACACTCGACGACGTACGTGAGGCGTTCCCCCGGGCCCGGGTCCGCAGGTGGCCCGGGACCCTCGGCCCCGCCCGGGTCCACGAGGGCCCGCTCCCGGACGCCCCGAGCCCGCGTGAACGCGTCCACGAGGTGCTGAAGCTCGGCGCGGTCGCGGTCCTGGAGGAGTACGTCGACTCGCCGGAACTGCGGTCCGCCGCCGAGCGCAACGACGTCGTCGTCCTGCCGCGTGCGCGCAACACCGCGATCGTCCCGACCGGCCGCGCCGACCTCGCCGTCTTCGACGACGCGGGGGAGTGCGTCGCGACGGTGTGCGCGGGGCGGCTCGTACACCGCCGGCGCTGATCAGCGCCCTTGCTGATCAGCGCTCCCCTTTGCTGATCAGACCCTTTGATCCGTCAGCCCCTTTGATCGTCAGCCTCTTTGATCCGTCAGCCCGCGAACGCTTCCGCGAACGCCCCAGAACTCTGCCGGACACCACTGCAATCGGTCGCCGGCCGGTCCGGCTTCGAGTCGTCCGCGCACTGCCGGTCCCGCGCGGCCGACCACATGGACACCCAGCCGATGCCCTTCTCCTCGGCGAAGGCCCGGACCTCGGCCGCGTCCGCGAGCGTGAAGGTCTCGCCGTCGACGTCATTGACGCCGATCATCGAGGTGAGCGCCATGCCCTGCCAGGCCGCCGCGTCCGAGGTGCCGAAGACCTTCTTCAGCTGGGTGTGCGCCGCCCTGGCGGCCGTGAGCGCGTAGCCGCCCATGTCGCCGTCGAACGACGTGCCGTAGTTCATCGTCATCAGGTTGACCGTGGCGACCTGGACGCCGTCGTCGTCGGCGGAGCCGAGCAGCGCCAGGCTGTCCTTGCCCAGGCCCGAGGGCATGACGGGGAGCGTGAACGAGACCTCCAGATTCGTACGTTCCTTCTGGAGCAGCGCGATCGCCTTCGAACGCAGGGCGACGGAAGCGGAGTCGGCCAGCTCGTCGCCCTCGACGTCGAAGTCGGCCCGGGTGGCACCGGCCGCGTCGAGGGCCGCGCCGTACGCCGCCGCCAGTTCCGTCGCGCTGTCGCACACGGCCGCCAGCTCCTTGCCGGAAGCGCCGCCGAAGGAGACCCGGACCTGGCCGCCGTTCTTCGTCAGCCGCGCTATCCGGGACTTCACCGCGGAATCGCCGATCGCGTGGCCGCCGTCCCAGCGTGGGGTGCAGTCGTCGCCGTCGGCCAGGACGAAGGCCAGGTTGTACGTCGTCGGGGAGCCGGCCGAGTCGGTGCCGGCGGCATCCGTGGCGCTGACGTACGGCGCGTACGCGGTGCCGGCCTCGGCAGGGGGCGAGGTGCCGGGAGTGGCTGTCGCCGAGGGGGCCGGGCGTGCCCGGTCGACCGGTTCGGCCTGTTCGGAGCACCCCGTGGTGACCAGGGCGATCAGGCAGCCCAGACCGACCGCCGCAGGCTTCCGGTAACTCCTCATGACGCGTGCTCCCGTTCTCGTGAGACCTCAGGGGTACACACACTCAGTACGTTTCCCGGCGGCGAACGTCTCCCGAGGCAGGGAACACCGTGTCACGGCCGAAGCCGCGCCTTCTCCCGGGCGGGCGTACTGCAACAATGGGCCCGTGACCCGCGCATCCCTGGACAAGCAGCCGCACGAAGTCGCCTCGATGTTCGACGACGTGGCGGAACGGTACGACCTGACCAACGACGTGCTGTCCCTCGGCCAGGACCGGCGATGGCGCAAGGAGGTCGCCAAAGCGGTCGACGCGCGCCCCGCGCAGAAGGTCCTCGACCTGGCGGCGGGCACGGGCACGTCCTCGCTGCCCTTCGCCCGCACCGGCGCGTACGTCGTCCCGTGCGACTTCTCCCAGGGCATGCTCCGGGTCGGCAAGCAGCGGCAGCCCTGGCTGCCCTACACCGCCGGGGACGCGACCCGGCTCCCCTTCAAGGACGACACCTTCGACGCCGTCACCATCTCCTTCGGGCTGCGCAACGTGCAGGACACGAACGCCGCCCTGCGTGAGATGTACCGGGTGACCCGGCCCGGCGGGCGGGTCGTGATCTGCGAGTTCTCGCACCCCACCTGGGCACCGCTGCGCACCGTCTACACCGAGTACCTGATGCGCGCCCTGCCGCCGGTGGCGCGGGCCGTGTCCTCCAGCCCCGACGCCTACGTCTACCTCGCCGAGTCCATCCGGGCCTGGCCCGACCAGCCCGCGCTGGCCGAGCGGCTGGGCAAGGCCGGCTGGTCGCGGGTGGCCTGGCGCAACCTCAGCGGCGGCATCGTCGCCCTGCACCGGGGCTTCAAGGAGAGCTGATCCCTACGGGGAGATGAGGGTCATGCTCGGGTCGCCGGGCTCGTCCAGTTCGCGCTGGAGCCCGCCCCTGGGCGGCCTCGGGATCCGCGGCTCGTGCACGCCCCCGCCGCCCTCGCCGGGGCCGAAGTCGAACCACACGTAGATCATCGAGTCCCGCGGCACCTCGGCACCGGGCTGCGGGTACTGGCGTACGACGTAGTCGACGACGGCGAGGGCGAGGTCCGGCCGGTCCGGTGCGTTGAGCAGCAAACCCTGCGCCCGGGCCGTCTCCCGCGCGTCCACGGCCATGAGGCCCACCAGACGCGGCACTACACGCTCTCCGGGTGTTTTGCGGGACATGTACACAGATGTCACCCCCAGCGGTAGAGGAAGGGTAACTCCCGCTCCATACCGACCGGAAGCGCCAGGTGTCTTTCTGTGACAGTCGACTACGGAACGTCACTGATCGAGTGGCGGCGTGGCAGCCCTTCAGCCGGGTGATCAAGAGCGCTGAATAGACTGCCCCTGTCCAGTGCCGGTCGGCACGCAGATTTCGAACCTTGGGGAGATCCCGCCGTGACCGAGCCCCTCTCCGAAAACACCGCCGATGTCATCGTCGTCGGCGCGGGGCCAGCCGGCTCCACCACCGCGTACCACCTCGCCAAGGCCGGACTCGACGTACTGCTCCTGGAGAAGACCGAGTTCCCGCGCGAGAAGGTCTGCGGCGACGGCCTCACCCCCCGTGCCGTCAAGCAGCTGGTGGCGATGGGCATCGACATCTCGGAGGAGGCGGGCTGGCTGCGCAACAAGGGCCTGCGCATCATCGGCGGCGGGGTGCGGCTCCAGCTCGACTGGCCGGATCTCGCCTCCTTCCCCGACTACGGCCTCGTCCGCAAGCGTGACGACTTCGACGAGCAGCTCGCCCGGCAGGCACAGAAGGCGGGCGCCCGGCTGTTCGAGCGCTGCAACGTGGGCGCGCCGATCCTGGACGACCGCACGGGCCGGATCACCGGCGTACACGCCAAGCTCGGCGAGGAGAAGCGCGAGGTCACCTTCCGCGCCCCGCTCGTCGTGGCCGCCGACGGCAACTCCACGCGCCTGTCCCTCGCCATGGGCCTGCACCGCCGCGAGGACCGCCCGATGGGCGTGGCCGTACGGACGTACTTCACCAGCCCGCGCCACGAGGACGACTACCTGGAGTCCTGGCTGGAACTGTGGGACCGCCGCGGCCCCGTGGACCGTCTCCTGCCCGGCTACGGCTGGATCTTCGGCATGGGCGACGGCACGTCCAACGTCGGTCTGGGCGTCCTCAACACCTCCGACTCCTTCAAGGAGCTGGACTGGCGCGAGGTCCTGAAGGCCTGGTGCGCGTCCATGCCGGAGGACTGGGGCTACACCCCCGACAACATGACCGGGCCCATCCGCGGCGCAGCCCTCCCCATGGCCTTCAACCGCCAGCCCCATTACACCAAGGGGCTGTTGCTGGTGGGCGACGCCGGCGGCCTGGTGAACCCCTTCAACGGCGAGGGCATCGCCTACGCCATGGAGTCCGGCCAGCTCGCCGCCGACGTCATCGTGCAGGCGCACGCGCGGGCGACGCCGGCCGGCCGTGAGATGGCCCTCCAGCGCTACCCGCGCGTCCTCAAGGACACCTACGGCGGCTACTACACGCTCGGCCGGGCCTTCGTGAAGCTCATCGGCAACCCGAAGGTCATGCAGATCGCGGCCCAGCGCGGACTCACGCACCCGATGCTGATGAGGTTCACGCTGAAGCTCCTCGCGAACCTCACCGACCCGACCGGCGGCGACGCGATGGACCGCATCATCAACGGCCTGAGCAAGGTGGCGCCGAAGGCCTGATCGGGCGCCCGGGCACCCCGGGTGCCCGAGCGCCGGTGCACCCGGGCCTTCGGCACCGAAGGCTCGGTCAGCCTCTCAGCCTCTCAGCCTCTCAGCCGCTCAGCGCCGCGATGTTGGCGGCCCGGCGCGCGAACACCGCCTCGCGCCGGTCCGCCATCTGCCGCAGCGCGTCCTTGCGTTCCCGCCCGGACAGCCGGTCCAGGTACACCTGTCCGTTCACATGGTCGGTCTCGTGCGCCAGGCAGCGGGCGAAGTAGCCCGTGCCCTCGATCACGAGCGGTTCGCCCTCCCGGTCGTACCCGCGCACCACGGCCCGGTCCGGACGCGGTACGGCCATCGTGGCGCCCGGCACCGACAGGCACCCCTCGCCCTCGTCGAGCAGCCTGCGGTGCGCGGCGTCCAGCGGCTCCAGCACCGGGTTGACGATGTGCCCGACGTGCCGCACCCCCTCGTCGTCCGGGCAGTCGTACACGAACAGCCGCAGGTCGACCCCGACCTGGTTCGCCGCGAGTCCGGCACCGTCCGCGGTGTACATCGTCAGGAACATGTCGTCGATCAGCGCGGCGAGGTCCGGACCGAACTCGGTGACGTCCCGGCACGGCTTGTGCAGGACCCCCTCACCGACCTCGGTGATCCGCCGGACCTGCCCGCGCCGGGCCTCGGGCGCGAGCCTCGGGTACGAGTCGACGGGCCGTCCTTGCACGAAGACGCTTGGCATCTGTCTCTCCCTGTCTGCATGAGGATGCTGGGCGGCAGGAAGGGGCGTCCGGCCTCGGACGCCCCTTCCTGCTCTCAGGGAGTCATCACAGCAGATCTGCCGCAGCGGTCCCAGGCGTCATCCGGCCGCACCCGCAGACGCCTCTCACGGCCACCAGGCCCGCAGACGCCTCTCACGGCCACCAGGAGAGCCGCCGGGGCCGGTGCCCAGGGGCCGGGGCTTCGCGAGGGCCGCGGCGGCCTCCTGGGGCCTCCAGGCGCGTCGCTTCTCCTTCCGGACATGCCGGGAGGGCCGCTGCCCCCGAGTGGCAGCGGCCCTCAAGCCCGTATGCGTGCGGTCAGAGGACGCGCACGGCGCCCGACGCCGGGTAGCCCGACAGGTCCTGGATGACGACACCCTTGGACGGGTTGGCCGCGTCCAGGTACTGGCCGTCGCCGATGTAGACACCCACGTGGTACGCGGAGCCCTTGCCGCCCCAGTACAGGATGTCGCCGACCTGGACGTCGGACAGCGGCACGTCCGTGCCGGCCATCGACTGGTCCTGCGAGACGCGCGGCAGGTCCACACCAACCTGCTTGTAAGCGGCCTGCACGAGGGAGGAGCAGTCCCAGGCGTTGGGACCGGTGGCGCCCATGACGTAGGCGTCGCCCACCTGAGCCTTCAGGAAGGCGATGACGGTCGCGACGCTGCCGCTGGAGGGCGCCGACACCGACGTGGAGGCGGACGCGGAGGTGGAGAGCGTGGCGCGCTCGGCGCTGCGCGCGGCGCGCTCGGCGGCGGCCTTGCGGGCGGCCTCGGCGGCCTTCTTCTTGGCCTCCGCCTTCTTCTTGGCCTCGGCGAGGTCCTTCTTGGCCTCCGCGGCGGCCTTGGCCGCGGCGGCGTCACGCTCGGCGCGCAGTTCGTAGTTCGCGGCCGCCTGCTGGGTGGCGGCGGCGGACTGGGCGACCTGAGCGGACATATCGGCCGTCAGGGTGGGCAGTTCGATGGTCTGGGTGACCGGCTCGGCGGCGTTCGCCGAGGCCGACGCACCCGCCGCTGCCATGCTGAGAACGCCACCGGCAACTCCGGCACGCAGGGCGATCGAAGAGGTCGCGCTGCGGCGGGGCTTCCGGTGGCTGCGTATGTGAGCGGTGTGGGACATGGGAACAACCGGTACCAGGGGCTCCTTCATATCTTCAAGAAACGTGTGCTGCGCCACAGTTGTTCAATCAGGCCCCCAGAACCCCCTCACGGGGCCCTTTATTGACGCCGTAACGGACATTGCGGGCGCACCGTAACCGGCCTGTGATCACGGCCTTTGATCAATACGCCCGAATTGCCCCGCACCTACCATCGGTTGGGCTGATTGGCCAAGCCCCGTTCTCGTGGATCTCTCACGTGTGTGATGGAGGTCACGGAACGGCTGCCGGGACGGGCGCGTCCGACGCGGAAGATCACGACCGGATCACGGCCCCGCGAAGATCGTGAACGGATGCACGCGTCCACACCCCGCCCCGGACGCCCTCAGATGTGTGAACGCGCCTCTATCAAGAGATCGACTCCCTCGCCAATTTGCATGCAAGGGAACTCTCTTGATATTGAGACGCCCCCTCCGGCCTGCGCTGACGAGCCAAAATGTCACCTCTCGTGATCACTCGGACGCTTCGGGTGTGAAGATCACCGCTCATCCGACTTCATGATCGAACGTCAGGTGGTGGAGATCACAAAGCTTGTGCAATACCCCGTGTCGCAGATCACAGAGCGTCGGGCATAAGATGCACGCGGTTGGGCTTGTGACCTGCTTCACATGTTCCCGATCTTCGCCGGGGCAGGCGGGGTTCGAGGGATCGCTGGGGCGGATGTGAGCCCGATGCAAACCGCCAGCAGTCAGTGCCGACTGAGAGGAGCGAGGAGCGGTGAACGCTTATGCGCCCATCCTCGTACTGGGAGCCCTCGGGGCAGGCTTTGCGATCTTCTCCGTGGTCATGGCCACGTTGATCGGGCCCAAGCGGTACAACCGGGCCAAGCTCGAGGCCTACGAATGCGGGATCGAGCCGACCCCCACGCCGGCCGGCGGCGGGCGCTTCCCGATCAAGTACTACCTGACGGCGATGCTCTTCATCATTTTCGATATCGAGATCGTCTTCCTCTACCCCTGGGCCGTCACCTTCGACGCCCTGGGGATTTTCGGGCTCGTGGAGATGCTGCTCTTCGTGCTCACCGTCTTCGTCGCGTACGCGTACGTATGGCGGCGCGGCGGCCTGGAATGGGACTGAGGGGCCACAAGTCATGGGACTCGAAGAAAAGCTGCCGAGCGGCTTCCTGCTGACCACCGTCGAGCAGGCCGCGGGCTGGGTGCGCAAGTCGTCCGTCTTCCCCGCCACGTTCGGCCTCGCCTGCTGCGCCATCGAGATGATGACCACCGGCGCCGGCCGCTACGACCTTGCGCGCTTCGGCATGGAGGTCTTCCGGGGCTCGCCGCGCCAGGCGGACCTGATGATCGTCGCCGGCCGGGTGAGCCAGAAGATGGCGCCGGTGCTGCGGCAGGTCTACGACCAGATGCCGAACCCCAAGTGGGTGATCTCCATGGGGGTCTGCGCCTCCTCCGGCGGCATGTTCAACAACTACGCCATCGTCCAGGGCGTCGACCACATCGTGCCGGTCGACATCTATCTCCCCGGCTGCCCGCCACGGCCGGAGATGCTGATGGACGCCATCCTCAAGCTCCACCAGAAGATCCAGAGCTCCAAGCTCGGGGTGAACGCCGAGGAGGCGGCCCGCGAGGCCGAGGAGGCGGCGCTCAGGGCCCTGCCCACGATCGAGATGAAGGGGCTGCTGCGGTGAGCGACGTCAGCGACAACGGGGTCAACCCCGAGAAGGACCTCAGCGCGTCGAACCTCCCGGGCCAGCGCGGCCAGGGCGGCGAGGAGATCCGCGTCCAGCGCGGCATGTTCGGCGCGAACAACGGCGGCGACACCTCCGGCTACGGCGGCCTGGTCCGCTCGGTCCGTCTCCCGGGACCGGCGACCCGCCCCTACGGCGGCTGGTTCGACGAGGTCGCCGACGAGCTGGAGGGCGCCCTGGAGGAGCAGGGCCTGCTTCCCGAGAACGCGATCGAGAAGACGGTCGTCGACCGCGACGAGCTGACCTTCCACATCGAGCGCGAGCACCTGGTCCGCGTCGCCCGCACCCTGCGCGACGACCCGGCCCTGCGCTTCGAGCTGTGCACCGGCGTCAGCGGCGTCCACTACCCGAACGACAAGGGCCGTGAGCTGCACGCCGTCTACCACCTGCGGTCGATCACCCACAACCGGCTGATCCGCCTGGAGGTCAGCTGCCCCGACAGCGACCCGCACATCCCCTCGCTGTACTCGGTCTATCCGACGAACGACTGGCACGAGCGCGAGACGTACGACTTCTTCGGCATCGTCTTCGACGGTCACCCGGCCCTGACGCGGATCATGATGCCGGACGACTGGCAGGGCTTTCCGCAGCGCAAGGACTATCCCCTCGGCGGCATCCCCGTCGAGTACAAGGGCGCCCAGATCCCGGCTCCGGACCAGCGGAGGTCGTACTCATGAGCACTTCGCACGCCTCTCCTCGGGAGACCACTGAGGGCACCGTATATACGGTCACCGGCGGCGACTGGGACGAGGTCGTCCAGTCCGCGGCCCGCGCCGACGACGAGCGCATCGTCGTCAACATGGGGCCGCAGCACCCGTCCACGCACGGCGTGCTCCGCCTGATCCTGGAGATCGAGGGCGAGACCGTCACCGAGGCCCGCTGCGGAATCGGTTATCTGCACACCGGCATCGAGAAGAACCTCGAGTACCGGACGTGGACGCAGGGCACCACGTTCGTGACGCGCATGGACTACCTGACGCCGTTCTTCAACGAGACGGCGTACTGCCTCGGCGTCGAGAAGCTCCTCGGCATCGAGGACCAGATCCCGGACCGGGCCTCGATCGTCCGCGTGCTCCTGATGGAGCTGAACCGGCTCTCCTCGCACCTGGTGTGCATCGCCACCGGCGGCATGGAGCTCGGCGCCACCACGATCATGATCTACGGATTCCGTGATCGTGAACTCATTCTCGATATCTACGAGCTGATCACCGGCCTGCGGATGAACCACGCGTACATCCGCCCCGGCGGACTCGCCCAGGACCTGCCGCCCGGCGCGGTGGACCAGATCCGCGAGTTCGTGAAGAAGATGAAGAAGAACCTCCCGGAGTACGACAAGCTCGCCACCGGGAACCCCATCTTCAAGGCCCGCATGCAGGACGTCGGCTACCTCGACCTGGCCGGCTGCATGGCCCTCGGCGCCACCGGCCCGATCCTGCGCTCCACCGGCCTGCCCCACGACCTGCGCAAGGCGCAGCCGTACTGCGGCTACGAGACGTACGACTTCGACATCCCGACCGCGGACACCTGCGACTCCTACGGCCGCTTCCTGATCCGGCTGGAGGAGATGCGCCAGTCGCTGAGGATCATCGAGCAGTGCCTGGACCGGCTCCAGCCCGGCCCGGTCATGGTCGCCGACAAGAAGATCGCCTGGCCGGCCCAGCTCGCCCTGGGGCCCGACGGGCTCGGCAACTCCCTCGACCACATCAAGAAGATCATGGGCACCTCCATGGAGGCCCTGATCCACCACTTCAAGCTGGTCACCGAGGGCTTCCGCGTCCCGCCGGGCCAGGCGTACGCGGCGGTCGAGTCGCCCAAGGGCGAACTCGGGGTGCACGTCGTGTCCGACGGCGGCACGCGCCCCTACCGGGTCCACTTCCGCGACCCGTCCTTCACCAACCTGCAGGCCATGGCGGCGATGTGCGAGGGCGGCCAGGTCGCCGACGTCATCGTCGCCGTCGCGTCCATCGACCCCGTGATGGGAGGCGTCGACCGGTGACCACCTCTTCTTCCGAGCGGGGCGTCAGCCTGGGCATGCCCGAACTGCCCGCACCCGCCTACCCGGACGACGTCCGGGCCCGCCTGGAGACCGACGCGCGCGAGATCATCGCCCGCTACCCGGACTCCCGGTCCGCCCTCCTGCCGCTGCTGCACCTCGTGCAGTCCGAGGAAGGCCACGTCACGCGCACGGGCATGCGGTTCTGCGCGGACATGCTCGGCCTCACCACGGCGGAGGTCACCGCGGTCGCCACCTTCTACACCATGTACCGGCGCAAGCCGAGCGGTGACTACCAGGTCGGGGTGTGCACCAACACCCTGTGCGCCGTCATGGGCGGGGACGCGATCTTCGAGGAGCTCCAGGAACACCTGGGCGTCGGCAACGGCGAGACCACCGACGACGGCAAGGTCACCCTGGAGCACATCGAGTGCAACGCCGCCTGCGACTTCGCGCCGGTCGTGATGGTCAACTGGGAGTTCTTCGACAACCAGACCCCGGCGAGCGCCAAACGCCTCGTCGACGACCTGCGCGCGGGCCGGCCGGTCACCCCCACACGCGGGGCACCGATGTGCACCTTCAAGGAGACCGCCCGGGTCCTGGCCGGTTTCACCGACGAGCGGGACGGGGCCGTCGAGTCCGGGGGAAGCGCGGGACCCGCCTCCCTGGTCGGCCTGAAGCTCGCCAAGGGCGAGTCCGCCCCCGCGCGCGTCGTGCATCCGCGCGGCGAGGCGCCCCGGGACGACAAGCCGCACGAGCCGTCACCGACGGAGCACTTGAGCTCGCACGACGCGCCGCAGGACACGTCGGCCTCCGACCCGGCCCACCCGGCCGGGCCCACCGCCGAGGAGGGGGAGTGATGACCTTGGCACCCGAGCTGAAAGACATGAGCCCCGAGAAGCTGCTCGCACCGGTGCTGTCGGCCTTCTGGGACGAGGACAGGTCCTGGACGCTGGACGTGTACCGGCGGCACGACGGCTACGAAGGGCTTCGCAAGGCGCTCGCCATGTCGCCGGACGACGTGATCGCGTACGTCAAGGACTCCGGCCTGCGCGGGCGCGGCGGCGCGGGCTTCCCCACGGGCATGAAGTGGCAGTTCATTCCCCAGGGGGATGGAAAGCCGCACTATCTGGTGGTCAACGCCGACGAGTCGGAGCCCGGGACGTGCAAGGACATCCCGCTCCTCTTCGCGAACCCGCACAGCCTCATCGAGGGCATGATCATCGCGTGTTACGCCATCAGGTCTTCGCATGCGTTCATCTATCTGCGTGGTGAAGTCGTACCAGTGCTGCGGCGGTTGCACTCGGCCGTCCGCGAGGCCTACGAGGCGGGCTTCCTCGGCGAGAACATCCTGGGCAGCGGACTCGACCTCGACATCACCGTGCACGCGGGCGCGGGCGCGTACATCTGCGGTGAGGAGACCGCACTGCTGGACTCGCTCGAAGGCCGCCGGGGTCAACCGCGGCTTCGTCCCCCCTTCCCTGCCGTCGCGGGCCTCTATGCCTGCCCGACTGTGGTGAACAACGTCGAGTCGATCGCGTCGGTTCCCGCGATCATGCATCGGGGCAAGGAATGGTTCCGGTCGATGGGGAGCGAGAAGTCGCCCGGCTTCACGCTCTACTCCCTGTCCGGCCATGTCGCCAGCCCCGGCCAGTACGAGGCGCCGCTCGGGATCACGCTCCGCCAGCTCCTCGACATGAGCGGCGGAATGCGCCCCGGGCACCGCCTCAAGTTCTGGACGCCGGGCGGTTCCTCGACCCCGATGTTCACCGACGAGCATCTCGACGTCCCTCTTGATTACGAAGGAGTGGGCGCCGCGGGTTCCATGCTCGGCACCAAAGCCCTCCAGTGCTTCGACGAGACGACCTGCGTGGTGCGGGCCGTGACGCGCTGGACGGAGTTCTACGCCCACGAGTCCTGCGGCAAGTGCACGCCCTGCCGCGAAGGGACCTACTGGCTCGTGCAGTTGCTGCGCGACATCGAGGCCGGCAAGGGACGGATGTCCGACCTCGACAAGCTGAACGACATCGCCGACAACATCAACGGCAAGTCCTTCTGCGCCCTCGGCGACGGCGCCGCCTCGCCGATCTTCTCCTCGCTCAAGTACTTCCGCGAGGAGTACGAGCAGCACATCACGGGCCGGGGCTGCCCCTTCGACCCGGCCAAGTCGACGGCCTGGGCCGACCGCACGGAGGTGAACGCATGACCGTGACCACCAACGCTCCCTCAGGCGGGGGAGAGGCGGCGGTCCCGCCGGAGGACCTCGTGTCGCTGACGATCGACGGCGTGGAGATCAGCGTGCCCAAGGGCACCCTGGTCATCCGGGCCGCCGAACAGCTCGGCATCGAGATCCCCCGGTTCTGCGACCACCCCCTCCTCGACCCGGCCGGCGCCTGCCGCCAGTGCATCGTCGAAGTCGAGGGCCAGCGCAAGCCCATGGCGTCATGCACCATCACCTGCACCGACGGGATGGTGGTGAAGACCCACCTCACCTCGCCGGTCGCCGAGAAGGCCCAGAAGGGTGTGATGGAGCTCCTGCTCATCAACCACCCGCTGGACTGCCCGGTCTGCGACAAGGGCGGCGAGTGCCCGCTGCAGAACCAGGCCATGTCGCACGGCGACGCCGAGTCCCGCTTCGAGGGCCGCAAGCGGACCTACGAGAAGCCCGTCCCGATCTCCACGCAGGTGCTGCTCGACCGCGAGCGGTGCGTGCTGTGCGCCCGTTGCACCCGGTTCTCCAACCAGGTCGCGGGCGACCCGATGATCGAGCTGATCGAGCGGGGCGCGCTCCAGCAGGTCGGCACCGGCGAGGGCGACCCGTTCGAGTCGTACTTCTCCGGCAACACCATCCAGATCTGCCCGGTCGGCGCGCTGACCTCGGCGGCGTACCGATTCCGCTCCCGCCCCTTCGACCTGGTCTCGTCCCCGTCGGTGTGCGAACACTGCTCCGGCGGCTGTGCCACGCGCACCGACCACCGGCGCGGCAAGGTCATGCGGCGGCTCGCCGCGAACGACCCCGAGGTCAACGAGGAGTGGATCTGCGACAAGGGGCGGTTCGCGTTCCGGTATGCGCAGCAGCGGGACCGTCTGGACACGCCCCTGGTGCGCAACGCCGAGGGCGAACTGGAACCGGCCTCGTGGCCGGAGGCGCTCCAGATCGCGGCCCAGGGGCTGCTGGCCTCCCGGGGCCGCACCGGCGTCCTGACCGGCGGCCGGCTCACCATCGAGGACGCCTACGCGTACAGCAAGTTCGCGCGCGTGGCGCTCGACACCAACGACATCGACTTCCGCGCGCGCGTGCACAGCGGCGAGGAGGCCGACTTCCTCGCCGCCCAGGTCGCCGGACGCGGCCGGGACCTCGACGGCACGGGCGTCACGTACACCGCTCTGGAGAAGGCCCCGGCCGTCCTGCTGGTCGGTTTCGAGGCGGAGGAGGAGGCGCCCGGCGTCTTCCTGCGGCTGCGCAAGGCCTGGCGCACACACGGGCAGAAGGTCTTCGCCCTGGCCACGCACGCCACGCGCGGTCTGGAGAAGGCCGGCGGGACGCTGCTGCCGGCCGCCCCCGGCACCGAGACCGAGTGGCTGGACGCACTCGCGAGCAACGTCGGCCTGGAGGGCGACGGCGCAGCGGCCGCCGAGGCGCTGCGCGCCGAGGGCGCCGTGATCGTCGTCGGTGAGCGGCTGGCCGCGGTGGCCGGCGGTCTCACCGCGGCCGTGCGCATCTCCTCCGCGACCGGTGCCCGGCTGGCGTGGATCCCGCGCCGGGCCGGGGAACGCGGCGCCGTCGAGGCGGGCGCGCTGCCGTCGCTGCTGCCGGGCGGACGTCCGGCCACCGATCCACGCGCGCGTGACGAGGTCGCCACCGTCTGGGGCGTGGCAGGCCTTCCGCACCGCTACGGCCGTGACACCGGCCAGATCGTGGAGGCCGCCGCGACCGGCGAACTTCAGGCCCTGCTGGTGGCGGGCGTCGAGATCGCCGACCTGCCCGACCCGGCACGCGCGCGTGCGGCACTCGACGAGGCCGGCTTCGTGGTCTCGCTCGAACTGCGGCCCAGCGAGATCACCCGCAAGGCCGATGTCGTCCTGCCGGTCGCCGCGGTCGCCGAGAAGGCCGGCACCTTCCTCAACTGGGAAGGCCGGGTCCGCTTCTTCGAGGCCGCGCTCAAGCCCGACCACATGACCCGCCGCCTCGCGCCCACCGACGCGCGCGTGCTGCAGATGCTGGCCGACGCCATGGACGTCCACCTCGGACTGCCCGATCTGCGCACCGTACGGGCCGAGATCGACCGGCTCGGCGCCTGGGACGGCCCGCGGGCCACCGAACCCCTGGAGACCGCGGGCGCCCTGCCCCGTCCGGCCGCCGGGGAGGCCGTGCTCGCCGGACACCGGCTGCTGCTCGACCAGGGCGTCCTCCAGCAGGGCGACGAGGCACTCGCCGGCACCCGGCACGCCGCACGCGCGCGTGTGTCGGCCGCGACGGCCGCCGAGGCGGGCGTCGAGGACGGCGACCTCCTCGCGGTCACCGGCCCCCGGGGAGTCGTCGAACTTCCGCTCCAGATCAGTGAGATGCCCGACCGGGTGGTGTGGCTCCCGCTGAACTCCGCCGGCGGCGGAGTCGCCTCCGACACCGGGGCGCGGCCCGGATCCCTCGTCCGCATCGGACCGGCGACGCTCGCCGGCGAGGCCCCCAAGGAGGTGGAGGCATGAGCCCGTACTTCGCCGCTGAAGACCTCTCGATGTTCGGCCACGACCCGTGGTGGCTGGTCGTCATCAAGGCGGTGTTCTGCTTCGCCTTCCTGATGGTGACCGTGCTGATCTCCATCGTCATGGAGCGCAAGGTCGTCGCCTGGATGCAGCTGCGCATCGGCCCCAACCGGCACGGCCCCTGGGGCATGCTCCAGTCGCTCGCCGACGGCATCAAGCTGATGCTCAAGGAAGACGTCATCGTCAAGCGCGCGGACAAGGTGGTGTACGTCCTCGCGCCGATCGTCGCGGCCATCCCGGCCTTCATGGCGATCGCCGTGATCCCCTTCGGCCCGGCGGGCAACGAGATCTCGATCTTCGGCCACCGCACCACGATGCAGCTCACCGACCTGCCGATCGCGATGCTCTACATCCTCGCGGTCGCCTCCGTCGGCATCTACGGCATCGTGCTGGCGGGCTGGAGCTCCGGATCCACCTACCCGCTGCTGGGCGGTCTGCGCTCCTGCGCGCAGATGATCTCGTACGAGATCGCGATGGGCGCCGCCTTCGCCTCCGTGTTCCTCTACTCGGGGTCGATGTCGACGTCGGCGATCGTCGAGCAGCAGACCGACCGCTGGTACATCCTGCTGCTGCCGCTCTCCTTCGTCCTCTACATCGTGACGATGGTCGGCGAGACCAACCGCGCCCCGTTCGACATGCCGGAGTCCGAGGGCGACCTGGTCGGCGGCTTCAACACCGAGTACTCGTCGATCAAGTTCGCGATGTTCATGCTCGCCGAGTACGTCAACATGGTGACCGTCTCGGCCGTCGCCACGACGCTGTTCCTCGGCGGCTGGCGGGCTCCCTGGCCGATCAGCACCTTCTGGGAGGGCGCGAACCACGGCTGGTGGCCGATGCTCTGGTTCACGGTCAAGGTCCAGTTGCTGCTGTTCATGTTCGTCTGGATCCGCGGCACGCTCCCACGCGTCCGCTACGACCAGTTGATGAAGCTCGGCTGGAAGGTCCTCATCCCGGTCTCGCTGGTGTGGCTGATGCTCGTCGCGACCGTGCGGGCCTTCAGGAACGAGGGCTACGACTTCGCCGACATCGCCCTCTACGTCGGCGGCGGCGTGCTGGCCCTGCTGGTGCTCTCCTTCGTCGTCGACATGTTCCGCGAGAAGGCGAAGGGGGCCGAGCAGCCGGCCGAGACCCCGGCCGCCTTCGACCCGATGGCGGGCGGATTCCCCGTACCGCCCTTGCCGGGGCAGGAACTCCCACCGGTCCCGCGGCGCCGCTCGCGCGGTGAGCGGGAGCTGATTGTCAGTGGTGGGCCCGATACTCAGAGTGACGGATCTCTGGGCGGAACTACGGATGGAAAGGAGGCGTCCGATGGCTGAGGAACCGAAGGACACCAAGCCCGGGTTCCAGAACCCGGTGGCCGGCTTCGGCGTGACCTTCAAGGCCATGTTCAAGAAGCGGCTGACCGAGCAGTACCCGGAGCAGCAGAAGACCACGGCTCCGCGCTTCCACGGACGGCACCAGCTCAACCGCCATCCCGACGGCCTGGAGAAGTGCGTCGGCTGCGAACTGTGCGCGTGGGCCTGCCCCGCCGACGCGATCTACGTGGAGGGCGCGGACAACACCGACGAGGAGCGCTACTCGCCGGGTGAGCGGTACGGCCGCGTCTACCAGATCAACTACGCCCGCTGCATCCTGTGCGGCCTGTGCATCGAGGCGTGCCCCACGCGCGCGCTGACGATGACGAACGAGTTCGAGCTCGCCGACTCCAGCCGGGCCAACCTCATCTACACCAAGGAGCAGCTGCTCGCCGGTCTGGAGGAGGGCATGGTCGACACGCCTCACGCGATCTACCCGGGGACGGACGAACAGGACTACTACCGGGGCCTGGTCACCGAGGCCGCGCCCGGTACGGAGCGGCAGGTCGCCCACTCCAAGGGCGAGGTCGTCCAGGAGGCCGACTCGACCTTCGGCGGGACGGAACCGGCGTCGAAGAAGGTGATCGGCCGATGACCACCCAGCTCGCCGCCTACTCCACCTCCATGGGAGAGGCCGTCCAGTTCTGGGTCCTCGGCACGATCGCGGTGATCGGCGCCCTGTGCACCATCCTCATGAAGAGGGCCGTGCACAGCGCGCTCTGCCTCGCCGGGACCATGATCATCCTGGCGGTGTTCTACCTCGCCAACGGCGCCTACTTCCTGGGCGTCGTGCAGATCGTCGTCTACACCGGCGCGATCATGATGCTGTTCCTGTTCGTGGTGATGCTCGTCGGCGTCACCGCGGCGGACTCCCTGAAGGAGACCATCAAGGGCCAGCGCTGGCTGGCCCTGCTGTGCGGGCTCGGCTTCGGCGTCCTGCTGATCGCCGGCATCGGCAACGCCTCTCTCAGCGAGTTCAGCGGCATCGGCCAGGCGAACGCCGGGGGCAATGTGGAGGGCATCGCCGCCCTCCTGTTCACCCGGTACGTGTTCGCGTTCGAGATCACCGGCGCCCTGCTCATCACGGCCGCCGTCGGCGCCATGGTGCTCACGCACCGCGAGCGCACCGAGCGTGCCAAGACGCAGCGCGAACTCTCCGAGGAGCGGGTCCGCGAAGGCCGGCAGCTGCCGCCCCTGCCGGCCCCCGGTGTGTACGCCCGGCACAACGCGGTCGACATCGCGGGCCTGCTGCCCGACGGCACACCGTCCGAACTCACCGTCAGCAAGACGCTGCGTGAGCGGGGCCAGATCCGGGACGTGTCGCAGGAGGCGCTCAACGACCTGCGGGCCCTGGAGCAGCGTGCCGAGGAGCGCCTGGAGCGGAAGGCCATCGAACCGGCCACGTTCAAGCGGCCCGAGGAGGCATCGAAGTGAACCCGGTCAACTATCTCTATCTCGCGGCCCTGTTGTTCACGATCGGTGCCACCGGCGTGCTGATCCGGCGCAACGCGATCGTGGTGTTCATGTGCATCGAGCTCATGCTCAACGCCTGCAACCTCGCGTTCGTCGCCTTCTCCCGGATGCACGGCAACCTCGACGGCCAGATCATCGCCTTCTTCACGATGGTCGTCGCCGCCGCGGAGGTCGTGGTCGGGCTCGCGATCATCGTGTCCCTGTTCCGCGCCCGCCACTCGGCCTCGGTCGACGACGCCAGCCTGATGAAGCTGTAAGGGGTCGGAAGAATCGTGGAGAACCTCATTGCGCTGCTGGTGGCGGCGCCCCTGCTCGGAGCGGCGGTCCTGCTGTGTGGCGGACGCCGGCTGGACGCCGTGGGCCACTGGCTCGGCACGCTGCTCGCGGCCGCCTCCTTCGTGCTCGGCCTGGTGCTGTTCAGCGACATGCTGGGTCAAGACCCCGAGCACCGCGTCATGTCCCAGCACCTGTTCAGCTGGATCCCGGTCGAGGGCTTCCAGGCGGACGTCGCCTTCCAGCTCGACCAGCTGTCCATGACGTTCGTGCTGCTGATCACGGGCGTCGGATCGCTGATCCACCTCTACTCCGTCGGGTACATGGAGCACGACGAGCGGCGTCGCCGCTTCTTCGGCTACCTGAACCTGTTCCTCGCGGCGATGCTGCTGCTCGTCCTCGCCGACAACTACCTGCTGCTGTACGTCGGCTGGGAGGGTGTCGGTCTGGCCTCCTACCTGCTGATCGGCTTCTGGCAGCACAAGCCCAGCGCCGCGACGGCCGCGAAGAAGGCCTTCCTGGTCAACCGCGTCGGCGACATGGGCCTGTCGATCGCGATCATGCTGATGTTCCTGTGGTTCGGCACCTTCGCCTTCGGGCCGGTGCTCGGCGACCACGCGGAGGCCGGGCTCGCCGGTGCCGCCGGTGAGGACAAGCTGACCGCGATCGCGCTGATGCTGCTGCTCGCCGCCTGCGGCAAGTCCGCCCAGGTGCCGCTGCAGTCCTGGCTCGGGGACGCGATGGAGGGCCCGACCCCGGTCTCCGCCCTCATCCACGCCGCGACCATGGTGACGGCGGGCGTCTACCTGATCGTCCGCTCCGGGGCCGTCTTCAACGGCGCTCCGGACGCGCAGCTCGTCGTCACGATCGTCGGCGCGGTCACGCTCCTCTTCGGTGCGATCGTCGGTTGCGCGAAGGACGACATCAAGAAGGCCCTGGCCGGTTCGACCATGTCGCAGATCGGCTACATGATCCTCGCCGCGGGCCTCGGCCCCATCGGCTACGTCTTCGCGATCATGCACCTGGTGACGCACGGCTTCTTCAAGGCCGGGCTGTTCCTCGGCGCCGGTTCGGTCATGCACGGCATGAACGACGAGGTGGACATGAGGAGGTACGGCGGCCTGAGGAAGTACATGCCGGTCACCTTCGTCACCTTCGGCCTCGGCTACCTGGCCATCATCGGCTTCCCAGGCCTGTCCGGCTTCTTCTCCAAGGACAAGATCATTGAGGCGGCGTTCGCCAAGGGCGGCACCGAGGGGTGGATCCTCGGCGCCTGCGCCCTGCTCGGCGCCGCCATCACCGCGTACTACATGACGCGCGTGATGCTGATGACGTTCTTCGGCGAGGAGCGCTGGCGCAACGCCCCGACGCCGTCGCCGGCCGAACCGGACGTGGAGCCCGCCGCCGAGACCCGCGGCGAGTACACCCCGCCGCACCCGCACGAGTCGCCCAAGGTCATGACGATCCCCATGATCGTGCTGGCTGTCGGGTCGGTGGCCGGCGGAGCGTTCTTCAGCATCGGCGACCGCTTCCTGCACTGGCTGGAGCCGATCACCGGGCACAGTCACGGCAACCCGCCGATCAGCGCGGGTGTGGTCACCGGTGCGACCGTCGCGTGCATGATCATCGGTGTCGCCCTCGCGTGGGCGCAGTACGGCCGCCGCCCGGTCCCGGCCGTCGCCCCGCGGGGCTCGCTACTCACCCGGGCCGCCCGGCGCGACCTGCTCCAGGACGACTTCAACCACGTCGTCCTGGTCCGCGGCGGCGAGCACCTCACGCGGTCCCTGGTCTACGTCGACCACACCCTGGTCGACGGTGTCGTCAACGGCACGGCGGCCTCGTTCGGCGGCCTCTCCGGGCGGATGCGCAGGCTGCAGAACGGCTTCGCCCGCTCCTACGCGGTCTCGATGTTCGGCGGCGCGGCGGTCATCGTCGCCGCGACCCTGCTGATGAGGGCGGTCTGATACCGATGTCCTTTCCTCTGCTGACAGTGACAGCGGCGCTCCCGGCCGTCGGGGCGATCGCCACGGCCGCCGTACCGGCCGCGAAGCGCACCGCCGCCAAGTGGCTGGCGCTGCTCTTCTCGCTCGCCACACTCGTCCTGGCGATCACCGTCCTGGTGCGCTTCGACCCGGACGGCGACCGCTACCAGCTCACCGAGTCCCACGCCTGGATCGCGGACTTCGGTGTCCGCTACGAGCTGGGCGTGGACGGCATCGCGGTGGCGCTGATCGCGCTGACCGCCCTGCTGATCCCGTTCATCATCCTCGCGGGCTGGCACGACGCCGACCCGCTGGAGACCGGCAGCACCCGGTGGCGGCCGACGCAGGGCTTCTTCGCCCTGATCCTGGCCGTCGAGGCGATGGTGATCCTCTCCTTCGAGGCCACCGACGTCTTCCTGTTCTACATTTTCTTCGAAGCCATGCTGATCCCGATGTACTTCCTCATCGGCGGCTTCGGGGACCGTGCCCACGAGCACGGCGAGAAGACGGCGGCGACGCAGCGGTCGTACGCGGCCGTGAAGTTCCTCCTCTACAACCTGGTCGGCGGTCTGATCATGCTGGCCGCGGTGATCGGCCTGTACGTGGTCGCCGGGAACTTCTCCCTCCAGGAGATCGCCGCCGCCCGCGCCGACGGCTCGCTCGACATGGCGACCAACACCGAACGCTGGCTGTTCCTGGGCTTCTTCTTCGCCTTCGCGGTGAAGGCGCCGCTGTGGCCGCTGCACACCTGGCTGCCCAACGCGATGCAGGAGTCCACCGCCCCGGTCGCCGTACTGATCACGGCGGTCGTCGACAAGGTCGGCACCTTCGCGATGCTCCGCTTCTGCCTCCAGCTGTTCCCGGAGGCCAGCAAGTGGGCGACGCCCGCGATCCTCGTCCTGGCCCTGATCAGCATCATCTACGGGGCGCTGCTCGCGGTCGGCCAGCGGGACATCAAGCGGCTGATCGCCTACGCGTCGATCTCCCACTTCGGCTTCATCATCATGGGCATCTTCGCGATGACCAGCCAGGGCCAGTCCGGCGCGACGCTCTACATGGTCAACCACGGCATCTCGACCGCCGCGCTGATGCTGGTGGCGGGCTTCCTGATCTCCCGGCGCGGCTCGCGGCTCATCGCCGACTACGGCGGAGTGCAGAAGGTCGCTCCGGTGCTGGCCGGCACATTCCTGATCGGCAGCCTCGCGACCCTCTCCCTGCCGGGACTGGCGCCGTTCGTGAGCGAGTTCCTGGTCCTGGTCGGCACGTTCACGCGCTACCCGGTGATCGGCGTCATCGCCACCTTCGGCATCGTCCTCGCCGCGCTCTACACCCTAGTCCTCTACCAGCGGACGATGACCGGGCCGGTGAAACCCGAGGTCAGCGCGATGCCGGACCTCAGGGTGCGGGAACTCGTGGTCGTCGCCCCGCTGGTCGTACTGCTGATCTTCCTGGGCGTCTACCCGAAGCCCGTCACGGACATCGTCAACCCTGCGGTGAAACAGACCATGTCCGACGTACAGAAGAAGGACCCCCAGCCCGAGGTGGAGGCGGCCAAGTGAACGCAACAGCCGTCCACAGCCTGTGGACAACCGCGGCCGAGCCGATCACCAAGATCGACGCGCCGAAGTTCGAGTACGGACAGTTGGCGCCCACCCTGATCGTCGTCGGAGCGGCGATCGTCGGGATCCTGGTCGAGGCGTTCGTACCGCGCACATCGCGTTATTACGTCCAGATGTTCGTGTCCGTCGTCGCGCTCGCGGCCGCCTTCGCCGCGGTCGTCGCGCTCGCAGCCGACGGATACGGCACGACCAAGGCGCGCATCGCGGCGATGGGCGCGATCGCCGTCGACGGACCGGCCCTCTTCCTCCAGGGCACGATCCTGCTGGCGGCCCTGGTGGGCCTGTTCACCTTCGCCGAGCGGCGGCTCGACCCAGTGGTGCACGGCAACCGGGTCGACTCCTTCGCCGCGCAGGCGGCGTCCGTGCCGGGCAGCGAGAGCGAGAAGGCGGCGGTCAAGGCCGGGTTCACCACCACCGAGGTTTTCCCGCTGCTGCTGTTCGCCGTCGCCGGCATGCTGATCTTCCCGGCGGCCAACGACCTGCTGACGCTTTTCGTGGCGCTGGAGGTCCTCTCGCTCCCGCTGTACCTGCTGTGCGCGCTGGCCCGCCGCAAGCGGCTGATGTCGCAGGAGGCGGCGGTCAAGTACTTCCTGCTCGGCGCGTTCGCCTCGGCGTTCACCCTGTTCGGCATCGCCCTGCTGTACGGCTACGCGGGCTCGATGTCGTACGCGACGATCGCGCAGGTCGTCGACGGTACGGTCGCGGACGTCACCCCGGCGCTCGCGGACACCATGGGCAACGACGCGCTGCTGCTGATCGGTGCCGCGCTGGTGGTGATGGGCCTGCTGTTCAAGGTGGGCGCGGTGCCGTTCCACATGTGGACGCCGGACGTGTACCAGGGCGCGCCGACGCCGGTGACCGGCTTCATGGCGGCGGCGACGAAGGTGGCGGCGTTCGGCGCGCTGCTGCGGTTGCTGTACGTCGTCCTGCCGGGCCTGCGCTGGGACTGGCGGCCGGTGATGTGGGCCGTGGCGATCGTCACCATGCTGGGCGGCGCCATCGTCGCGATCACACAGACCGACATCAAGCGGCTCCTGGCGTACTCGTCGATCGCGCACGCCGGATTCATCCTGGCGGGTGTCATCGCGACCACGCCCGACGGTGTGTCGTCCGTCCTCTTCTACCTGGCCGCGTACTCGTTCGTGACGATCGGCGCCTTCGCGGTGGTCACGCTCGTGCGCGACGCGGGCGGCGAGGCCACGCACCTGTCGAAGTGGGCGGGGCTCGGCCGGCGTTCGCCGCTGGTGGCGGCCGTGTTCGCGGTGTTCCTGCTGGCCTTCGCGGGCATTCCGCTGACCTCCGGCTTCGCCGGGAAGTTCGCCGTGTTCAAGGCGGCGGCGGAGGGCGGGGCCGCCCCGCTCGTCGTGATCGGTGTGATCTCCTCGGCGATCGCGGCGTTCTTCTACATCCGCGTCATCGTCCTGATGTTCTTCAGCGAGCCGCGGCCGGAGGGCCCGACGGTGGCCGTGCCGTCGCCGCTGACGATGACGGCGATCGGGGTGGGTGTGGCGGTCACGCTGGTGCTGGGTGTGGCGCCGCAGTACTTCCTGGATCTGGCGGGGCAGGCGGGGGTGTTCGTGCGCTGACGCTCCGCTTGGTGCGGGGCTGCGGCCCGGTTCCCCTGACGGGGAGCCGGGCCGCTGTCTGGCATGGGGCCGGGTTACTCGCTCTGCTCGTGCCGCGTTTTGATCTTGGTCAGGTCCAGGTCCAGCGGGAAGGGGGCGTCGACCTTCATCCGTTCGCGGAAGATGCCCACGCTGGTGTAGGCGCCCGTGGTCGGTTCCAGCTCGAAGGCGTGGACCGCAGCGCGCCCCTTCTCGCTCTCGACGCGCCAGTAGTGCGGGATCTTGGCTCGCGCGTACTTGAGGGGCTTGGTCTCGCGGTCACGCGACACGGAGTCGTCCGATACGACCTCGATGGCCAGAAGAACGGCCTCCGCCGGGAACCGGGTCTGGTCCGGCTCCTTCACCACGTTCCCGCGCACCACGACCACGTCCGGCTCGGGCCTGTTCTGGCGGTCGATGTCGATGGTGAACTCCCGGAAGACCTCGAATTCCGTTGGTGCCAGAGATTGGAGCTGCCACTTGAAGAAGTCAATGGCGCGCTCGTGAAAGATGGTCTGCGGACTCACGAAGACCAGGCTCCCGTCGATCAGTTCCGTGTGCGGAGGCAGATTCGGGAGGCGGTCCAGGTCGTCGGCGGTCCAGCCGCCTTCCGGCGGGGTCGGCCAGGTGGGCTTGGACGCCTTCGGTGCGACGCTCATCAGTGCTCCCATGGGGACGGAGTCTCGCCGGTGCATTCAGACTATCCGCCGGAAACGGGCAGGTCTCCCGCGAACGTGTGAACGACGATCGTGTCCTGACTCAGGCGTTCGGGGCGGCCTGTGGATAACTCCGGGGCTGTCGGTGCGGGCGCCTATGGTGGACGCAGTGGTCGAGGGGCGACGTACGGGGGACGGAACGATGGGCGCTACGGGCGGGACGGGTGTGATGACGGAACTGGACGCGGTGACCGGGGGCGGGAGCGGTGCGGGCAGCGGCCCCGCCGGGCCCCTCGGCGCCGACGCGAGCGAGGCGCTGGCCGCGCTGCACCGGGTCTTCGGCTACGGGGCCTTCCGCGGTGAGCAGGAAGCCGTCATCGACCACGTCGTGGCGGGCGGCGACGCTGTCGTGCTCATGCCGACCGGCGGCGGCAAGTCGTTGTGCTACCAGATCCCGTCCCTGGTCAGGCCGGGTACGGGTGTGGTCGTCTCCCCGCTCATCGCCCTGATGCAGGACCAGGTGAACGCGCTGCGGGCGCTCGGCGTGCGGGCTGGCTTCATGAACTCCACGCAGGACTTCGACGAGCGGCGGATGGTCGAGGCCGAGTTCCTCGCCGGCGAGCTGGACCTGCTGTATCTGGCACCGGAGCGGCTGCGGCTGGAGAACACGCTCGACCTGCTCTCACGCGGGAAGATCTCCGTCTTCGCGATCGACGAGGCGCACTGCGTGTCCCAGTGGGGCCACGACTTCCGGCCGGACTACCTGACGCTGTCGCTGCTCGGGGAGCGCTGGCCGGACGTACCGCGGATCGCGCTCACGGCGACGGCCACGCGGGCGACGCACCGGGAGATCACCGAGCGGCTGAACATGCCGGCGGCCCGGCACTTCGTGGCCAGTTTCGACCGGCCCAACATCCAGTACCGGATCGTGCCGAAGGCGGACCCGAAGAAGCAGCTGCTGAGCTTCCTGCGCGAGGAGCACGCGGGCGACGCGGGCATCGTCTACTGCCTGTCGCGCAACTCGGTCGACAAGACCGCCGAGTTCCTCAGCCGCAACGGCATCGAGGCGGTGCCGTACCACGCGGGGCTGGACGCGGGTACGCGCGCGGCCCACCAGTCCCGCTTCCTGCGGGAGGACGGCCTGGTCGTGGTGGCGACCATCGCCTTCGGAATGGGCATCGACAAGCCGGACGTCCGCTTCGTCGCCCACCTCGACCTGCCGAAGTCGGTCGAGGGCTACTACCAGGAGACGGGCCGGGCCGGGCGTGACGGGCTGCCGTCGACGGCCTGGATGGCGTACGGGCTGAACGACGTCATACAGCAGCGCAAGCTGATCCAGTCGGGCGAGGGTGACGAGGCGTTCCGGCGACGGGCCCAGGCCCATCTGGACTCGATGCTGGCGCTGTGCGAGACGGCCCAGTGCCGCCGGGGCCAGCTCCTCGCCTACTTCGGCCAGGACCCGGACCAGCCTGCCTGCGGCAACTGCGACACGTGCCTGACCCCGCCGGAGACCTGGGACGGCACGGTCGCGGCGCAGAAGGTGCTGTCGACGGTGGTGCGGCTGCAGCGGGAGCGCGGGCAGAAGTTCGGCGCGGTGCAGATCGTCGACATCCTGCTGGGGAAGCGGACCGGCAAGGTCATCCAGTTCGACCACGACCAGCTGTCGGTGTTCGGCATCGGTGACGATCTGAGCGAGGGCGAATGGCGCGGCGTCATCCGGCAGTTGCTGGCTCAGGGGCTCCTCGCGGTGGAGGGCGAGTACGGCACGCTGGTGCTGACCGAGGCGAGCGGGGCGGTGCTGCGGCGGGAGCGGGAGGTGCCGCTGCGCAAGGAGCCGAAGAAGCCGGTGACCTCCCGGTCGGGGACGTCGGGGTCGTCGGGCTCCGGGCGGGGCGAGCGCAAGGGCAAGGCGGTTGCCGCCGAGCTGCCCGAGGAACTGCTGCCGGCCTTCGAGGCACTGCGCGCCTGGCGGGCCGAGCAGGCTCGCGAGCAGGGCGTCCCGGCGTACGTCATCTTCCACGACGCCACGCTGAGGGAGATCGCCACGGTGTGGCCGGGCTCGGTGGCCGAACTGGGCGGGATCAGCGGCGTGGGCGAGAAGAAGCTCGCGACGTACGGGGAGGGTGTGCTGGAGGTCCTCGCGTCGCTGGGCGGCCCGCCCGGCCCGGCTCCGGCTGAGGCCTCCGACCCGGCTCCGGGACATGCCCCCGGCCCCGGCCAGGACGCCGGTGAGCCGCACGAGTGGCCGGAGCTGCATGGGGAGCCGGAGCCCGACTGGATATAGGGCCGAGCTCCGATAGGGGCAGGGGCAGGTCGTCGGCAGAGCTGGGCGTCGGAAAGGCTGGGTGCCGGCCCGGCACGGGCGTCCGTCTGCGCTCCCCGGCAGCGCCGCGCAGCGCGCCCCCGGCAGCATGACGGAGCGGAGGATCGTCACCGCCCGCCCAGGGCCCGTACGGCTACGACAGGGCGGTCAGACCCGGCGCGAACAGGATCAGCAGGGGCAGCAGCGGCACCAGCGCGGCCGTGGTGGTCGTCAGGGCCCGGTGCCGGCGGCCCAGCCGGGGCGGCGGTTCCAGGAGCCGGTCGACCCGCTCGCCCAGCAGGCGGTGGCTGGAGGCGCAGGACAGGACGCCGCGGTGCTGGTTGAGCTCGATCAGTGCCAGGGCCGTGGTCAGGTGGCCGCAGCGGCGGGATGCGGTGTCGTCGGCGGCCAGTTCGATCAGGCGGTGGGTCTGGTCGCAGAAGTGGGCGAACAGCGGGATGCGGGGGAAGCCGGTGGCCAGGGCGGTGGACAGGTGCAGCAGCCAGTCGTGGCGGGCGCGGGCGTGACCGCGCTCGTGGGTGAGGACGGCGTCGAGCTGATGGTCCGTGAGGCGGTGCAGGGCGCCCGTGGTGACGATCAGCTGGGGCGGGTTGCCGGGCATCCACCAGGCGTCGGGGTACTCGTCCTCCAGGACCAGGAGCGGGCCGCGGGCGGCGGGCAGTCCGGCCGGCAGGTCTGGGGCGCGTTCGCGGAGGTGGGCGCGGGCCTGCGCGCGCCGCCGGCGCGCCTCGACGAGTTCCCGCGCGAGCATGGCGGTCGTCCAGGCGGCGCCGCAGGCCAGCAGCAGGGTGAGGGTGGCGGCCCACGACGGGGCGGTGGACAGGTCGTACGCGGCCGTCACCGCGGGCGGAGCCGGGGCGAAGAGCTGGGCGCGGACCGTGCCGAACACGGCGGCGGTGCCCAGGGCGAGTGCCGTCACGCAGCACAGCAGGACGGTGGCGACCAGGCACTGCCACACCCACAGCCCGACCACCGGTTCCCGCTCCGGCCAGGCGGCCCGGGTCAGCGCACGGGGAACGGGTACGGCGGCCGTCACGGCGACAACGCTCAGCAGGAGCAGGCAGACGGTCATGGCCACGGGCTCCGGTTGGTCGGAAGAGGGGCGGCTACGGATCGTGCGGGGGAGGGCGGCTGCCGAGCGCACCGGTGACGCGGCTCAAGTGCACAGCGGCGAGCGCCCCGAACGTGCCGTGCACCGCGCACGTGCGGGCACACCGCCCGAGACCAGTATGACGGTGCCGGGCGTTGTGAGTCAGGAGCCGAGCGGCATCACAAGCGCCGGGAGGGGCGACTGTCGGCCAGATCCGGGCGGCCTCGCGGGCGCACGACGGGACGTCGCGGACGCCCCCTGGAACGCCGTCAGGCCGGTACCACCCGCCCCGTCACCTCGCCCAGCCCCACCCGCACCCCGTCCGGCCCCGGAGCCCAGGCGGACAGGGTCACCACGTCGCCGTCGTCCAGGAACGTCCGCTTGCCGTCGGGCAGTTCGAGCGGGTCGCGGCCGTTCCAGGTCAGTTCGAGGAGGGAGCCGCGCTCGCGGTCCGCCGGGCCGCTGACCGTGCCCGAGCCGTACAGGTCGCCGGTGCGCAGGGAGGCGCCGTTGACGGTCATGTGGGCCAGTTGCTGGGCGGCCGTCCAGTACATCGTGGAGAAGGGCGGCTCGGAGACGACGTGGCCATTGACGGCGACGCTGATCCGCAGGTCGTAGCCGCCGGGTTCCTCGTCGCTGTCGTCCAGGTAGGGCAGCAGCTCGTGCGTCCGGGCCGGCGGGGTCACCCGGGCCTCCTCCAGGGCGTCCAGCGGGGTGATCCACGCCGACACCGACGTGGCGAAGGACTTGCCGAGGAACGGGCCGAGCGGGACGTACTCCCAGGCCTGGATGTCGCGCGCGGACCAGTCGTTGAGGAGGCAGAGGCCGAAGACGTGCTCACGGAAGCCGTCGAGGGACACCGGCGCGCCCATCCGGGACGGCACGCCGACCACGAAGCCGACCTCCGCCTCGATGTCCAGGCGCAGGGACGGGCCGAAGACCGGAGCCGGGTCCGCCGGCGCCTTGCGCTGGCCCGAGGGGCGTACGACGTCCGTGCCCGAGACGACGACCGTGCCGGAGCGGCCGTGGTAGCCGATCGGCAGGTGCTTCCAGTTGGGAGTCAGGGAGTCCTCGGCGTCGGGGCGGAAGATCCGGCCGACGTTCCGGGCGTGGTTCTCGGACGCGTAGAAGTCGACGTAGTCCGCGACCTCGAAGGGAAGGTGCAGCGTCACCGAGGACAGGGGGTGGAACATCGGTGCGACGGTCTCGCGGTGGGACGGCACGGTCACCCACGCCGTCAGCGCCCGGCGGACGTCCGACCAGGCCGTGCGGCCCGCGGCCAGCAGCGCGTTGAGGTTCGGCCGCGCGAGCAGGGAGGCGTACGGGGAGCCGAGCGCGTGGGCCGCCGCGCCGGCGTCCAGGACGTGATCGCCGAGCCGGACGCCCACGGTCCGGTGGGAGGAGCCGGGGAGGGAGAACACGCCGTACGGCAGGTTGTGCGGGCCGAAGGGGTCGCCCTCGGGGACATCGAAGGGGGGCATCGGGTGCTGCCTCGCTTTCGGGTGTGCCGTGTCGTCGCCACGTGTTCGTGGTCCTGCCACACGTTACGGGTGGCAGGCCCGTCCTGGGCAGTGCCCAAGGAGGCGGATACGGGCAAACGGGGCAGGTGGGCCCGGGTGGGGCCGGGCGGCGCGACTCGGGCGCGGCGGACGGGACGTCACATCCGTACGAGCCGGAAGTTATCCACAGGACGCGACGCAATCTTGACGGAGCGGTGCGAACGGGGCGACTCTGGGCGGGTGCCGGAAGGCCTCGGGGAGGGGGCGTTCCGATGGCACACCAGGGGGGCGGATGGCCATTGGGGAGGCCGGTCCGGGCTCGGTGCGGCATGGCGTGCAGCCGAAGCGGCTGGAAGCGGCCATGCGCGTGCGGCTCGGCCGGGAATGCGTGTACGTACCGTCGTGCCGTTTCGGGCTGTATGTGGCCCTGCGCCACTGGTGTCCGCCCGGCGGACGGGTGCTGATGTCGCCGGTCAACGACGACGTCATCTTCTTCGTCGTGCTCGCGGCCGGACTGCGCCCGGTGCAGGCGCCGTTGAACCCGCTCGACGCGTCCATCGACATCGATGCCGTGCCGGACGAGACGTGGAGATCGGTGTCCGCCGTGCTCACGACGAACCTGTACGGAAACCCTGACCCGGCACCGGGCCTCAGGCAGAAGTGCGACGCGCTGGGGATCCCGCTGTTCGAGGACGCGGCGCACGCCATCGGCAGCCGGGTGGGGGGCCGACCGGTCGGGGCCTGGGGCGAGGCCTCCGCGTTCAGCCTGTCCAAGCATGTCGGGGCCAAGGCCGGGGGCATGCTCTCCCTGGCCGACCCGGGGCTGCGGGACGCGGTGGAGAAGACCTGCGCGGGGCTGCTCACGCCGCGCCGGCCGAGCTCCGAACTGGCCTATGCGATCCGGCCGTACGCGGAGGCGGCGGTGCGCGGGCTGCGGCTGCGTCGCGCCGCCTGGGCCGCGATCCGGCTGCTGGGGCTGGCGGACCGCGAGGAGATCCGGATGCCGCTGCGCCCGGACGAACTCGCGCGGGCCGCCCGCCACGCGCCGGGGCTCGAGGCCCACCACCCCTGGGTACGCGTCGACATGCACGACTACCGCCAGGAGTCCGGCCGGCTGCGGCTGCGGCGCGTCGGGCGCAAGCTCGACCGGCTGGACGAGGTGCTGGAGGCCTGCCGGGTGGGCACGGAGCTGCTGCTGTCCACACCCTGGGCCAGGCCCCGTGACGGGCACGGCACCCAGCCGCTGTTCCGCGTCCCGTTGTTCGTGGCGGACCGCGACGCGGCGATCGCGGCACTGGCACGGCAGGGCATCGTCGTCGGCTACCTCTACGACCCGCCCCTGGACGACTACGCCGGCGAGCGGTTCACCGACCTCTCACCGGCCCCCGAGGCGGCCCGCTGGTTCGCGCGGCACGCGCTGCCCGTGGACCCGCTGCGGGCCCGGACGGTCGTGGAGGTGCTGGAGCGGTCCGGGGCACGGCCGGCCGAAGCACCGGGAGAACCACCCCACGGCAGGCCGGCACCGGGAGGGCTGGGTCAATTCCGTGGCTGAGATCCAGGTGCACGAGCCCGCCACCACGCGTGCCGACGGCGGCGGACCGAAGCCTGCCGCCGACGAGCACACGCACGACTCGCTGTTCAAGAACGCCTACTTCCTCATGCTCAGCACCGGCGTGTCCGCCGTCCTGGGTCTGGGCTTCTGGCTGGTGGCCGCCCGCTACTACTCCGAGGAGGCCGTCGGCCAGGGCTCCGCCGCCATCGCCGCGATGCGGCTGCTCGCCAGCATCACGGCGACGACGATGATCGGCGCCGTGGTGCGTTTCGTCCCGCGCGCGGGCCGGGAGACCGGGCGCCTGGTGTGGGGCACGTACGCGGCCAGTTCGCTGGTCGTGGCGCTCGCCGCCGCCGTCTTCCTGCTCACCATCGACGCGTGGGGAGCGTCGTACGCCCCGCTGGGCACGCCCCTGGCGGGCGCGGTGTTCGTCGCGGCGTCCGTGGCCTGGGCGCTGCTCACCCTCCAGGACGGGGTGCTCACCGGCTTGCGCAAGGCGGAGTGGGTGCCGGCCGGGAACGCGGTGTTCTCGGTCGGGAAACTGGGCCTGCTGGCCGTCTTCGCCGGCACGCTGCCCGTCCTCGGCATCTTCGTCTCCTGGGCGGTGGCGATCGCGTTCTCCACCCTGCCGCTGGGCTGGCTGATCTTTCGCCGGCTCATCCCGCGCCAGGCCGAGCTCGACCGCGAGAAGGAGCCCCCGAAACTCCGCGACATGGGCCGCTTCCTGGCCGGGGACTCGCTGGGCGCGCTGTTCAGCCTGGCGATGATCAACCTGCTGCCGGTGATGGTCGCGGTCCGCTTCAGCGCCGCGGAGAACGGCTACTTCTACGTGGCGTACACCGTCGGCGGCACGATGGAGTTCATGGCCATCAACATGGCCTCCTCCCTCACCGCGCACGCCTCCCACGACCCCCGGCAGCTCGCCGACGGCGTCCGCGGTGCCCTGCGGCGCATGACGCTGCTGCTGGTCCCGGTCGTGCTGGTGCTGGTCCTCTTCGCCCCGTACATCCTCACGCCGTTCAGCCCGGACTACGCCGAGCACGGCTCGACCGTGCTGCGGCTGCTCGCCCTCGGCGCGCTGCCGCGGGTCGTGGTGGAGCTGTACATCGGCGTACTGCGCGTGCAGGGGCGCACGGGTGTGCTCGCCGCGCTCCAAGGCGCCATGTGCGCCCTGGTGCTGGGCAGCGCGGCCATGCTGTTCACCCCGGCCGGCATCGCGGGCGCGGGCTGGGCCGTGCTGCTGAGCATGACGCTGATCGCCGTCGTCTCCACGGTCGGGCTGCGAGCGGCACTGCGCCACAACGACGGCGCACCCGCGGCCCGTACGCCCGCCGACCCCTCCCACCCCTCCTACGGCACCCGTTGGGCGAAGCTGAACGCCACCGCCGGATACGGCACGACCTGGGCCCGCCGGGCCGCCTACCAGCCCCAGGACGGCGACCAGGACACGGTCACGCTGTTCATAGGGCGTCCCGGATACGAACGGGAGGCGCTCCAGGCGGACACGCTGGCGCTGATCGTGCGGCCGGAAGGGCCGACCAGGGAACCACCGCGCCAGGAGTGCGCGGAGCCGGACCGGGAGCCGCGGGAGCGGCGGCTGAGAGGAGCCCTCTGGAGCCTGCTCGGCGTCGCCACCGTCTTCTTCTGGGTGCCGTTGCGCGATCTGCCCTGGCTCGACCACGCCACCGAAGCGGCACTGACAGGGCGCCAGTTGCTGGAGGGCCTGCCGCTGCCGTCGCTCACCGCGGGAGGCCTGCTGCTCGTGGTGTTCGCCGCCGCCGTGACGCTGTGCGCCCGGCGCGACCCGTGGCTGCCCGGTACGGCGCTGTACGCCGCCCTGCTCGCCCTGTACACCGCACCGGCCGCCCTCGGGCGGGAACCGCGGCCGGTGGACGGGGCGTTGTATGAGAAGACGGGCGGCTTCCTCGCGGACGCGGTCGGGCTCGACGGGCCCGAGCCCCTGCTTCGCTGGGCGCCGCCGATCTGCCAGCTGCTGTGTCTCGTGCCTCTGTGGCTGCTGCTCGCGAGCGCGGGCGGACGGCTGCCGTGGCCGGGGCGCTGGGGGGTTTTGTATCTCGTCGCGGTCGGCGGCTGGGTGTGGCGTGAGGCGCTCGCACCGGTCGCGCCGCCCCTGCTCGCCGTACTCGTCGTACTCGTCCTGCTCCTGCCGCTCTGCCGTGCCGCGTCGGCCCTGGGGCCACCCCGCAGAAGTCCGAACGGCCGGCCCAGCGCCTGATCAAGCTCAAGAGCCGAACAGAGCCGAACCGCCAGGGGGGAACCACCGTGCGTCCGCCAGTCACTCCGAGGGAGAGATCCACGCCAGAACCCACACCGGCACGGGACGGCGCGCGCACCCCCGGCAGCGGCCCCGAGACCGCCGGCCAGTCCTCCGGCTCCTCGTCCTCGGAGTCGTCGAGCCCGGCCCATGAGCCCGTGACGGACCTGTCCGACCTGCCCCCCGCCTGGTCCGGGCGGCGCGCACTGGCCTGGCCCGGCGTTCCGCTGCTCGTCGCGCTCGCCCTGTGGGCGTACGCCGTGCGGCACACCGACGTCTCGCGGCTCGACGACTACGGGCTGGTCACGGCGCTGCACCCGGCCTTCTGGGCCGGCCTCGTGGTGCTCACCACCGGCTTCTGGTTCACGGTCCGCGATCCGCGCCGGCCGGGGGCCTGGGCGTTGGCGTACGTCCTCGGGCTGCTGGTGATGGAGCGGGTCACGCAGGCCGTGGTCTACCCGACCCCGCTGTACGCGTGGGCGTGGAAACACGAGGCGGTCATCGACCACCTGCTGACGGCGGGCGGTCTGCAGACGGCCGACCAGGTCGGAGACATGGCGGTGTACGACCAGTGGCCCGGCTTCTTCGCCGCACAGGCCGCCCTGATGCGGCTGCTGGGCGTGGACTCGGCGGCGATGTTCATGGCCTGGTGGCCCGTGGTCTCCAGCCTGATGCTGTTGCTCCCGCTGCTGCTGATCTACCGCACCTTCACGGAGGACCGGCGGCTGATCTGGACCGCGGTCTGGCTCTTCTACGTCGCCAACTGGGTCGGGCAGGACTACTTCTCCCCCCAGTCCGTGGCCTACGCGCTGCATGTCGGCGTCCTGGCCCTGGTCCTGCGCCGCTTCGGCCGGTCCGCCGTGCGGGGCGGGCGGCCCCGGCAGGCCGTGTGGACGGTGATGCTCGTCGTCATGGTCGTGGCGATCGTCATCTCCCACCAGCTCACACCGGGCATGCTGGTCGTCTGCCTGCTCGCCCTGTGCCTGAGCCGCCGCTACCGCGACTGGGTCCCGGTGGTCACGACCGTCGTGATCTTCCTGGCCTGGTGTCTCACGGCGGCGCTGCCCTTCCTGTCCGCGGCGATGCCGGACATGATCCGCTCCGTCGGCGACATCGGCGCCAACGTGGAGACCGGGTACGGCGCCACCCCGACCGGCACCGGAGCGATCGCCACCTCCTGGGCGGCCCGGCTGCTGTCCGCCTCCGTCCTGCTGCTCGCGGCCGTCGGCGTCCTGCGCCAGCGTGTGCTGCGGCACCGGGCCCGGCCCCTGCTGCTGCTCGCGGCGGCCCCGCTGCCGATGTTCGCGGCGAGCAGCTACGGCAGCGAGATGATCTTCCGGGTGCTGCTGTTCATGCTGCCCGGCGCCGCGTTCTTCGCGGCCGCCGCGCTGCTGCCCAAGGTCCGCACGCTGGCCGCCGACGCCGCCGCGAAGGAGGCCGGCAACCGGCAGGCCGCCCCCGTGCGGGCCCGCAGACGTGGAATCGGCACGTGGGTGGGGCTGGTCGCACTGCTCGGCGGGACCCTGGCGTTCGTCCCGGCCTACTCGGGCAAGGACCGGATCAACTACTTCCCCCCGCAGGAAGTGGCCCTGGTACGGCAGCTCTTCGACCAGGCGCCCGACGGCTCGCTCGTCGTGGCCGCCAACCGCAACTACCCGCTCGCGTACGCCTCCTACTGGAGCGTCGACCACTACTGGTTCCTGGACGACGCCCGCAGCCACGTCGACCGGATCGTCGAGAACCCGGCCGGCACCCTCGCCGGTGACATGGCCGGGGTGGAGCGGCCGGCCCGGGCCTACTTCCTGCTCACCCAGGGGCAGCTGGCCAACTCCGAGATGAACGGACAGCTCGACGAGGCGCAGCTGGACCGGATCCAGAGGTCCGTCGCCGCCTCACCACGTTTCCAGCTCGTGGCGGAGAACAGCGCCGGGTGGCTCTACGTACTGAAGCAGGCCGGGGGAGCGGAGCGATGACACCGCAGGAACTCGTGGTCCGGATGCTGCCGCCGTTCGGCGGCTGGCTCGCGCTCGCCGCCCTCGCACTGCCCGGCGGATCGCCGCTGCGGGGCGTCGCCGTCGCCCTCTTCCTGGCGGCGGGCCCGGGCGCGGCCATGGTCAGAGTCTGCGCTCCCGCGCTCGGGGAGCGGCCCGCCGAAGGCCCCGTCGAGCGCCGCGACCCGGACTTCGCCCGCCACTCCGACCTGCTGGAGCGGCTGATGCTGGTGCTGTTCGTGAGCATCGGCGCCGTGATGCTCGTCGCGACCGTGCTGATCGCCACGCACGCCTTCAGCGCGCAGCGGGTGCTGCTGACGTTGACGCTGCTGACCACAGTCGCCGCGTTCTGTCCGCCGCTGCGCGCCTCCCCGCCGCCGAGGACGACACCGAGGACACCGAAGGGTTCTGCTCAGTGAGGTTCAACCGTCCCCACCGTCCCTTTCGCCGCACGCCCGCCACGACCGGACAGCACCGCAGGAGGCCACAGCCACCCGAGGAGCAGCCGTCCGCCGGTCCGTTCACATCGGGCCGGCGCCGACTGCTGATCACGTCCGTGACGATCGTCAGCGCGGTCCTGGTCGGCGTGCTCGCCCTCAGGAACGCCTCCGGGCCCAACGAGAGCGGAGCCGCCGGTTCCCCGGCGGACTGCCGCCCCACGGCGCTTCTGGAACCGCCCTGCGGCGCCTGGTTCGGGGCGTTCGTGCCGCACGAGCGGGACGACCTGCCGGAGAAAGTGCGCGCCTACGAGAAGCGTGTCGGCCGCGAGCTCGACATCGTGTACACGTACCACGACATGTCCCTGCCTCAAGGCACGCGCCGGGAGGGTCAGTTACTCACCCCCGAGGAGCGGCGCGTCGGCGAGGACCGCCTGTTGCTGCTGTCCTGGGAGAGCAAGTGGTGGGGCGGCACGAAGGAGCAGCAGCCGACCTGGAAGCAGATCGCCTCCGGCGAGCTGGACAGGACCGTCATCGACGTCCAGGCCGAGCGCGTCAAGGACTACGGCAAGAAGGTGTTCCTCTCCTTCGACCTGGAGATGGACACCCGCACTCCGGCCAACGGCACCCCCGCCGAGTACGTGAAGGCGTACCGGCACATCCACGACCGCTTCCGCGCACTGGGCGTCGACAACGTGGTGTGGACGTGGATCACGACCGGCTACCTCGACCACGCCGACGAGATGAAGCGGATGTATCCCGGCGACGAGTACGTCGACTGGATCGGCTACAACCAGTACAACTACTACCGCTGCCACAACACGGGCTGGCGCACCTTCGCGCAGACGCAGCACTCCGTGCACGACTGGATCCGCGACAACATCTCCGACGACAAGCCGCTGATGCTCTCGGAGTTCGGTACCGCCGCGGACCCCTCCCGCCCGCAGCGGCAGGCCGAGTGGTACGCGCAGGTGCCCGGTGTGCTGAAGGGCCTGGACGGCGTGAAGGCGGCTCTCCAGTGGAACTACCGCGACCCCGGACCGCACTGCAACCTGGCCCTGGCGAACGACGCGGCCTGGGACAGCCTGCGCGAGGCGGTCGCCGACCCCTACGTCAACCAGCCGCTCAAGTAGCTCAGCCAGGGATCAGCCCGCGAACTCGGGCCCGTGCAGCACCGCGCGGGCCCGCCGGTACCACCGCCACGCGATCGTCTTCGGCCCGTCCCGGTAGGGCGCGACCCGGGCACCCGCGCCCGCCAGCCAGGCCTCGACGTCGGCGACGGTGTGGGTACGCCGGACGATGAGCCGGGCGATGCGGTAGCGCTCGTCGCGGTCGGAGCTGAGCGCGTGCCGCACGGCGGTCGCCGTCTCGTAGCCGGCCCGGGCCGACATCGCCCGCACACGCGGGCTGTTGTAGCCGTGCGGATAGGCGAGATGGCGGACCTCGTGCCCGAGGGCGTCCTCCAGCACGGCCTTCGACGAGCGCAGTTCGTACGCCAGGTCCTTGCGGGGCAGGGTGTCGAGCTGCGCGTGCGTGACCGTGTGGCTGCCGATCTCCATGCCGTGACGTTCCAGCTCCGCCGCCCGGTCCAGGGTCATCATCGGCGCCGGCGGCAGCAGACTGCGGCCGCCCGGGGCGATGGCGCCGGTGGTGAGATAGGCGGTGGCGGGCAGCGCCCGCTCGGCCAGCGCCTCGGCGGTGGGGCCGGGCAGATCGGCGAAGCCGTCGTCGAAGGTGAGCAGCACGGGCCGGGGCGGCAGGGGGGCGCGCCCGGCCAGATGGTCGGCGATCGCGCTGATCGTGACGGGCGTACGGCCGCTGCGGACCACGGCGTCGAGATGCGCCGCGAACTGCTTCGGCGTGACCGTGAACTCGGCGATCCAGCCGGGCGGATCGTCCATCACGCAGTGGTACAGGAAGACCGGGATGGCCGGGGAGCCGGCCGCACCCGGTGCCGATATCGGCCCCTCACCCTCCTGCGCACCCCGCTCCGTCCGGCCTCTGCCGTCCCCCCGGCCCTCGTCCCGCGCACGTGCCGACGTCCTCATCTCGCCCCCTCACCACGCGCCCGCAGCGCCCGCCGCGCGCGCAGATAGCCGACAGGCCCGTACACCATCCCCCGGCGCTGCAACCGCGACAGCCGCCGCGGCCAGGGATGCGTCCGTGTGTCGTGGTCGCCCGGCGCCCCGCCGCCCTCCGCCTCGCGTACGGCGGTGAGCGCGCGGGCGTGGGCGAGACCCCGGGGCAGTTTCGCGAGGAACGCGGGCAGCAGCGCGGGGCGGTTCACGAGCACCGCGGTGAGATACGCGGTGAGCCCGGCGCCGTAGCCGTACGCCTGCGTCTGAAGGTCCTGCCAGGTCTCCCGGTGGTGGTGCCACACCAGTGCGGACGGGGTGTAGCGCAGCCGGTGGCCCTCGGCGAGGACACGGACGAAGCCGTAGAGGTCGTCGCCGCCCCGGGCGGCCGTGCCGGCACCGGTGGCCGGGTCGAAACCGCCGACGGAACGCAGGACGGCCGTCCGGAAGGCCATGTTGGCACCGGAGCCGAACCGCCCCGCCGTGAACGGGAACAGCGGCTCGTCGCCCGGCGGCCGCGCCGGGTCGTACGTCCTTGGAGTGAAGCCTTTCGCGAAGCCGCCGTGGCTCTCCAGCAGCACCTGGGCCGGGGTGGTCAGCCGCGCGGGCAGGATCAGCCCGGTGCTGCACCCGAGTCCGGGGTCGGCGGCGAAGGGCGCGGTCAGCTCGGTCAGCCAGCGCGGATCGGCGACCACGTCGTCGTCCGTGAAGGCGACGACCTCGCCGCGCGCGGCCGCGAGACCCGTGTTGTGCGCGACCGCGAGGCCGGGCACCCGCTCGCAGACGTAGCGCACACGCCCGGCGTACTTACGCTCGACCAGCTCCCGCGTCTCGCTCGTCACCGGAGCGTTGTCCACGACGACGATCTCGAACCGCGGATGGTCCTGCGCCAGCAACGAGTCCAGCGCTCGGGCCAGTTGCCCGGCACGCTCCCGGGTGGCGACGACGACACTCGTGTACGGAGGCTCACAGGCCTCAGGAGTCCGCCGCGCCTTCGGCCGCTCCGCGAGCACGGCCTTCGCCCGCTCCGCGAGCACGGCCCTCGCGTCCGCCCCTTCCGGCACCCGCCCGAGCAGCGTCCCCACGGGCCGCCCGCCCTGTCTGACCAGCACGAACACCCCGCCGTGCGTCAGCGGCGGGCTCCCCGGGCCCGGTCTGAGCACCACCTCGTCACCGTCGAGGTCCAGCTCGGCGACCTGCACCGCTTCGATGTCCAGGAACCGCCGTATCTCCTCCTGCGCCCGTGCCGAACTCGCCATGGAGCTCCTCCCCCCAGGCGGCTTCTGAAGGATCTCCGCGGCGTCGCGACGCCCGGCGCGAACGCCGCTCCTTCTTCCACGGAGATCCATCAGAAACCCCCTGTCGTCAGCTACGGCGCAGCCGGGCCGCGCCCTTCAGGGTCCGCGCGGCCAGCGCCGCGAGCCGTGGCCTGCCGCGGACGAAGCTGTGCGCGCGGCGCGCGGGCTCGCGGCTCAGCCAGTGCAGCGCCGCGCCCACCCCCGGTCGCGTCACCGCACCCTCGTACACGGGCAGTTCGCCCGTCCTCAGCGCGTCCTTGTACTCGGCCGCGCCCCGCCCCAGGTCGAGCATGCCGATGCCCTCGGCGGCCGCCGCCTCGGCCATGCGCAGGTGCAGCACCAGACCCGGCGAGTACTTCGCGAACTCCGGGTCGTAGGCCGGGAACCAGCAGGCCAGGACCGATGCCGAGCGCAGTCCGAAGTGCGCGGCAAGCGGCCGCCGACCGGCGTACAGCACGGACAGCGTGCCGCTGCACTCAGGCGCCCGGGTCTCGGCCAGCCGCCCCACGAGCCGGGTGATCCACTCCTGGGCGAACCGGTCCCGGCGGCCCGTCCTGCGGTACTGCGCCGACTTCCACTCCATGAGCGTGCGCAGCGCGGCCGGTTCGCGTTCGTCGAAGACGAACCGCAGCTCGCCGACCTGCCGGCCCAGCCTGCGCTCCTTGGCCAGGGTGGTCTTCAGGAACTTCGGCGACTGGGCCCGCAGCACCGACTCGTACGTCTCGTAGCCCTTCTCCACGTCGATGACGTAGGTGGCGTGCTCCTCGGCCGCGTACCGGACGAACAGCCGCTGTTCGGCCTCCAGGTTGTCGAAGGCGAAGCTCGACAGCGAGCAGGCCCGCAGCAGTTCGCCCGTGTCCAGACGCAGGCCGGGCCGCAGGATCGCGCCCTGCGCGTCCGAGACGCCCAGTCCGATCGCCCGGCCCTGCCCCAACGGGCCCCGTTCATGGGGCAGGAAGCCGGCCGGCTCCAGCCCCTCGTACACCACCGCGACCCGCGCCTGCGGCTTCACCAGGCCGACGGCTTCGGTGAACTCCGGTTCCATGAAGGGGTTGCGCGGTGTCTCCGACGCCGCGCGCAGCGCGCGCCAGCGCTCCTTCTCCCCCTCGCCGAGCTCCCCGGGCACACCCACACGAACACGCCCACTGCTCAACCCGACCCCCCGATCAAGTCCCCCCTGGACACATGGAAGGTACCGCCCGAGACGGCCCTGACGGTAGGTAGCGGACCATGTTGTTGCCAACTGGTGCAGAGGCCTTCAACCGGGCAATCGGCATGCGCCGTACGATGAAACGAAGGGGCGCGTTGTCCGTATTCTCTGATCATGGCCGCACCCCTCGCATATTCACTCATCGCCACCGACCTGGACGGGACGCTGCTGCGCGGCGACGACACCCTGTCCGACCGGTCCCTCGCCGCGCTCACGCGGGTGGTGGACGCCGGTGCCCGGCACCTCGTGGTGACGGGCCGGCCGGCGCCGAGAGTGCGGCCGCTCCTGGACGACCTCGGCTGTACGGGGCTCGCGGTGTGCGGACAGGGCGCGCAGGTGTACGACGCCGGCGCGGACCGGCTGCTGTGGTCCATCACCCTGGACCGGGAGCTGGCGGAGACCGCCCTGGGCAAGATCGAGGCCGAGGTGGGGCAGGTGTACGCCGCGGTCGACCAGGACGGGGTCGACGGCCTCACCCTCATCGAGCCGGGCTACCTCATGCCGCACCCGACCCTGCCGGCGGTGCGGGTCGAGCGGCGCGACGACCTGTGGGGCGAGCCCATCAGCAAGGTGCTGCTGCGCCATCCCCACCTGTCGGACGACGAGTTGGCGGCGACGGCCCGCTCGGTGGTCGGTTCACTCGCGACGGTGACGATGTCGGGGCCCGGCACGGTCGAGCTTCAGCCGTGCGGCATCACCAAGGCCACCGGCCTGGCGCTGGCCGCCGAGCACCTGGGGCTGCGGCCTGCGGACACCCTCGCCTTCGGGGACATGCCCAACGACATCCCGATGTTCGACTGGGCCGCCCACGGCATCGCCATGGCCAACGCCCATCCCGAACTCAAGGCCGTGGCCGACGAGATCACGCTGTCGAACGAGGACGACGGCATCGCCGTCGTCCTCGAACGACTGCTGGACGGGACGGCTCAGTACGGGCCGTTGACGTTGTCGATCGAGCCGTAGCGGGCCGCCGCGTAGTTGCAGGCCGCCGTGATGTTGGCGACCGGGTCGTACGGGTCGAAGGAGGTGCCGGGCACGTGGTAGGCGGCGAAGGTCGGGTCGATGACCTGGAGCAGACCCTTGGACGGTGTGCCCTTGGCGGCGTTCGAGTCCCAGTTGTTGATCGCCTGGGGGTTGCCGGACGACTCGCGCATGATGTTGCGGTAGATGCCGTCGTACGAACCCGGGATCCCCTTCTGCGCCATGATGTCCAGCGCCTCGCGGATCCAGCCGTCCAGGTTGTTCGCGTAGGTCTTCGCGGCGGCCTGGGTGGCCTGGGCGACGCCGCCGGCGGGCTTCGCGGCCGGCTTGGCGGGGGCGGAGGACTTGGTCGCAGTCCTCTTCCCGGCGTCCGCCTTGGCCGTCTTCACCGTGAGCTTCAGACCCGGGTGGATCAGCCGCGGGTCGTCGCCGACGGCGGCGCGGTTGTCCTTGTAGAGCTGCTTCCAGCCGCCCGACACGTCGTACTTGTCCGCGATGCGGGCGAGCGAGTCGCCCTTGGTGACGGTGTACGTGAGGGACTTGGCCGTCTTGGCCGCCTGCGGCACGGACTGCGAGACGGTGGGTGCGCTCTGGGCCGGCTGGGCGGCGCCGGCCTGCGTCGCGCCGATCAGCGGCAGGGCGAGGGCCGCTCCGCCGGTGCCGGCGGCCATGAGACGACGGGTGAACTGACTGGTTCTGGGGCGACGGTGCTTGCCTCGGGGCATGGCGATGTTCCTCTCCGGCGCCTGCGAGGTGAGCTGTCGGGTTCGGGCCGGGAGGTGCCCGGCCGCGTACGGCGCTGTGTGCCGTACGCGGCTTCACCCCGAGCCGTTCCGCTACGCGGACCGGCGACGTACCTGGGTCCCCCGCTCCTGCCCTGCGTGAGTGAGTGGGTTCGTGTGGGGTGTCCGGGCGGTGGCAGGATTCGGCGTCCGCCGGACAGGCCCGGAACGTATGCGAGAGCACATGTCGGGAACAAGCACCGGAGTCACATATCGAGCGGTTGACCTTGGTCAGGGGTGTATGGGGCACTTGATCCTTTGCTGAAGCCAAGGCTCAACTTGCGTGCGGCGGAAGGAGGTACGGGTCGGTGCCGGAGTGGGATGTCATAGGGGATAACGTGATTCAACTCACTGATCACAAGTCCGTGGGGCAATGTGCACCTAGGGGGATTCACTTATCCAATGCCGCAAATCGCACATAGCTCGCTATCGCCTGGTAAGTCGATAAATGTCTGCTCTTATGAGCTGATCGAAAACATTGCGGTCGTGATCGGATACCACCCGGCCTGTAACCCTGGGCGCTGGCGGTGATCGAAACGTGACCGGATACGCTGACTCGAGTGATGGCAGCGACCTATCGACAATCCGCGTAATCACCGGCAGACACCAGCAGACAGGAGACCCCTCGTGACCGACGTCGGGCCGTTCGGGCTGAGCGTGCGGGACCAGGCTCTGGAAGCCGATGTCCAGGCCGGGATGGCGGCTGTCGAGGAAGGCTTGCTCGAGGCCACCAAGAGTGAGGTGCCCTTCATCACGGAGGCCGCCCAGCACCTGGTCCGGGCCGGTGGCAAGCGGTTCCGTCCGCTGCTCGTGATGCTCGCCGCCCAGTTCGGCGATCGGTACGCGCCCGGGATCGTGCCGTCGGCCGTCGTCGTGGAGCTGACCCACCTCGCCACGCTGTATCACGACGACGTGATGGACGAGGCCACCGTGCGGCGCGGGGTGGCGAGCGCGAACGCCCGCTGGGGCAACTCCGTCGCGGTCCTCACCGGGGACTTCCTCTTCGCTCGCGCCTCGCACATCCTGGCCGACCTCGGCCCGGAGGCGGTGCGGGTGCAGGCCGAGGCGTTCGAGCGGCTGGTGACCGGGCAGATCCTGGAGACGGCCGGACCGCAGGACGGCCGTGACCCGGTCGAGCACTACCTGGACGTGCTGGGCGGCAAGACCGGCTCGCTGGTGGCGGTGTCGTGCCGGTTCGGCGCGATGATGTCCGGCGCCGACGACACGGTCGTGGACGTGCTGACCCAGTACGGCGAACGGCTCGGCGTCGCCTTCCAGCTCGCGGACGACGTCCTGGACATCGCCTCCGACTCCCACGAGTCCGGCAAGACGCCCGGCACCGACCTGCGCGAGGGCATCCCCACGCTGCCCGTGCTGCGGCTGCGCGAGCGCGCGGCCCGGCTCGGACTCGCGGAGGACATCGCCCTGTGCGAGCTGCTGGACTCCGACCTCACCGACGACGAACGGCACGCCGAGGCTCTGCGCCTGCTGCGCGCCCACCCGGCGCTGGAACAGGCCCGGCGGGACACCGTCCGCTACGCCCAGGACGCCCGCTCGGCACTGGCCCCGCTGCCCGAGTGCACCGCGAAGACGGCGCTGGTGGAGCTGTCCGACGCGGTGGTGCACCGGGCCGGCTAGCGCGTTTTTCCCCACGACCCCTACGGGTCGGGGGAGAAGCCGCCCTCTCGTGTCATACCGCAGCAGTACGTGGAGTTGAGCCCGGGGTCTGACGTATCTCGCCGGCCGATTTGGTCAGATGGTCACCACGGAAGACACCACTCCTCACCAGTTCGGGTGAGAATGGCGGCTCAGGGACGAGTGCGTGCACGACACGGACAGCCGCCGCCGATCACGGAGGTAGGGCACACATGGCACCGTACGCATCCGACGACAGCACGACCGCCGGGGAGGTCGACGAGCAGCGCTCCGGGCGGCGCAAAGCCGCGCGGTACATCGTCCCGGTCACGGTGGTGGGGGTGGCGGCCGCGACGATCGGGCTGGTCCCCGCACTCGCCGACTCCGGTGACCCCGACCTCCCGAAGATCACCGCACAGCAGCTCATCGAGAAGATCGCCAAGTCGGACGTCCAGCAGCTGTCCGGCACGGTGAAGATCAGCACGGACCTCGGCCTGCCGGACCTCGGCGGGCTGGAGAGCAGCCTGATGTCCGGTGCCGCGGGCCAGGGCGAGGGCGGCTCCTCCGCCGACCCGACGGCGAAGCTCACGGAACTGGCCTCCGGTACGCACACCCTGCGGGTCGCGGCCGACGGCCCGGACAAGCAGAAGCTGTCGCTGCTGGAGAACGCCGCCGAGTACAGCATCGTCCACAACGGCAAGGACGTCTGGGGTTACGACAGCAAGTCGAACGAGGTCTACCACGGCACCGCCTCCGACAGCCCGGAGCGCGGGAAGGACCAGCAGCCGCCGGTCACGCCGAAGGACTTCGCCGAGGAGGCGCTGAAGGCCACCGACGACACGACCTCCGTGACCGTGGACGGCACCGCCCAGGTCGCCGGCCGGGACGCCTACAAGCTGGTCATCAAGCCGAAGCAGTCCGGCTCGACCGTCGGTGCGGTCACCGTGGCCGTGGACGCGAAGACCGGCATGCCGCTGAAGTTCACGCTGACCCCGGCGAGTGGCGGCGCCGCCGTCGTCGACGCGGGCTTCACCCAGGTCAGCTTCGCCAAGCCGGCCGCGTCGACGTTCGACTTCACCCCGCCGAAGGGCGCGAAGGTCACCGAGGAGAAGGACGCCGCCAAGGACGCCGCCAAGGGCTTCGGCAAGGGCTCCGAGAAGGACTTCGGCAAGGGCCGGACGCGCGAGCACGCCCCCAAGGCCGGGGAGGACCCCGGCAAGGGCCTCGACGGCATGAAGACCATCGGCGAGGGCTGGAGCTCCATAGCCACCTTCGACACCGGCGGCGAGGGCATGTCCTCGGGCAAGGCCGGCGGCGAGTTCGGCGGCTTCATCGACTCGCTCGGCGACAAGGTCACCGGCAAGTTCGGCTCGGGCACGGTCTTCTCGACCCGCCTGATCAACGCGCTGATCACCGACGACGGCAAGGTCTACGTGGGCGCCGTGACCAAGGACGCGCTCGTGAAGGCGGCCGACGCCGGGAAGTAAGTCCTCCCGAGAGAACGAGGAAGCCGATGGGCGAACCGTCCGCCACGGAGCCGGAGCAGCGGGGCGATCAGGCCGGGGACCCGGTCATCGCCACCCGCGCGCTCACCAAGCGCTACCTCGGCGGACAGCTCGCCGTCGACGGCCTCGACCTGACCGTCCCGGCGGGCAGCGTCTTCGGCTTCCTCGGCCCCAACGGCTCCGGCAAGACCACCACCATCCGCATGCTGATGGGCCTCATCGAGCCCACCTCCGGCACGGCGACGGTGCTCGGGCGGTCCATGCCCCGGGCCACCCGCGCCGTGCTGCCGCACGTCGGCGCCCTCATCGAGGGCCCGGCCCTGTATGGCTTCCTCTCCGGCCGCGACAACCTCATCCGCTACGACTCCGCCGACCCGGCCGCCGATCCGCGCACCCGGAAGGCCCGGGTCGCCGCCGCGCTGGACCGGGTGGGCCTGACGGCCGCCGCGGGCAAGAAGGCCAAGGCGTACTCGCTGGGCATGAAACAACGCCTTGGCCTCGCGGCGGCGTTGCTCCAGCCGCGTCGGCTGCTCGTGCTCGACGAGCCGACCAACGGCCTCGACCCGCAGGGCATGCGCGAGATCCGCACGCTCATACGGGAGCTGGCCTCGGACGGCACGACCGTCTTCCTCTCCTCCCACCTGCTCGACGAGATCGAGCAGGTCTGCACGCACGCGGCCGTGATGACACAGGGCCGTCTGATCACCCAGGGCCCGGTCGCCGAGCTGTCCGCCGGGACGCGCGGCCGGCTGGTGGTGAGCACGCCGGATCCGGCGGAGGCGGCCCGGGTGCTGAAGGAGCAGGGCGTAGGCGACGTCGTCGTCACGGACGACCGGGTGACCGGCGAACCACCGGAGCGCGACCTCGCCGATGTGAACGCCGCGCTGGTCACGGCCGGTGTGCGGGTGCGCGGCTTCACGGTCGAACGGGCCTCGCTCGAGGACGCGTTCGTGGCGCTGACCGGGGAGGGTTTCGATGTCGCAGGCTGAAGCCGCAGGAGCCGTACGGCCGGTGAGCCCGCTGTGGACCTTCGGGCTGCTGCGCAGCGAGCTCACCACCACCTTCCGGCGCTGGCGCACCCTCGCGCTGCTGGCCGTGCTGGCGGGCGTGCCCGTCCTGGTCGGCATCGCCGTCAAGATGGAGACGAGTGACGGCTCGTCGCCCGGCGGTGGCGGCGGGGGACCGGCGTTCGTCTCGCAGATCACGAACAACGGCCTGTTCCTCGTCTTCACCGCGCTGGCCGCCACCCTGCCGTTCTTCCTGCCGATGGCGATCGGCGTCGTCGCGGGCGACGCTATCGCCGGCGAGTCGAACGCCAGCACGCTCCGCTACCTGCTCGTCGCCCCGGCCGGCCGCACCCGCCTGCTGCTCACCAAGTACGCGACCGTCGTCCTCTTCTGCCTGGCCGCCACCCTGGTCGTGGCCGTCTCGGCGCTGACGGTCGGCGCGCTGCTGTTCCCGCTCGGCGACTTGACGACCATCTCCGGCACGCGGATCAGCTTCGCCGAGGGCCTGGGCAGAGCCCTGCTGATCGCCCTGGCCGTCGCCGCGTCACTGATCGGCGTGGCGGCGCTCGGACTGTTCGTCTCGACGCTCACGGGCAGCGGCATCGCGGCGATGGCGACCACCGTCGGCCTGCTGATCACGGTCCAGATCCTCGACCAGATCCCGCAACTGCACGCTCTCCAGCCCTACTTCTTCTCGCACTACTGGCTGTCCTTCGCCGACCTCATGCGCGAACCCGTCTACTGGGACGACCTGGCGAAGAACCTCGGCCTCCAGGCCCTGTACGCGGCGGTGTTCGGCTCGGCGGCCTGGGCGCGCTTCACGACGAAGGACATCACCGCGTAGCGCCAGTACTCCTGGCCCTCAGTTCTCGTAGCACTCACTCCTCGTAGCACTCACTCCTCGTACACGAACCGGGCCAGGGGCGCCTCCCGCGCGAAGAACGTCTTGGCCCGGGCCAGTGCCTCGGTGTCGTTCCGTACGTCACCGGGCTTGCTGCCGTTGCCGAGCAGGACTCCGCCGAACCGCATCCCCATGTACGCGGCCGAGTTGTTGAGCGTGCCGACCAGCGGGTCGGCCACCTCGGGCTGCGTGTGCGCCAGCGCGGTGACTCCCCACAGGGTGCGACCGGCCAGGGTCGCCTTGAAGTCGAGGCCGGGCGTGCGCAGCCAGCCCGACCAGTAGTCCAGGTAGCGCTTGGTGTGCGCGGAGACCGAGTACCAGTACAGGGGCGAGGCGATCACGATGTCCGTGGCCGCGAGGGTGGCGTCGAGCAGCAGTGCCACGTTGCCCTCGGTCGGGCGGACGTGGTCGCTGTCGTGCCGCAGGTCCTCGAAGTCGGGCACCGGATGCTCGGCGAGGTCGATCCACTGCTGTTCGACGTCCGGGGGCAGTTGCTCGGCGGCCGCGCGGGCCAGCAGCTCGGTGTTGCCGTCGGCTCGGGCGCTGCCCAGGACGAAGAGGAAGCGACGGGTCATGGTGGTCCCCCAGAAGGTAGGCGCACGTCAATTACACGCGCTTGCATCATATGCGCACGCATCTAAATCCGCCAGGGGTGCCCTCAGCTCCCGACGCGCACCTCCGCCTCCCGTGCCACGGCCAGCAGCAGGGCCTCCCGGCCGTGCGGAGCCACCAGCTGCAGCCCGGCCGGACAGCCGTCCCCGCCGAAGCCCGCCGGGAGGCTCAGGGCCGGATGCCCGCTGAGGTTGAACGCCCAGGTGAGAGAGGTGGAGTAGCGGTCGCCCGGGCCGTCGTGACCGTGCGGCGGGGTGGGTGCGGTCGGCGACAGCAGCAGCTCCGCCTCGGCGAACAGCGCGGCCAGCCGCCGGTCGTTCTCCGCCCGGACGCGGTGGGCTTCGCCCGGATCGGCACCGGGGGTGCGCAGGGCGAGCCAGGCGGGCCCGGGGTCCGTGAGCCGCAACGGCACCCGCGGCCGTACGAGCCGTACGACACCCGCCGACGCGAGCCGTTCGACCGCCGCCCGGGCGAGCGCGACGGGCTCCGGTTCGGGCCCGGCGAAGCCCAGGTCGGACGACCAGACGGCGGTGACCGGGAGCGGCGTGCCGGCCGGCACCGACTCCCGGGACACGACCCGCCACCAGGCCGCCGCGTCCGACGCCGAGCGGGCGAGCACACCGGGCACGGCGAGCCCCGTACGGTCGGCGGAGGGCAGCCGTCCGGCCGTGGTCTTCAGGCCGGTCACCCCGCACCACGCCGCCGGGATCCGCACCGACCCGGCACCGTCGGCGCCCGTCGCCAGCGGCACCAGCCCGGCCGCCACCGCCACCGCGGCCCCGGCCGACGAGCCGCCCGGAGTACGGTCCGCCCGCCACGGGTTGACGGTCCGGCCACGGGCGCCGAGCCCCCAGGTCTGCCAGGGCGTTCCCGGCCCGGGTACGGAGGTTGCGCCCACGGCGACACAGCCCGCCGCGAGCAGCGGCTCCGCGGTGCGCAACCCGTGTCGCCCCTTCACGGCGATCGGCACCCCGGCCAGCGGCAGCGCTTCCCTCTTTCGGGCGACATCCCGGGCACGCCGGCCGAGCCGTGCGTCCACCTCGCCCGCCCGCCGCAACGCCTCCTCGCGCCACACCTCGAGGAACGCGCACAGCTCGGGATCGGCCCGCTCGATCCGCTCCAGCGCCGCCTCGACCACGTCGACCGCGCGCAGCTCCCGGGCCCGCACGCCCGCCGCGATCTCCCCGGCCGACAGGGACGCCGCCGTCAGTGCGCCGCTCCCGTCAGCCGGACCAAGGCCGAGGTCTCGCGCGGCGGGCGCCCCAGCTCGCCCAGCCGCCAGGCCGGCACCCACGGCACCCGGTACACATCGATGACCGACTCCAGGGACTTGACCCGCTGGGCGAGCGGACGCGGCAGCCGGCCAGGAGCGTCCGCCACGAGGACGACGGCGTCGAGGTCGAGCCCGGGCGGTGCCTGGCCGCGCCGGAAGATCTCCACCGCACCGGCGACCGTGTCCAGCCCGGCCGCGTGCGTCCGCGCGACCAGCAGCACCGACGCCGGATCACCGGGGCGGGGCCAGGCGCGGCCGCTGTCATGACCGCCGTAGACCGCGGCGAGGGTGGAGACGCCCGCGCCGCCGTGTGTGCCGACCCAGGAGAAACGCCGTGCCGCGGCGTGGGCGTGAGCGGGCTCCGGCGGCCCCGGCTCCTGGCTGGTCACCGGGCCGCGGATCCAGATCTCCGGACCCTGTCGCATGCCTGTCTGCATGCCCCTCTCCTCCCTCGTACGCCTGATCCTCATGCCAAGCGGAACGATCCATGCCGGGACCTGGAACCCTTGGGACGAGCCTGTGACACCGCGGTGACGTGAGAAACGGGAGCGAGCGGACACACTCGACAGTAGGACGACGCCGAATGAGGGGACGATGGCTCGACTCAGCCGCGAGAAGAAGCGGGAACAGAAGCAGGCCGCGCACGCGGCGACCCCGGCGGCGCCGATCGACGTCCGTGTCCCCCGGACCGGAGCGGACCCGGCAGGAGCGGTCCCGGCAGGAGCGGCCCCGGGAGCCGGCGCGGGGGGTGTCTGCGACGGTGCGTCGGTCGGCGGCGTCCCCGTCTTCGCGGCCCCCGGCGAGGAGATCCAGCAGGCCGTCCTGAACCGCCTTCACCACATCGCCCTGGCCACCGGCCATCCCGTCCTCGCCACGATCCACGACGAGCGCATCGGCTACGTCGTGCCGCTCCAGGTCGACCCGGACGGCTCCAGTCGCTTCACCGCCGAGCCGGTCCGGACGGCTCCGCAGGAGGACGCCGTCGCCGCAGCGGGTACGCCCTCGGTGGATGCGGTGACGGAGCCGCCCGGGCCGACACCGCCCGCGCCGGAGCGGCAGCACCCGCGGGAGGACAGGGCCACGCACGTCCTGCGCCCCGTACCGGAGCCCGGCCGTGGCACGGCCCCGACGTTCCCGCTGCGGGCGGTTCCCGAGCCGCAGCCGGCCGATCATGCCCCACCGACGTTCGAGTTGCGAGCCGTACCGGAGGAGTCACACCCCGAGCCGGAGGACACTCCGCCGGGCACCGTCGCATCCCCGACCGGCGAGTTCGGGCCCCCTCCGCTCATGGACGTCAGGCCGCTCCCCGTCCCCGGAGCCGGCCCGGTCCCGCACCGCAGGCGGGAACCCGAGCCGATGTCCGAAGCGGAGCTGCTCGCGGCCGAAGCCGACGCCAAGCCGACTCCCGCCCGGGGCTTCGACGCCGTCGCGGAGGCCGTGCTCGATGACGAACCCCTCGGCGCCCCGGGCGACCCCACCGCGCCCGCCCTCCTCGCCGAGCCGGTCGCACGGATCAACGAGGCCGTCAAGGAGGGCCGCATCGACGCGGCGGCCGGGCTGGCGGACCAGACCGTCGCGGAGGCGTCGGGGACGCTCGGGCCGGAACACCCCGAGGTGCTCCGGCTGCGCGAACTGACCGCGTACATCTCCTACTTGGCGGGCGACCCGCTCCGGGCCTTCCATCTCTCCCTCGACCTGGCCGGCGCCCGCCGCCGCTCGGGCGACGCGGAGGCCGCCTACGGCAACGTGCAGAGCGCGGCCACCGCCTGGCGCGCCGTGCGCGACCCGGCGGTGGGCCTGGAGCTGGGGCGGGACCTGATCGGCCTGTGGACCGAACTCGCCGCCGAGGACGGCCCCGCCGCCGAGGAGATCGAGCAACTGGAGTCGGCCCGCGCCCGCATGGGCCGCCTGACCGAACGCGCCCGCAACCAGTAGGCGCCGTTACTGCGACAGCTCCCACACCGCGTACGCGACAGCGTCGCTGTTGCGGTCGAGTGCGGTGTCGTCGATGTTGGCGATGGTGTCGCAGGAGGAGTGGTAGCAGCGGTCGAAGGCCCGCCCGGCCGTTCCGCCCCACTTGGCCGCCTGCGCCGCCGTCTTGGTCCGGCTCGCCCCGGTGAACAGGCCGCCCACCGGCACGCCCGCGCTCTTGAAGGGCGCGTGGTCGGAGCGGCCGTCGCCCTCGGTCTCGATCTCGGTCGGGACACCGATGCCGCTGAAGTACTCCTTGAAGGTCTTCTCGATCACCGGGTCGTCGTCGTAGACGAAGTAGCCGGGGTTCGGGGAGCCGATCATGTCGAAGTTCAGGTAGGCGCTGATCCTCGAACGGTCCCCGGTGGCCAGCCGGTTGACGTAGTGGCGGGAGCCGACCAGTCCTACTTCCTCCGCACCCCACCAGGCGAACCGCAGGTGCTTGGCGGGCTTGTACTGCGCCCGGGACACGGCGAGGGCGGTCTCCAGGACGGCGGCCGAGCCGGACCCGTTGTCGTTGATGCCGGGCCCGGAGGAGACGCCGTCGAGGTGCGAGCCGGCCATCACGACCTGGTTCGCGTCACCGCCGGGCCAGTCGGCGATCAGGTTGTAGCCGGTGCGCCCGGAGGCGGTGAACTGCTGGACCGTGGTGGTGTATCCGGCCGCGTCCAGCTTCGCCCTGATGTGGTCGACCGAGGCCTTGTAGCCGGGCCGGCCGTGCGCGCGGTTGCCGCCGTTGGCGGTGGCTATGGACTGCAGCTGGGACAGATGGGCCTTGACGCCCGCCAGGGGTATGTCGGGCGCGGCGGCCGGTCTCGGGGGAGTCGACGCGGCGTCCGCCACGGCACCGCCGGTCAGGAGCACGGCCGTCGCCACGACACCTGACGCCACGGCACGCGCGGAAACGGAGAGCTTCATGTGGGGGCTCCGAATTCCATGGGGAAGCCCGTGGGGTGTCCACGGGCGGCCCACAGTGAATGGGGTGCCTGGATGGTGAAGCTGGTACTGACTCTCCGTCAAGAGGGGTATCAGGCCAGGGCGTTGTGAGACACCGGGCCGCACGGGAAGGTCACTGCACGCAGAACTCGTTCCCCTCCGGATCCGCCATCACGACCCACTCACCGCCTTGCTCGGCCACCCGCCGCAGCACACGCGCACCGAGCCCCTCCAGCCGTGCGACCTCCTCCTCGCGCCGCCCCTCGCCCGGGTGCAGATCGAGGTGGAGCCGGTTCTTGACCGTCTTCGCCTCCGGCACCCGCTGGAACAGCAACCGTCGCCCCAGCCCCGTCCCGCTCTCCTCCTCGAACGGGTCCTCGGGGTGCCGTACGGCGATCACGTCCCGGAAGGCGCGCCGGCCGTGGAACTCGACCGTGGCCTCTTCGGGCAGGGCGCCGAAGCCGAGCAGCTTCTCGATGAGGGCGCTGTTGTCCTCGGCCTCGTACCGGAGGGCGGCGGCCCAGAAGTCGGCCTGCGCCTGCGGATCGTTCGCGTCGATGACGATCTTCCAGTGCACGGGGGCGGATGGCGCCGGGGTCTGTGTCATGTAACCAGTTATACTGGTTAGGTGAGTGGACGCGCAGGGGAAACGCCGGACCGGACACCCGGCCTGACGCTGGTCACGCACCAGGGGAAGGCGTACCGCTTCGACCCCGGCGCCCTGTGCCTGGAACTGCTGACGACGGGCGGCCCGGGGGAGTTCGCCCGCTACGAGGTGCTGCACGAGCCCGCCGACCTGGTCGTGTGGACCGCACGCAGCCGCCTCCCGGACGGCCTGGACATCACCGTCACCGAGGACGAGCTGGAGCGAGTCCGCGCCCTGCGCGACGCCGTGTTCCCGCTCGCCGCCGACCGTGCCCACGGCCGCCCGCTGCGAGCCGCCCACCTGGACGTCGTCAACGCCGCCGCGGCCGGGCCCCCGCTGGTCGCCCGCATCGAGCCGGACGGCACCCGCGCCTGGGCCCCGGGCGCCACCGGAGCCCAGCTGCTCTCCACGGTCGCCCGGGACGCGATCGACCTGTTCACCGGCCCCTACGCCCACCGCGTCCGCGAGTGCGGCGCCCACAACTGCTACCTGCTCTTCGTGGACACTTCCCGCCCGGGCCGCCGCCGCTGGTGCGCGATGGAGCACTGCGGCAACCGCGAGAAGGCCCGGGCGCACCGGTCCCGGCAGGCTCCCCGGACGCCGTAGCCGCCGCAGTCCGCACGGGAACGAGTAACTCACTTGCGGGACCGATCCCGGCAAAGGAGGGTTGTTTCATGGGCACCCGTGCCTGGGCGCTGCTGTTCGTCCTCTGCGGAACGATCTTCCTCGAAGGCATCGACGTCGCGATGATGGCGGTGGCGATCCCGGCCATCCGCTCCGACCTCGGGCTGGCCACCGGCACCGCGGCCTGGGTGATGAGCGGCTATGTGCTCGGTTACGCCGGCGTCACCCTGCTGGGCGGCCGGGCGGCCGATCTGCTCGGGCGGCGGCGGATGTTCCTGCTCTGGCTGACCGTCTTCCTCGCCTTCTCGGGGCTCGGCGGCCTCGCGACCGAGGGCTGGATGCTGGTCGTCGCCCGCTTCGTCACGGGTGTCGCCGCCGCGTTCATGACCCCGGCCGCGCTCTCCCTGATCACGACCTTGTACGCCGAGGGCCCGCCGCGCAACAAGGCCCTGCTGGTCTTCGCCGGCACGGGCGCGGCCGGCTTCTCCCTCGGCCTGGTCATCGGCGGTCTGCTCACCGAGCTCGGCTGGCGCTGGGTGTTCTTCGCGCCGGTGCTGCCGGCCGCGGCGCTGCTCGTCACGGCCGTACGCCTGGTGCCCCGCCGGGACGGCCCGCCCGCCCGCCGGCGCGGGTTCGACCTGCCTGGCGTGATCACCGCCGCCGGCGCCATGCTGCTGGCCGCCTACACCGTCGTACGCCTGGAACACGGCCTGCGCGACTGGCCGCTCACCGTGGTCTCCGGCCTCGCGGCGCTCGTCCTGGCCGGCGCCTTCGTCGCCGTCGAACGCCGCTGCCCGGATCCGCTCGTCCGCCTCGGCATCCTGCGCCAGGGCCCGGTCGTACGCGCCGACCTGGGAGCGCTGCTCTTCCTCGGCGCCTTCTTCGGCTTCCAGTTCATCGTGACGCTCTACCTCCAGGAACTGCGCGGCTGGTCGCCCCTCATGACGGCGGTGGCCCTCATCGTCATGGGCATCGACGCCGTCCTCGCCCCGACGCTCACCCCGAGACTGGTCGCCCGCTTCGGCAACGCCCAGGTGATCGTCGGCGGCTTCGTCCTGGCCGTGATCGGGTACGGGCTGTTCCTGCCGGTCGGCATGGACTGGTCCTACGCCGTGATGTTCCCCACCCTGTTCCTCTCGGGCGCCGCCTTCGCCCTGGCCGCCGGGCCGCTGATGATCGCGGCCACGGACAAGGTCACCGAGTCGGAGCAGGGCCTGGCCGGCGGGCTGCTGACCACCGCCACGCAGTTCGGCTCCGCGATCGGCATCTCGGCGGTGACCGCGGTCTACGGCTTGGCGTCCACCGGGTCCGGCCCCGAGGCCACGCTGTCGGCGTTCCGGGTGGCGCTGACCGTGCCGGTGGCCCTGGTGGTGCTGGGCGCGCTGATCTCGCTGGTCAGTGCGCGGGAGGCCTGGCGGGCGGCGCGCAGGGCGTCCCAGGTGAGCAGCGACAGTGCCAGCCACACCAGCGCGAACCCGGCCCAGCGCTCCGGCGGCATCTCCTCGTGGAAGTAGAAGACGCCGAGCAGGAACTGGAAGACCGGCGTCAGGTACTGCAGCAGGCCGATCGTGGACAGGGGCACGCGGATGGCGGCGGCGCCGAAGCAGACCAGGGGCAGCGCGGTGACGATCCCGGCCGAGGCGAGCAGCGCCGCGTGTCCCGCGCCCTCGGCGGCGAAGGTGGACTCGCCCCGCGCGCTGAGCCACACCAGGAAGCCGAGCGCGGGCAGGAACTGCACCACGGTCTCGGCGGCCAGCGACTCCACGCCGCCGAGGTTCAGCTTCTTCTTCACCAGCCCGTACGTGGCGAAGGAGAAGGCGAGGCCGAGGGAGATCCACGGGGGCCGGCCGAAGCCGACGGTCAGCACGACGACCGCCGCGGCGCCGGTCCCGACCGCCAGCCACTGCACCGGCCGCAGCCGCTCCTTCAGCAGCAGCACACCCATCGCGATGGTGACCAGCGGGTTGATGAAGTACCCGAGCGAGGCCTCGACGACGTGCCCGGAGTTCACGGACCAGATGTACAGGCCCCAGTTGAGGGTGATGAACATCGCCGCGACCGCGACGAGACCCAGCCTGCGCGGCTGCCTCAGCAGCTCACCGGCCCAGGCCCAGCGGCGCAGCACGAGCAGGGCGGCGCCCACGAAGACCAGCGACCACACCATCCGGTGGGCCAGGATCTCCATCGCCCCGGCGGGCTTCAGCAGGGGCCAGAACAGCGGAACGAGCCCCCACATGCCGTAGGCCGCGAAGCCGTTCAGCAGTCCTATGTGCCGCTCGCCCCTCGGCTTGCCGCTCACGGGCCCCTCCTCCGTACGTGTGTTCCGCGTCCACGACGGTAACGCCGAGCGCCCCCGGCTGTCATGCCCGTATCGGTATACGGTCATGACAGTCGGGGGCGCCGGCGTCTCAGGGGCCCGCCGGGAGAGTTCAGCCCTTGAGCGCCGCGGCGATGGCCTCGGAGAACGGGGTGGTCGGGCGGCCGGTCAGCCGGGACAGATCGCCGGTGGCGACGACCAGCTCGCCCTTCTCGATGGAGGCGTCCACGCCGGCGAGCGTCTGCGCCAGCGGCTCGGGCAGGCCGGCGCCGGTCAGGATCCCGGTGAGCACGTCGGTCGAGACCGGGTTGTAGGTGATCTCCCTGCCGGTCTGACGGCTCAGCTCGGCCGCGTACTCGGCGAAGCTCCACGCGGTGTCGCCACCCAGCTCGTACGTCTTGTTCTCGTGCCCCTCACCGGTCAGCACGGCGACGGCGGCAGCGGCGTAGTCGGCGCGGGCGGCGGAGGAGACCTTGCCCTCACCGGCGGCGGCCACAACCGCGTTGTGCTCCAGCACAGGGGCGAGGTTCTCGGTGTAGTTCTCGTGGTACCAGCCGTTGCGCAGCAGGGTGTAGGGCACGCCGGAGTCCAGGAGCAGCTCCTCGGTGCCGCGGTGGTCGTCGGCGAGTGCGGCGGTCAGCGTGCCCGGGGCGCTGGTGTAGGCGAGGAGGGCGACACCGGCCGCCTTGGCGGCGTCGATGACGACCTTGTGCTGCTGCACGCGGCCCTTGTCGAACTCGTTGCCGGAGATCAGCAGCACCTTGTCACCGGCGGAGAAGAGCCCGTCGAAGGACGCCGGGGCGTTGTAGTCGGCCGACGCGATCTTCACACCGCGCTCCGCGAAGTCGGCGGCCTTGTCCGCGTTGCGGACGACCGCGGTGATCTGCTCGGCGGGAACCTTCTCCAGCAGCTGCTCCACGACGTGACGGCCGAGGTTTCCGGTGGCTCCGGTGACGATGATGCTCATGAGGGCGACTCTCCTTGTGGGGTGCGATGGCACTAACCCTACGAGAGGCGCTAACTCTTGGAAAGTACCCACTTTGAAGTAAGGTACTGGCATGGCAGTAAGTAACGGCGACGCCGAGGCCCTGTGCCCGTACCGGCTGGTGCTGGAGCACGTCACCAGCCGCTGGGGCGTGCTCGTGCTGAGCGAGCTCCTGGACCGCCCGCACCGGTTCAGCGAGCTGCGCCGGGCGATCAGCAGCTACGGGGGCCGGGGCGTCAGCGAGAAGATGCTCACGCAGACGCTCCAGACTCTGGAGCGCGACGGCCTGGTCCACCGCGACGCCAAGCCCGTGATCCCGCCCCGCGTCGACTACTCCCTCACCGACCTGGGCCGCGAGGCCGCCGAGCAGGTGCGGGCTCTCTCCGAGTGGACGCGCCGGCGCATGGACGAGGTGGACAAGGCCCGCCGGGCATACGACGAGGCCCGGGCCGCGTCCTGAGACGGTCCCGGGCCTCGCTCTCCCAGGGATGATCAGCCGACGACCGTCCAGGTGTCGCCGCCCGCCAGCAGCGCCGCCAGATCGCCCTTGCCGTGCTGCTCGATCGCGCGGTCCAGCTGGTCGGCCATCTGCGTGTCGTACACCGGCCGGTCGACGGAGCGCAGGACGCCGATCGGCGTGTGGTGCAGGGTGTCCGGGTCGGCGAGGCGGGACAGCGCGAACGCCGTGGTCGCGGACGCGGAGTGCGCGTCGTGGACGAGCACCTGGTCCTCGTTGTCCGGCGTCACCGCCACCACCTTCAGATCACCCGTCACCGGATCCCGTACGACACCCTTGGCCAGGTCGCTGCCGAAGCGGATCGGCTTGCCGTGCTCCAGCCGGATCACCGCCTCCTCGGCCTGCTGCTTGTCCTTCAGCGCGTCGAAGGCGCCGTCGTTGAAGATGTTGCAGTTCTGGTAGATCTCGATCAGGGCCGTGCCCTGGTGGGCGGAGGCCTGGCGCAGCACCTCCGTGAGGTGCTTGCGGTCCGAGTCGACCGTCCGCGCCACGAACGACGCCTCCGCGCCGATCGCCAGCGACACCGGGTTGAAGGGCGCGTCCAGCGAGCCCATCGGCGTCGACTTGGTGATCTTGCCGACCTCGGAGGTCGGCGAGTACTGGCCCTTGGTCAGTCCGTAGATCCGGTTGTTGAACAGCAGGATCTTGAGGTTGACGTTGCGGCGCAGCGCGTGGATCAGGTGGTTGCCGCCGATGGACAGCGCGTCACCGTCACCCGTGACGACCCACACCGACAGGTCGCGGCGGGAGCTCGCCAGACCCGTGGCGATGGCCGGCGCGCGACCGTGGATGGAGTGCATCCCGTACGTGTTCATGTAGTACGGGAAGCGCGAGGAGCAGCCGATGCCCGAGACGAAGACGATGTTCTCCTTCGCCAGCCCCAGCTCGGGCATGAAGCCCTGCACCGCGGCGAGGATGGCGTAGTCGCCGCAGCCAGGGCACCAGCGCACTTCCTGATCGGACTTGAAGTCCTTCATCGACTGCCTGCCCTCGGCCTTGGGGACGAGGGAAAGCGCTTCGATGGTGCCCGTGCCTTGCGTGGACGTCTCAGCCATCGATGGCCTCCTTCAGAGCCGTGGCGAGCTGCTCCGCCTTGAACGGCATACCGTTGACCTGGTTGTACGAGTGGGCGTCCACCAGGTACTTCGCCCGGATGAGCGTGGCGAGCTGCCCGAGGTTCATCTCGGGGATCATCACCTTGTCGTAACGCCCGAGCACCGTGCCGAGGTTCTTCGGGAAGGGGTTGAGGTGGCGCAGATGCGCCTGCGCGATCGACTCCCCGGCCCGGCGCAGCCGCCGCACCGCGGCCGTGATCGGCCCGTACGTCGAGCCCCAGCCGAGGACCAGGGCCCGGGCGCTGTCCGGGTCGTCCACCTCGACGTCCGGGACGTCGATGCCGTCCACCTTCGCCTGCCGGGTGCGCACCATGAAGTCGTGGTTGGCCGGGGCGTAGGAGATGTTGCCCGTGCCGTCCTCCTTCTCGATGCCGCCGATCCGGTGCTCCAGACCCGGAGTGCCCGGGATCGCCCACGGTCGGGCGAGTGTCTGCGGGTCGCGCTTGTACGGCCAGAACACCTCGGTGCCGTCGTCGAGCGTGTGGTTCGGCCCCTGCGCGAACTGCACCCGCAGGTCCGGCAGCTCCTCCAGGTCCGGGATGCGCCACGGCTCGGAGCCGTTGGCCAGATAACCGTCGGAGAGGAGGAACACCGGCGTGCGGTACGTCAGCGCGATCCGGGCGGCCTCCAGTGCGGCGTCGAAGCAGTCCGCCGGCGTACGGGGCGCGACCACCGGGGCCGGGGCCTCGCCGTTGCGCCCGTACATCGCCTGGAGCAGGTCCGCCTGCTCGGTCTTGGTGGGCAGACCGGTCGACGGGCCACCGCGCTGGATGTCCACGATCAGCAGCGGCAGCTCCAGCGAGACGGCCAGACCGATCGTCTCCGACTTCAGCGCCACACCCGGGCCGCTCGTCGTCGTCACGGCCAGCGAACCGCCGAAGGCAGCGCCCAGCGCCGCCCCGATCCCGGCGATCTCGTCCTCGGCCTGGAAGGTCCGTACCCCGAAGTTCTTGTGCTTGCTCAGCTCGTGCAGGATGTCCGACGCCGGCGTGATCGGGTACGACCCCAGGTACAGCGGCAGATCCGCCTGCCGGCTCGCGGCGATCAGGCCGTACGACAGGGCGAGGTTGCCGGAGATGTTGCGGTAGACACCCGGCGGGAACGCCGTGACGGCCGGGGCGACCTCGTAGGAGACGGCGAAGTCCTCGGTGGTCTCGCCGAAGTTCCAGCCGGCCCGGAAGGCGGCGATGTTGGCCGCCGCGATGTCGGGCTTCTTCGCGAACTTCGACTTGAGGAATCTCTCCGTGCCCTCGGTGGGCCGGTGGTACATCCAGCTCAGCAGGCCCAGCGCGAACATGTTCTTGCTGCGCTCGGCCTCCTTGCGGCTGAGGTCGAACTCCTTCAGCGCCTCCACGGTGAGGGTGGTCAGCGGCACGGGGTGAACGTGGTAGCCGTCCAGCGACCCGTCCTCCAGCGGACTGGTGTCGTAGCCGACCTTCTGCATCGCCCGCTTGGTGAACTCGTCCGTGTTGACGATCACCTCGGCACCGCGCGGCAGGTCGCCGATGTTCGCCTTCAGTGCGGCCGGGTTCATCGCCACCAGCACGTTCGGCGCGTCACCGGGCGTGAGGATGTCGTGGTCGGCGAAGTGCAGCTGGAAGGACGACACGCCCGGCAGGGTCCCGGCGGGCGCCCTGATCTCGGCCGGGAAGTTCGGCAGCGTCGACAGGTCGTTGCCGAACGACGCGGTCTCCGAGGTGAAACGGTCACCGGTGAGCTGCATGCCGTCACCCGAGTCCCCCGCGAACCTGATGATCACCCGGTCGAGGCGACGAACGTCCTTCGTGCCCGCCGCTTTGCGCTGCTCTCCTACGACAGTTTCGTCGGCCTGCTCCGCTGGGCTACTGACCTGGCTGGTCACTGAACTGGACCTCCCTCGAGGCGGCTGTCCGGGAAGGCCTTCCCGCAGGCACTCCCAGGATCAACACTACGACCGTAAGGGTCGCCTTCTTGGGGTCATTCGCATGTTGGACACGACTTTGAGACGATCCAGCACTCTGACGCGCATGTCAGGAGTTTCATGAATTGAGGTACGTCAGCACGGCCAGCACCCGGCGGTGGTCCCCCTCGCTCTGGGAGAGCCCCAGCTTCAGGAAGATGTTGCTGACGTGCTTCTCGACCGCTCCGTCGCTGACCACGAGCTGCCGGGCGATCGCCGAGTTCGTCCGGCCCTCGGCCATCAGCCCCAGCACCTCCCGCTCCCGCGGGGTCAGTCCCGCCAGCACGTCCTGCTTACGGCTGCGGCCCAGCAACTGCGCGACGACCTCCGGGTCGAGGGCCGTACCGCCCTCGGCCACCCGCACCACCGCGTCCACGAACTCCCGCACCTCGGCCACCCGGTCCTTCAGCAGATAACCGACGCCCCGGCTGGATCCCGCGAGCAGCTCCGTGGCGTAGCGCTCCTCCACGTACTGCGACAGCACCAGCACACCGAGCCCCGGGTGCGCCTTGCGCAACTGCACCGCCGCCCGCACGCCCTCGTCGGTGTGCGTCGGCGGCATCCGCACATCGGCGACCACGACGTCCGGCAGCTCGCCCTGCGCGTCCAGCTCCGTGATGGTCTTGATCAGCGCCACGCCGTCACCGACCCCGGCGACCACCTCGTGCCCCCGGTCGGTCAGCAGCCGGGTCAGGCCCTCCCTGAGCAGCACTGAATCCTCGGCGATGACCACGCGCACCCTGTCCTCCACGATGTTCGGCCCCCCACAGCCCGACGCCGCCCGTCCGCAGCCCACAACGGCTCCGCGCCCACCCGTGCGACGGGTCCAGCATTTCAGGAACGGGCGCCGAATGGGGGTGGACCGGCTCGTTGTCCGAGCGATCCGACGATCCGGGTGGGGGGCGATCCGACCGATCCGGCGGGGGGAGCCGAAGGTCACCTCACGTGCGCGCCCCGCCACGGCAACTCCGCGGTCACCCTGGTCGGCCCCCCCACCGGCGAGTCCACCACCAGGATCCCGTCCACCGCGTCGAGCCGCTCCGCCAGCCCCGTGAGACCGGAGCCCTGGGACACATCGGCCCCGCCCACGCCGTTGTCCACGACCTGGAGCATCAGCCGGTTCTCCGTCCGCCACACCTCCACGCCCGCCCAGGTCGCCCGCGCGTGCTTGCTGACGTTCTGCAGCAGCTCCGACACCGTGAAGTACGCGATCCCCTCGATCGCCGGCGCCGGCCGCTCCGCCAGGTCGACCTCGACCTGCACCGGAACCGTGCAGCGCGAGGAGACCGCGGACAGGGCCGCGTCCAGGCCGCGGTCGGTCAGCACCGCCGGGTGGATGCCCCGGGCCAGGTCCCGCAGTTCCTGGAGCGCCGTCTTCACCTCTCCGTGTGCCTCGTCCACCATCCGCGCGGCCGTCTCCGGGTCCTCCTGGAGCTTCTCCTTCGCCAGCCCCAGATCCATGGCCAGCGCCACCAGCCGGGCCTGCGCCCCGTCGTGCAGGTCCCGTTCGATGCGCCGCAGGTCCGCCGCCGCCGTGTCGACCACGACCCCCCGGTCCGACTCCAGCTCCACCACCCGCGAGGCCAGCCGCGACGGCCCGAGCAGCCCGTGCACCAGCAGCCGGTCCACCGTCGTCAGCGCCCGCACGATCCACGGCGTGGCGATCGTCAGCAGCAGACCCACCAGCGCGGTCACCGTGATCTCGAAGGGGTTGTCCAGATAGACCCGGTGCGCTTCGTCGCCGTACAGCTGGATCCCGTCCTGCCCGGCGTACATCGGGAACACCCAGAACCACAGCGGGTACGTCAGCAGTGCCCAGCCCAGCACCCAGAGGTTCACGGCGACGACGAACGAGAACACCGCCCACGGCAGGTGCAGCACCGCGTACAGCAGCGCCCGCCACGAGGCGCCGCTCTTGAGGACGGCCCCCATCCACGCCATCGCGCCCGGCTTCTTCAGCCGCAGCGGCTCCGGGCCGGCCACGTCCAGGTCCAGCAGCGCCCGCGCCCGCCCCCGCTCCAGCGCCCCGAGGCCACGGCACCCCGCGAGCCCCGCCGCCAGCACCGGTATGCCGAGGAACGTCACCAGCAGTCCCGCCCCCAGCGACACCATCGTGACCGCGTAGGTGAACAGCAGGATGCTGATCGGCAGGCTCAGCAGCACATATCCGAGCTCCCGCCAGGTGCGGCCCTCGACCGGCGCCCGCAGCGCGGCGGGCAGCCGGTGCCGCCTCTCGGTGCTCCCGGGGAACCCGGGCCTGCCGTCGAGCCCGTATCCCTGTCCGTACTCCGTGGCCATCGGCGTCGTCCTTCTCCCTCGTCCTGCGGCTGTCTCCCCGTACCTCCACCCTGCTGCGCCGCAGGTCGGCGGACCATGGAGTCCGTCGGCGTCTTGGACGGGGGGTTATCCCCACCCGTGGGCGCCGCTCAGGGGGCGCCCGTGCCCGAGTCGTCCGTGCGGTCGCGCCAGGGCAGTTCCGCCGTGACCGTCGTCGGGCCGCCCTCGGGGGACTCCAGGACGAACAGCCCGTCGACGGCGTCCAGCCGCTCGGCCAGGCCCCGCATCCCCGTACCGCCGTCGAGGCTCGCGCCCCCGCGGCCGTCGTCCCACACCTGGATGAGCAGCCGGTCGTTCGTCCGCCACACATCCACCGACGCCGACTTCGCCGCGCTGTGCTTGCTGACGTTCTGCAGCAGCTCCGAGACGGTGAAGTAGGCGATGCCCTCGATGGCCGCGGCCGGCCGCGCCGGCAGGTCGACCGTCACCTTGACCGGAACCGTGCAGCGCGAGGAGACCGCGGACAGGGCCGCGTCCAGACCGCGGTCGGTCAGCACCGCCGGGTGGATGCCCCGCGCCAGGTCGCGCAGCTCCTGGAGCGCCAGCTTCACCTCGCCGTGCGCCTCCTCGACCATCGCCGCCGCCGCGTCGGGGTCCTCCAGCACCTTCTCCTTGGCCAGGCCCAGCCCCATGGCCAGATTGACCAGCCGGGCCTGCGCGCCGTCGTGCAGGTCCCGCTCGATGCGCCGCAGGTCGGCCGCCGCCGTGTCGACCACGACCCCCCGGTCCGACTCCAGCTCGGCGATGCGCCGCTCCAGCTCGTCGGAGGGCGACAGCAGCCCGCGCACCATGGCCCGATCGGCGTTGGCCAGGCCCCGCGCGATGAACGGCAGCACCGGCCACAGCACGAACAGCGAGGTCAGCGTGATGGCGAAGGTGAGGACACCCCACGGCAGCCGTATGAACTCGTACAGCACCGTGCGCCAGCCCACCGGGTCCTTCAGCGACATCCACAGCTTCTGGAGGAAGCCGCCCCGGCCGCGCAGCGGCAGCCGGCTCGGCTCGTCCACCCGCACCCCGAGCAGCGCCCTGGCTCTCGCCCGCTCCATCCGGCCCAGCAGCCGAGCGCCGCCCAGACCGGCCGCGAGCAGCGGGAACCCGATCACCGTGACCGTCAGCCCGAAGCTGGTGAACATCGCCGTCACGACATAGGTGAAGCCGAGCAGCGCCACCGGAAGGTTCGCCAGGAGATGCGCGATCTCCTTCCAGGTGTGCCGGTCGTAGGCGAGGCGGGGCGGCGGCGGGCGGTCGTCCGGCCCGGCCGCCGTGGGGGCCGCGCTCGTGCCCAAGGGCGGGATGCGTTCGGTCATATGCGTTAGCGTGCCCGGCGGCGGGCACCCGCGCCATGAGGCAGACCGCCAGGATCGACTGAGGTAAACCCCACCCCCGCATGCCAGGGCGTGACGGGCTGCTTACCCTGCCTTTATCAGGGCCTAGACTCCCGTGCGTACAGATCGTCGAACGGCGGCGTCCGTTCTTCGTCGAACGGCGGCGTCCGTTGTTCCCGGCCGTGCCCCGGAGCCGCGGAACCGTCGCAGGATCCAGTCCGAGTTTGAGGGAGCGAGGGACGGACGTGCCGGAACCGACCGTCGTCACCACGACCGTCGTCGCGGCGGACTACTTCCAGTCCTATTCGGTCGTCGGACTGCTCGCCGTCATCGGCGTGCTGTTCGTCGCCGTCGCCTTCGGGGCCGGTCGCCTGCTGCGGCCCGTGGTCCCCACACCCGAGAAACTCCTGACGTACGAGTGCGGCGTCGACCCCGTCGGCGAGGGCTGGGCCCACACCCAGGTCCGCTACTACGTCTACGCGTTCCTGTACGTGATCTTCGCCGTCGACTCGATCTTCCTGTTCCCCTGGGCGACCGTCTTCGCAGCCCCCGGCTACGGCGCGACGACCCTGGTGGAGATGTTCATCTTCCTCGGCTTCCTGGCCGTGGGCCTGCTCTACGCATACAAGAAGGGCGTCCTGGCATGGACGTGACCCCCGCCGGCACCGAGCCCGAGCCCGTGCTGCTTCCCGAGCCGAAGCGGCTCGGCGCCCTGGCGCGTCTCGCACCCGAGCCGATGAAGGTGATCCTCAACTGGGGCCGCCGCTACTCGCTCTGGGTCTTCAACTTCGGCCTGGCCTGCTGCGCGATCGAGTTCATCGCCGCGTCGATGGCCCGCCACGACTTCATCCGCCTCGGCGTCATCCCCTTCGCGCCGGGCCCGCGCCAGGCCGACCTGATGGTGGTCTCCGGCACGGTCACGGACAAGATGGCGCCGGCGGTGAAGCGCCTCTACGAGCAGATGCCGGAACCCAAGTACGTCATCTCCTTCGGCGCGTGCAGCAACTGCGGCGGCCCCTACTGGGACTCGTACTCCGTCACCAAGGGCGTCGACCAGATCATCCCCGTCGACGTCTACGTCCCCGGCTGCCCGCCCCGGCCCGAGGCGCTGCTCCAGGGCATCCTCAAGCTCCAGGAGAAGATCGCCCGCGAGTCGCTGGGGGAGCGGTACGGAAGCGGCGCCGCCCGTCCTTCGGCAGCGGCGCTGCAGAGCGGTCTGGTGCAGCCGCCGGTTCCCGCCCCGGGCACCGACTCGACTCCGGGGGAGGGACGATGACCGCGGTCGGCTGGCTCCCCGCCGACGCCGAGGAACTCTTCGGCACGGACGCCACGGCCGAGGAGTCGTACGAGGTCCTGACGGTCGACGTACCGCCGACGGCCTGGATCTCCGCCCTGGAGACCGCACGCGACCGCCTGACCTGCACGTACTTCGACTGGTTGAGCGCGGTCGACGAACCGGGCACGGGCTTTCGGGTCACGGCCCACGTAGCGGCGCTGTCCCCGCTCCGCCGTCTCCTCCTGCGTACGACGGTCCCGCACGAGGCCCCCACCCTGCCCTCGGCGGTCGGTGTCTACGCGGGCGCCGCCTGGCACGAACGCGAGACGCACGAGATGTTCGGCATCACCTTCGAAGGCCACCCGGCGCTGGACCACCTGCTCCTGCCCGAGAACTTCGAAGGCCACCCCCTGCGCAAGGACTTCGTCCTGGCCGCCCGGGTCGCCAAGGCCTGGCCGGGCGCGAAGGAGCCCGGCGAGTCGGAACACGGCGGCCCCAAGCGCCGTCAGATGCTTCCACCCGGCGTCCCCGACCCGAACGAATGGGGCCCCCTGAAGGGCCAGCTCCCCCCGGCCCCGGCCCGCGGCGCCGGCCGCGCGGCAGCCGACCGCCCGGCCCGGGGCACCGCCCGCGCGGCGGGCGAACGCCCGGTACGGCGAACCCGCTCGGCTGCGGCGGGCTCGGCAAGCCAGTCCGCTGCCCGTGACACGACGACTCCGCCCCCGGCTGCCCCGGCTGTCCCCCCTTCGGAACGACCGCGTCGTAGCCGCTCGGCGGCGGAGGGTTCGGCGAGCCAGACGTCCAAGGGTCCCGAAGCCACGACCTCGGGTCTCGAAGCCACGACCTCAGGTTCCGGAGACACGACCTCAGGTGCCGAATCGGCGATCTCCGGTCCCGAAGCCACGACCTCAGGTTCCGGACACACGACCTCAGGTGCCGAATCGGCGACCTCAGGTTCCGGAGACACGACCTCCGGTCCCGAAGCCACGACCTCGGGCCTCGGATCCACAACCTCCGGTTCCGAATCCCGGGCGACCGGAGCCGAACCAGCGGTGAGCGCGACCGGCTCTCAGCCACCGGCCACCGAGCCGGAGTCCTCGGAAGCCGGGCCCGGAACGCCGACCGCCTCGGCGGAGCCGCGCCGGGCGCGTAGCGTGAGTGACGGCTCGGCGTCGCAGCAGGCCGGGTCCGCCCCCGGCGGCAACCGGCCGGGCAGGGCAGCACGGCCCCCGCGCAGCTCGGACGCCCCCTGGCACCACGCCCGCCCGGCCTTCGAGGAGCCGGCTCCCGTACCGTCCCCCGAGGCCGGCGCGCTGCCGACTCCCGAGCCGTCGGATGCCCCGAAGACCCCGAACACCACCTCGGAGTCACCGGACACCCCCGAGTCCGCTGACAGCCCTGAGCGCTCCGGCACACCTGAACCCTCGGACACCGCCGAAGCCTCAGAACCGGCGAGCAACCCGCAGCCCACCGACAACCCCGATGACCCCACAGGAGGCCCGCGGTGAACGACGTGCTCGACGTCACCCTGCGACTCCTGGTCGTCTTCGTCGTCTTCCTCACGTTCCCCCTGATCATCGGCCAGACCGAACACAAGGTCATGGCCCATATGCAGGGCCGCCTCGGCCCCATGTACGCCGGCGGCTTCCACGGCTGGGCCCAGCTGATCGCCGACGGCGTGAAGTTCGCGCAGAAAGAGGACGTCGTCCCCGCGGGCGCGGACCGCCGTATCTTCCAACTGGCTCCCGCCGTCGCCCTCCTGCCGTACCTCCTCGTCCTGCTCGCCATCCCCATCGGCCCGGACGAGGGAGCCGTCGGCCAGGTCATCGACGCCGGTGTCTTCTTCGTCCTGGCCGTCATGGGCGTCGGCGTCCTCGGCTCGCTCATGGCCGGCTGGGCGTCAGCGAACAAGTTCTCCCTCCTCGGCGGCCTCCGCACCGCCGCCCAGCTCCTCGCCTACGAACTGCCGATGCTCCTGACCGCCGCCTCGGTGGCGATGGCGGCCGGCACCGTCTCGATCCCCGGCATCCTCGACGCCTTCGAGTGGTGGTGGCTGCCCTGGCAGATCGTCGGCGCGATCGTCTTCTTCGTGGCCGGCCTCGCCGAACTCCAGCGCCCGCCCTTCGACATGCCCGTCGCCGACTCGGAGATCATCTTCGGCGCGTACACCGAGTACACGGGCCTCCGCTTCGCCCTCTTCCTCCTCGCCGAGTACGCCGGGATCGTCGTCCTGTGCGGCCTGACCACCGTCCTGTTCCTCGGCGGCTGGCACGGCCCCTGGGGCGCCGACGGCCTCGGCTGGGTCTGGACCCTGCTGAAGACCGCCGTACTCGCCTTCCTCGTCATCTGGCTGCGCGTCACCTACCCCCGCCTGCGCGAGGACCAGCTCCAGAAACTGTCCTGGACCCTCCTCGTCCCCCTCTCCCTCGCCCAGATCGCCCTCACCGGCATCGTCAAGGTGGTGATCAACTAACCATGGCCCCCATCCCCGGCTCCGGCCTCGCCAAGGGCCTGGCCGTCACCCTCCGCACGATGACGAAGAAGTCCGTCACCGCGCAGTACCCCGACGCCCAGCCCGACCTCCCGCCCCGCACCCGCGGTGTGATCGGCCTGTTCGAGGAGAACTGCACGGTCTGCATGCTGTGCGCCCGCGAGTGCCCCGACTGGTGCATCTACATCGACTCCCACAAGGAGACGGTCCCGGCGGCGACCCCCGGCGGCCGCGAACGCAGCCGCAACGTCCTCGACCGCTTCGCCATCGACTTCTCTCTGTGCATGTACTGCGGTATCTGCATCGAGGTCTGTCCTTTCGACGCCCTGTTCTGGTCCCCGGAGTTCGAGTACGCCGAGACCGACATCCGCGACCTCACCCACGAGCGCGACAAGCTCCGCGAGTGGATGTGGACCGTCCCGGCCCCGCCGGCCCTCGACCCCGGCGCGGAGGAGCCGAAGGAACTCGTCACCGCCCGCAAGACCGCCGACAAGCTGGCCGCCCAGCAGGCCCCGCCCGCCACCGAACCGCACGCCGACGAGCAGGCCCGGGCAGCCGAGCGGCCGACCCGCCCGCAGGGCGACTCCAAGCAGCAGACGGATCAGCCGGCCCCGCAGACGGATCAGCCGAAGCCGGGGCAGGAGGGCCGGGAATGACCGCGTTCGCCACGGCCGCCGAAACCCACGGCTTCCTCTCCCCGACCGGCGTCGAGATCGCCTTCCTCCTCGTCGGCCTGGTCACCTTCGGCGCCGCGCTCGTCACCGTCACCACCCGGCAGCTGGTGCACGCCGCCCTGTGGCTGGTGGTCACCCTCGGCGGCCTGGCCGTCGAGTACCTCCTGCTCACCGCCGAGTTCATCGCCTGGGTGCAGGTCCTCATCTACGTCGGTTCCGTCGTCGTCCTCCTCCTGTTCGGCCTGATGCTCACCAGGGCCCCCATCGGCCGCTCCCCGGACGCCGATTCCGGCAACCGCTGGGCCGCCCTCACCGTGGCCGTCGCCGCCGCTGCCGCCCTGGTCTGGGTGGTCGTCGACGCCTTCCGCACCACCTGGATCGACCTGGACGGCCCCGCCGCCGGCTCCACCGAGGCCACCGGCGCGAGCCTCTTCCAGAACTGGGTCCTCCCCTTCGAGGCCCTCTCCGTCCTCCTCCTCGCCGCCCTGGTCGGCGCGATCGTCCTGTCCCGCAAGGCGAAGACCGCCGCGGCGCCCGCGGCTGGGAGCACCCCGGCCGCCCCGAGCGAGCAGGACCGGAGCGAGAAGGAAGGGACCCGCTGATGCACCTCGCCTATCCCGCCGTCCTCTCCGCCCTCCTCTTCTGCACCGGCCTGTACGGCGTCCTCGCCCGCCGCAACGCGATCCTGGTCCTGATGTCGGTCGAGCTGATGCTCAACGCCGTCAACCTCAACCTGGTCGCCTTCGACGTCTGGCTCAGCAGGACCGCCGAGGAGACCCTGCACTCCGGCCAGGCCCTCACCCTGTTCACCATCGCCATCGCCGCCGCCGAGATCGGCATCGGCCTGGCGATCGTCCTCGCCGTCCACCGCAACCGCGGCACCGCGGACATCGACAAGCTCCGCGACACCGCCGAACGGCACGACCCCGACGGCACCGACCACGACGCCCTTACGGCCGAGCAGTCCGGCGAGGCCCAGAAGGCTGAGGCCACCGCGTGACCACGACCACCCTCGCCGTCCTCGTCCCCCTCCTTCCGTTCCTCGGCGCCGTCGCCGGCCTGCTCCTGGGCCGCACGGCACCGGGCTTCGTCCGCCCGCTCGCCGTCCTGCCGACGCTCACCTCCCTGGTGCTCGCCGCGCTGGTCGCCGTGCGGCAGGGTGGTGACGCGGGCGTCAACGCGGCCACCGAACTCACCCCCACCGGCTCGGTCCCGATCGAACTCGCCCTGCACATCGACGGCTTCGCCGCCCTCGTCGCCGTCCTGGTCGGCCTGGTCGCCTCCTGCGTGCAGATCTACTCGACGGGCTACCTGCGGGACGACCCGCGCTACCCCTCGTACGCCGCCCTGGTCTCCCTGTTCACCTCCGCGATGTTCCTGGTCGTCTACTCCGGCGACCTGATCGTGCTGCTGGTCGGCTGGGAAGTCATGGGCATCTGCTCCTACTTCCTGGTCGGCCACTACTGGGAGACCCCTCAGGCCCGCGCCGCCTCCCTCAAGGCCTTCCTGGTCACCAAGTTCGGCGACGTCCCCTTCCTCATCGGCCTGTTCGCCCTGGCCGCCGACGCCGGTTCGTTCCGCATCACCCGGGTCCTGGGCGCCGTCGCGAGCGGCGGACTCGACCACCCGACGCTGATCGCCCTGCTGCTCCTGGCGGGCGTGGCGGGCAAGTCCGCGCAGTTCCCGCTGCACACCTGGCTCCCCGACGCGATGGCGGGCCCGACCCCCGTCTCCGCGCTGATCCACGCCGCGACGATGGTCGCCGCCGGTGTCTACTTCATCGCCCGTCTCCTCCCGGTCTTCGAGGCCTCCCAGGCAGCGATGGTCGTCCTCGCCGTCATGGCCGCCGTCACGATGACCGGCTCGGCGCTCGCCGCGCTCGCCCAGGACGACATCAAGCGCGTCCTCGCCTACTCGACGATCGGTCAGCTCGGCTACATGACCGGCGCCCTCGCCGTCGGCGACCGCGGAGCCGCCGTCTTCCACCTCCTGTCCCACGGCGCCTTCAAGGCGCTGCTGTTCCTCGCGGCCGGCGTGATCATCCACGCCGCCGGCACCAACTCGCTCGCCGCCATGTCCCGTATGCGGAACCTGCGCGACCGCGTCCCCGACGCCTACTGGACGATGACCGTGGCGCTCCTCGCGCTCGCCGCGATCCCGCCCTTCAGCGGCTTCTTCTCCAAGGAGGCCGTCCTCGGCGTCGCCGAACACGTCGTCACCGGACACACCGAGCACGCCCCCGCCGCCGCGGGCTGGATCGTCCTGGTCGCCGGTCTGCTCACGGCCGTGTTCACCGCCGCCTACGCGATGCGCCTGTGGCTGCTGGCCTTCCGCGGCCGGGGCGCCGAAGCCCCCGACCACGGCAGGCAGCCGCTGACGATGACCGTCGTGCTGTGGGTGCTCGCCGCCCCGTCACTGGCCCTCGGCGGATTCGCGTTCCGCCTGCTGCCCGACTGGTTCGACGGCCGCGATCTCAGCCCGACCCTCACCACCTCCGTGCTCGGCACGGGCGTGGCCCTGGTCGGCGGCATCGCCACCTACGGCGCCTGGCGGCACACCACCGCGCTTACCGCACCCGTCCCGCTGGGCGCGGTCGCGGCCCACCCCGAGGGCGACGCCGCCCAGGTCGAGGCGGAGGCAATCGCCACCCACGAGCCGGCCTACGGCAACATCGCCTACGCGCCCGACCCCGCCGACCCCGGACGGCTCCTGCTCGGCCCGCTGCACCGCCACGCGGCCGCCGGCTTCCACATGGACGCCCTGTACAGCGCCCTCTTCGTCCGACCGGTCCAGGCCGGAGCGAGCCTCGTCCGGTTCCTCGACCGGGAGGTCGTCGAGACCTACGTACGCGGCGCCGGTGCGCTGCCCCGCTGGCTCGGCGCCGCCGTACGGCGCGCCCAGACCGGCAACGTCCAGACCTATGTGAGCGCGCTGCTCGCCGGCACCGTCGTCCTCGCGGTCGCCGTCGTCCTCGTCGCCACGGGAGCGTGAGCAGGCGTGATCGATATCAACGAGTCCGTGATGCAGTTCCTTCTGGCATTCGTCGTCGTCGGCCCGCTCCTCGGCGCCGCCGCGGCTCTCCTGCCGGCCCCGCCCGGGCTGAAGGGGAAGTCACCCGAGCAGGCCGTGCTCCGGCACGGCGTCACCGTCACCGGCGCGGTCCTCATCGCGGCGATCGTCCTCGCGGTCGGCTTCGACCACGACCAGCCGTCGAAGATGCAGGCCAGCACGGACATCAGCTGGATCCCCGCACTCGACGTGCGCATCCACCTCGGCATCGACGGCATCTCCCTCCCCCTTCTGGTCCTGACCGCGCTGCTGACCTTCCTCTGCGCGCTCTACTCGTACTTCAAGCAGCAACATCAGTGGCTGACGCCGCGGGCCGAAGGCCCGAGCCCGAAGGCCTTCGTCGCGCTGCTGCTCGTCCTCGAGTCCGGCACGCTCGCGACCTTCGCCGTCCTCGACCTGCTGCTGTTCTTCCTCGCCTTCGAGATGGTCCTCATCCCGATGTACTTCCTCATCGCACGCTGGGGCGGCGAGGGCCGGAGCCAGGCCGCGTGGCGGTTCATCCTCTACACGCTGCTCGGCTCCGTGGTCATGCTGCTCGGCCTGCTCCTGATCGGGCTCAAGGCGGGCACGTTCGACATGATGGCACTCGCCACTGACAACGGCCGGTCGCTGACCACATCCGTGCAGGTCATCGCCGTTCTGGCGATCGGGATCGGGCTCGCGGTCAAGACGCCGATGTGGCCGCTGCACAGCTGGCTGCCCGACGCCCACACCGCCGCGCCGACCGTTGGCTCCGTCCTGCTGGCCGGTGTCCTGCTGAAGATGGGTACATACGGATTCGTCCGGATCATCCTCCCCATCGCCCCGGACGGCTTCCGCACCTTCGCGCCCTACCTCGCAGCGCTCGCCGTCGTCGGCATCATCTACGGATCCCTGGCCTGCCTGGCCCTCGCCAAGCCGGGCGCGAAGGGCGACCTCAAGCGCCTCATCGCCTACTCCTCCGTCGGCCACATGGGCTTCGTCCTGCTCGGCATCTCGTCGATGACCCCGACCGGCGTGAACGGCGCCCTGTTCGCCAACATCGCCCACGGCCTCATCACCGGCCTGCTCTTCTTCCTCGTCGGCGCCCTGAAGGACCGCACCGGCACCACCGACCTCGACACCCTCGCCGAGGAGACCGGAGCCGCGCTCTACGGCAAGGCCCCGCGCCTCGGCGGGCTGCTCGCCTTCGCCGCGGTCGCCTCGCTCGGCCTGCCGGGCCTGGCCGGGTTCTGGGGCGAGATGCTGGCCCTGTTCGGGGCGTTCCAGCCGGCGGCCGGCCTCAGCCGTCCCGCCTTCCTCACGTTCATGGCGATCGGCGCTTTCGGGACGCTGCTGACGGCCGCGTACCTGCTGGTCGTGGTCCGCCGCGTGTGCATGGGCGCCCTGCCGCAGGACGCCCCCAGGCTCACCGACGTCCGCAGCTACGAGTTCGCGGCCTGGACCCCGCTCGTCGTCCTCACCGTCGTCGCGGGCCTGTGGCCCAAGGCCCTCCTCGGCCTGAGCGACCCGGCCGTCCAGCAGCTCCTCGCAGGAGGCACCCGATGAGCTCCCCGGCCCACCCCCTGGCTGCGTCGCTGGTCCAGTCCGTCGACTGGCTCGCCATCGCGCCGCCCACCATCGCGGCGGTCGTCGGCCTCGTCGTCCTGGTCGCCGACCTGTTCGTCGCCGAGCACCGCAAGACGCTGCTCGGCTGGACGTCCGTGGCCGGTCTGGCCGCCGCCACGCTGATGCTGCTGCCCCTCCTGGACGGCGACCGCAGCACCTTCTGCCTGACCGGCGACACCACCGTGTGCAGCTACACGGCCGACCGCTTCACCCTGATCATCCAGTTCCTGGTCCTGGGCGGCGCCCTCCTCGCCGCCCTCCTGTCGGTCACCGCCCTGAAGGACGCCCGCAAGGAGCTGCCCGAAGGGGAGTACTGGTTCCTGCTGCTGTCCTCCGCGGCCGGCGCCGCCCTCCTTCCCGCCTCCCGCGACCTCGCGACCCTGATCGTCGCCCTGGAGGTCGCCTCCCTGCCCGCCTTCGCGCTGGTCGGCCTCCGGCACGGCGACCGCAAGTCCTCCGAGGCGGCCCTGAAGTTCTTCCTGTCCTCGGTCACCGCGACCGCGGTCAGCCTCATGGGCATCAGCTTCGTGTACGCCTCCACGGGCACCCTCTACCTCACCCAGGTCGCCGACCGCATCCAGAACGTCGACGGACAGCTCCACACGCTCGCCCAGACCGGCGTCGTCCTCACCCTCGTCGGCTTCGCCTTCAAGACGGCCGCCGTGCCCTTCCACTTCTGGGTGCCCGACACCTACGTGGGGGCGCCCCTGCCGATCGCCGCCTACCTGTCGGTCATCGGCAAGGCGGTCGGCTTCAGCGGCCTGATCCTCGTCACGGTCGTCGCCCTCCCCTCGTACGCCGACGTCTGGGGCCCCGCCCTGGCCGTCCTGGCCGCACTCACCATGACCGTGGGCAACGTCGGCGCCCTGCGCCAGCAGGCCACGCGCGCGTACAGCGCGGTACGCCTGCTCGCCTGGTCGTCCGTCGGCCAGGCCGGCTACCTCCTGGTGCCGATCGCGGCCGCCGCGTACTCCGGGGACGCCGAGAAATCGATCGGCTCCACCGTCGCCTACGCCCTGATGTACGGCGCCGTGAACCTCGGGGCCTTCGCCGTGGCCGCGCTCGTCGGGCGGACGAAGTTGCTCAACCGCGTCTCCGACTACCGCGGCCTGTACGCGTCGAGCCCCCTGTCCGCGCTGCTCCTGGCGTTCTTCCTGCTCTGCCTGGCCGGGCTGCCGCCGGGCATCATCGGCCTCTTCGCCAAGGTCACCGTCTTCTCGGCGGCCGTCGACGCCGGCCTCGGCTGGCTGGCCGTGATCATGGCCGTCAACGTCGTCATCGCGCTGTTCTACTACCTCCAGTGGACAGCCCTGCTCTTCCGCGCCCCCGAGGGCGAACCCGAGAAGCGCCGCGTCCCCAAGCCGCTCACGGCCGCGATCGCGCTGACCGGCGTCCTCGGCATCGCCCTGTCCGGCGCGCCCCAGTTGGTCCTGCGCTTCACCGACACGGCCCTCTTCTGAACGACAGGCGCATTCGCCACGCGCGCGTGGGGCACCCGGCCCTCCAGGCGCGCGTGCCGCGTCCGGGAGCCGTTCACCCGGACGGTCCACACCCGCCGCCGCGCGCACAAGGGAACTAGTGCCTCCCGCCTGGCGTTGACCAGTACGGGAGGGTCCACTGGACGTGACATCACGGCACCAGTGGCACCGCAGATCAGCAAAGGTCCCCCTGCCGCACCACTTGGAGGGCGTACCGTGCACCGCCGGCACAACGGGCTCAGGACAGCAGTCCTCCTCGGGGGACTGTCCGCACTCATCATCGTCATCGGCAGCTTCTTCGGCCGCATGGGGCTCGTCATCGCCGTCCTGGTAGCGCTGGCCACCAACGCGTACGCCTACTGGAACAGCGACAAGCTGGCCCTCCGTGCGATGCGTGCCCGCCCGGTGAGCGAGTTCGAGGCCCCGGGCCTCTACCGCATGGTCCGAGAGCTCTCCACGCAGGCCCGCCAGCCCATGCCGCGCCTGTACATCTCCCCGACGGAAGCGCCCAACGCGTTCGCCACAGGCCGCAACCCGCGCAACGCCGCCGTGTGCTGCACCGACGGCATCCTGCGCCTGTTGGACGAGCGTGAGCTGCGCGGCGTCATCGGGCACGAGCTCAGCCATGTCTACAACCGCGACATCCTCATCTCGTCGGTCGCCGGCGCCCTCGCCTCCGTCATCATGTTCCTGGTCAACTTCGCCTGGCTGATCCCGATCGGGCGCTCGGACGACGACGACGGCCCCGGCCTGCTCGGCATGCTGCTGATCATGATCCTGGGCCCGCTGGCCGCCTCTCTCATCCAACTGGCCATCAGCCGCTCCCGGGAGTACCAGGCGGACGCCTCGGGAGCTCAGCTCACCGGCGACCCGCTCGCCCTGGCCAGCGCCCTGCGCAAGCTCGAACTGGGCACGAAGCAGCTCCCGCTGCCGCCCGAGCCGCGCATCGAGACCGCCAGCCACATGATGATCGCGAACCCGTTCCGGCCCGGCCAGGGCCTGTCGAAGATGTTCTCCACGCACCCGCCGATGGCGGACCGCATCGCCCGGCTCGAGAAGATGGCAGGTGGGAACCAGTGAGGACCATCCTGAACGTCATATGGCTCGTCCTGAGCGGCTTCTGGCTGTTCCTCGGTTACATGGCCGCGGGCCTGCTCCTCTGTATCACCGTCATCGGCATCCCGTTCGGCATCGCGGCCTTTCGCATCGGCGTCTACGCCCTGTGGCCCTTCGGATACACGACGGTCGAGCGGCGCGACGCGGGCGCGCCGTCCTGCGTCGGCAACGTGCTCTGGCTGGTCCTGGCGGGCTGGTGGCTGGCCCTCGGCCACATCGTCACCGGCATCGCGCTGTGCGTCACGATCATCGGCATCCCGCTCGGCGTCGCGAACTTCAAGCTCATCCCGGTCTCGCTGCTCCCGCTGGGCCGCGACATCGTGCGGACGAACGAGCCGTTCGCGATGCGCTGACGGCGGGGAAACGCGGCCCGGTGTCCACAGGCCCGGGGTTGTCCACAGGCCGGCCCGGCTGTCAGCGGCGGCCTGCATCATGAAGCCATGACCGCGATCGAGCACTTGCCGACACGAGTGACGGCCCAGGCCCACAACACCAGCCCACCCGACGGGACTTCACATCCCGAGCTGGCGGACGACCCGGTGAGATGCCCCTGACGGACCCAAGAGGCAGCTACCCTCTCCCGGCCCTCGCCCGCACCCCCCGCCGCACTCCGAACGCAACGGCCCCCACCACCAGCACACCCGCGCCCACGACCACGGAAATCCCCGGCAGCGAGAACGCCAGCACCGCGCACCCGAGCAGCCCGACCACCGGCACCAGACGTGCCGTCGGCGCCGAATCCAGCGTCCAGGCCGACGCGTTGGCCACGGCGTAGTACGCCAGCACACCGAAGGAGGAGAACCCGATCGCGCCTCGGACGTCCACCGTGGCGGCCAGGACCGCGACCACCGCACCCACGGCCAGCTCCGCCCGGTGCGGCACCTGGAAGCGCGGATGCACGGCCGCCAGCGCGCCCGGCAGATGCCGGTCCCGGGCCATGGCCAGCGTCGTCCGTGAGACGCCCAGGATCAGGGCGAGCAGCGACCCCAGCGCGGCAACGGCCGCACCGACCCGCACCACCGGCCCGAGCCAGGGCATCCCGGCCGCCCGCACCGCGTCGGCCAGCGGCGCCGTCGCGTCCCCGAGACCGTCCGACCCCAGCACCGAAAGGACAGCCACCGCCACACCCGCGTACACCACGAGCGCGATGCCCAGCGCCAGGGGGATCGCCCGCGGAATGGTGCGCGCCGGGTCCCGTACCTCCTCACCGAGGGTCGCGATCCGGGCGTACCCGGCGAACGCGAAGAACAGCAGACCGGCCGCCTGAAGCACACCGCCCACACCGTCCGAGGCCCCGATGTCCAGCCGCCCGGCATCGGCCTCGCCCGACACCAGACATCCGACCACCACGGCAGCGAGGACAGCCAGGACCACCGCCACGATCACCCGCGTCAGCCACGCGGACTTCTGGACACCGCCGTAGTTCACCGCGGTCAGCGCCACCACGGCCGCGACCGCCACAGCGTGCGCCTGCTCCGGCCACACGTACGTGCCCACGGTGAGCGCCATCGCCGCACAGGAGGCCGTCTTCCCGACCACGAACGACCAGCCCGCGAGATACCCCCAGAACTCCCCGAGCCGCTCACGCCCGTACACGTACGTCCCGCCCGAGGCCGGATACAGGGCGGCGAGGCGCGCCGACGACATGGCGTTGCAGTACGCGACCACGGCGGCGACGGCGAGCCCGAGGAGCAGTCCGGAGCCGGCCGCGTGCGCCGCGGGCGCGAGGGCGGCGAAGATCCCGGCTCCCACCATCGAGCCGAGTCCGACGACGACGGCGTCTCCGACGCCGAGAGTGCGGCGCAGACCGGAAGCGGAGGCTGTCATGCGTCGCACCCTACTGATCAGTGCAACCGGCAGGCGCCGCCGGGGCGTCCTCTCCACCAAGGCGGCGTGCACACGCGCGGCAGGGACGTCGCGCGCGGAACGCCCGGCGTACGACGCACGAGCACGGCCTGCCGGGAGCAAGATCACACGGCCGGGACAGTGCGGGCACAGCGTGAAAGGGCAGGTTCACGGCATGACCATCATCAGCTGGATCATCCTGGGACTGTTGGCTGGAGCCATCGCGAAGTTCCTGCTGCCGGGGCGCGACCCGGGCGGCCTCATCGGCACGACCCTGATCGGCGTCGCGGGCGCGTTCATCGGTGGCTGGATATCGGCCCGCTGGATGGACCACCCGATCAGCAAGGACTTCTACGACGGCGCGACCTGGGCCGCGGCGATCGGCGGATCGCTCGTCCTCCTGATCGCCTACCGCCTCCTGTTCGGCAACTCCCGCAACTGATCGCGCCCACGGCCCACGGCGGGCACGCGCCCACCGCCCACGGCCGCTTACGCCACACCACCTCCCCCTCGGGGCCTCATCGACCGCAGCCAGCAGGCCAGAAGGGTGGGCACCCAGGTGCCCACCCTTCCTCGTCCCCGTGCAGACCGGGAGCCGCCTGTGCCGATCGGGAGCCCGCCTGTGCCGACCGGGAGCCCCGCGGACCCGGCCGGGCCTACCGGTAGTTCACGTACCGCCTGCTTGATCGCCTGACCTGCACGTAACGCCGAAAGGCCGGTTGACGTGCAGAAACTACTGCCAGTACTTGCCATCGTTTCGCAGCGTTATCCGGGGCCTGGTGCCCTCGCTGTGCCCTCTGGGGTGTGCCCTTACGCTTCGGCGCGTCGCGCCGGCCTGCCGCCCTTTCGGGCCCGCCGCTCCGCCAGCTCCTGCTCGGCCCTGTCGAGGTCGACGCGATCTTCGGCGGTGCCGTGCTCCAGGACGCGCGCCTTCATGTGCTCCAGGACGTCGTTCGTACGGTCGGTGCCGAGTCGGTCACAGACGCGCCCATACGCCTGCCACAGCGGGTCAGGCACCCGGATCGGTCGGGGTGTCGTGTGTCGCTTCGGTGCCCCCGAGGGCTGCTCGGCCATCGCTCTCCCATTCCTTGTAGACACACGGATCGTCCCACTGGGGTTGTGTATCTACAAGGTTCCCGATACTCTGTATCTACAAGGTTAAGCCGCACCACCCGCCGTACCCTGCGCGCCGTCATCCGGCAGCGCTCCGCCGCCACCCGCCTCGCCGCCTCGTGCCGTCGCCGCCCCCGCTCCCTCGCCACCGTGGCGATCGCCGCCGGTGTCGACCGCACCACCGCCGCCGGCTGCGCCAACGGACTGCGCACCGTCGCCAAGCGGATCGGCCTCACCCCCGCGGCCACCGCCCGCACCCGCCGCACCGTCCACGGCGGTCGCGCCCACCGCACGCACGCCGTCTCCCACTACACCCTCGGCCAGGTCCGGATCCTCATCCGGGCGTACAAGCCGCGCAAGCCCGAGTACGTCGCCGCCGTCGCCCGCATCGCCGCCCTCGCCGGCACCGCCCGATGAGCCGCACCCCGGCCGAGCAGGCGCCCGCCACCACGGCGGGCGCCCTGCCCCCGGCCCTCCCCAGCAACCTCGCCGTGGCCGCCCGCGTCGCACAGCTGCTCCTCGACGAGCACAAGGACGTCGACCACCGCGACCTGTTCGCCCTCAACCGGGCCCACGGCGCACTCACCGAGTCCCTGCGGATCCTGCTGCGCACACTCGGTATCGAGTCGGTGTCTGCCATGGCAGACATGCCGCGCTGCCCGGCCGCGCTCGACGACGACCCCACCCCGTGCGGCGGCCCGCCCGTCGTGACCGTCGTCGACCGCAGCAACGCGGGCGTCGACGCCTGCGAACGCCACGGCATCCGGCTTCCCACCCTGCTCGACGGCAGCTATGCCATCAGCCTCCCGGACGCCCCGGCCGGCACCGCCTGCCGCATCTTCAAGTCGGCCGGGGGTGGAGGCCAGTGAGCACCGAGCCCCGCACCGTGACCGTGCCCGTCCTCGTCACCAAGACACTGGAGATCGACGAACCCGACTGGTGCACCGGCCGCCACGACGGCCACGCCCAGTTCAAGCCCGACCTCACCCACTACGGGCCTGAGCACGCCATCGGTGCGAGCGGTATCGACCTGCTCCGCGCCATGCTCGCCCAGGCCCCGTACGCCCAGCGCGCCACCACCGACGTCGTCCTGTACGTCGAGCAGCAGGACATCACCGGCTCGTACAGCCCGGACCAGGTCGAGGAGCTCGCCGACGCCCTCGTCGAAGCCGCCGACCAGCTGCGCGCCCTCGGCCGTGAGCTCACCGCGATCCTCACCGAGGGCGCCCCGTGAGCGCACGGCCCGTACGCCGCCCGACCGAGGCCGCCGCCCTGCGCGCGGCGGCCCGGTCCGCCCGGCCCCTCCCCCCTGTTCCCGCCCTGATGGCCGCGCTGCTCGTCGCACACGAGCGCCGCGACCGTGAGGGCGTCTGCATCGCCGCGCACCGAGCCGTGCGCGCCGCCGCCCCGGAGGTGGGCGAATGAACCTGAAGAAGATCCGCGCCAGGAAGGCGGCAGACCGCCGCCACCGCCAGCTGCTGCGCGCCGCCAACCACGTCGTCAGCCGCCGCACCCTCAACGGGCAGATCGAGCAGGCCGACCCCGCCGAGATCATCGCCATCGCCTTCGGCCGGTACGAGCTGCGCATCGACGACGACGAGGCCCTCGACTACCGGCGGCGGATGCCGGGGCGAGCCACATTCGCCACCATGGACCCGGCCGACGCGATCCGGTTCGCAGCTGATGCGCGACCTGATGCGCCCCCGGCCGAACTGGCCGCGATCCTCGGCACCTACGACGTCCACGTCGACCCCGTCGCGGTCGCCCTGGTCCTCGGGCAGCTGCCCCCGGAGTACGAGGTGCATCGACCTGATGCGCCCGCGCATCAGCAGGTCAGCGCGCTGGAGCCGGTGAACCTGCAAGGCGCCGTCGAGGAAGCCGCATCTGCCCTGGGCGATGGCGCATCACCTCGCGCGATCGCCGAGCACATCGCCCACCACCGGCGCCTGCTCGTCGACGAGCCCTACGTGCGCACCGCCCTGTCGAGGGCCGCGAAGAAGCCGCAGCCGGAGGCCCCGGCCAAGCCGATGGAAGGCGGATACGCGTGATGCGCTACCTGATGCTCGGCGCCCTGCTCGGCCTGCTGCTCGCCTTCCCCGGCCTGCCGACCCTGGTGGCCACCGTCGTCGCCGAGGTCCTGGCGCAGCCCGTCCTGCTGGCGTTCACCCTCGGCCTGGCGGCCGGTACCCGCACGCGCCCGCCGAGGAGGTGGGCCCGATGACCGAGCAGACCCCCCTCGCCAAGGCCGAGGCCGCCGTCGCCAAGGCCGAGCACAACAGCGACGTCCTCGCCGTCGCCATGGCCGCGCTGGAGCTCGCCAAGGCCTCCCAGGCCCAGCAGCCCGCGCCGCAGGCCTGCCAGCACCACAAGCAGCGTCGTAGCGCGGGCGAGTGGCTCGGCATCGCCTGCGCCGTCTGCGTCGGCGGCGTAGGCATCGCGTTCGCGTCGCTGGCCATCCTCGGCGGCGTGGCCGCGATCGTCGTCCTCGTCCTGCGGGACATGTGGCGCGACATGCAGCGCAAGGGCCGTTGACCCTGCCCTTCCGTCCCCCGCCCTGTGACCGTCCTGATCACAAGGCGGGGGTGCGGTGGGGCCGGACAGCCCGGCCCGCAACCCGAGAGGAGCCCACGATGGGCAAGTACTACTACATCGCCGAGGACCGGAACCGTAACCAGGTCGGCAACGGCACCGTCGAGGCCACGGACGAGGCCCGCGCGATGGAGGCCGTCTACCACGACGCCGGCAACAAGGACATCCCCGCCTACCACTTCACCATCGGCGAAGAGACGGAATGACCGTGGCCGATGACCTGATCTTCAGCGACTTCACGATCGGCGAAAAGGCCCGCATCGCCGGGCTTGTCGCCCGCATGGCGAAGCGCGGCAGGGCCGGCACGGACGTCGATATCAGCGACCTGCAGCGCAAGGTCGAGCGCATCGAGAACGTGGCCAGGCGCCGCAAGAAGAAGAAGTAGCCACGCCCCGGGGCGGCCGTCAGCTGCCAGGCGAAACCGGCCGCCCCGGGCCCCGGCCCCCTTACGAGCAACCGGAGATCACATCATGACGGACACCCTGCCCCGGCCCGTCAACGGGCACGACAAACCGCAGGTGAGTCTGCTCAAGTTCGCACCCGAGCCCACACATACGGAGTACCAGCAACACGCCGAGACGCTCGCCACAGCTGCTGCCGAGGGCGTAGAGGCCGTCGACCGCCCGGACAACCCGCTCGCCGACTGGCTCACCGTGCCGGACGTGCCGATCCTGCCCGCCTGGGCACGGTCCGCAGCCTCCCTGAAGGCCAACACGGTCGCCCTCGGACGGCTCTGCCTGTGGCACACCCGCTACCACCTGCTGCGCCTGCCCAAATACGCGTTCCGCATGGCGTGTCTGGCCACAAAGGGCCTGTGGCGTGCGATGCGTGGCCTGTGGCCCACCCTGACCGCCCACGACCAGACCGCCCCGGTCAAGGCCCTGCGCGCGCAGGTGAAGGTCAAGCCCGAGGATGTCGAGACGGCCGCCCGCTACGCGCTGGCACACCGTCAGCGGACCATCACCCGCCGCTGGCGCTGGGGCGCCGCCGCCGCGGCGGTCGCCGCCACGGCGATCGGCTGGTACCTCGCCCCCCCCGCTGCTGCAGGCCGGCATGACCGCCGCCGCCACGATCCCGCTCGCCTACCTTGGGCGCGGGGACGACGTGCAGCTGCTCGACAACCCGACGCCTCCCCTGCGGGTCGACATGACTGCGCAGCAGCTCAACGACGCGCTCCGGGCCGCCGGTCTGCTCAAACAGGGCAAGGGCGACGACGACGGGCCGCGCGTCACCTGCGTCATGGGCCCAGTACGCGACGGCCGCGGCTGGGCCGTCATCTTCGACCTGCCCAAGGGCGGCGGGAAGACTGCTGCCGACGTCCTCGCGAAGCGCACGGCGATCGCCGCCGAGCTCGGCGTCGACGAGATCCAGGTCATCGCCTCCCGCGTCCGTGCGGCGGCCGGCGGAAACGCTGGCCGCGTGTCGATGTGGGTCGCCGACGACGACCCCTACCTCAGCGCCCCGGTGCCGTCGCCGCTGGTCAAGGCCGAGACGTTCTCCGTGTGGGACCCGATCCCGTTCGGTCAGGATGCCCGCGGTACCCGCATCACCGTGCCCGTCATGTGGCAGAGCCTGTTCTTCGGCGGCCTGCCCCGCCGCGGCAAGACGTTCACCCAGCGGCTCATGACCGCGGCCGGTCTGCTGGACCCTTTCGTCAGGCACTACGTCGCCGACGGGAAAGGCGGCGCCGACTGGATGCCCATGAAGGCCGTCGCGCACCGCCTCGTCATGGGCGCCGAGGACGACGCCGTCGAGGCGCTCAAGGCCATGCTGAAGGAGCTGCTGGCGGAGATGGAGCGCCGCTTCGTGCTGCTGCGCGGCCTGCCCGTCTCCGTGTCCCCCGAGGGCAAGCTGACGCCGACGATCGTCGAGAAGTACAACCTGCCCGTCATCTTCGTGACCATCGACGAGCTTCAGGAGTACTTCACCGCGATGGAGAAGGAGGACCGCGACCAGGTCATCAACGACCTGTGCCGCATCGCCCGCCGCGGCCCCGCAGCCGGGTTCATCAGCAACTTCGCCTCACAGCGCCCGGATGCCGACTCGGTGCCCACCAAGCTGCGGGAGATCATCACCCTGCGGTACTGCACGCAGGTCGTCGACCAGACCTCCAGCGACATGGTGCTCGGCAAGGGCAAGGCCGCCCAGGGCGCCGACGCCTCCGTCCTCTCCGAGGACCACAAGGGGACCGGCGTCCTCGTCACCGGCCCCGCCTCGTTCGTCACCGTGCCCGCCGACTTCCTGCCCGGCCCCGACTTCGCCGAGCTGTGCCAACGCGGCCGCGCCCTGCGGCAGAAGGCGGGTCAGCTCACCGGCGACGACGTGCAGGACGTCACCGCCGCAGCCGACCAAGCCGGGCTCACCATCGCGCCCGTGCTGTCCGACTGCCTCACCGTCATGCAGCACACCGCCCGCATGCACACCGTGGACCTGCTCCAGCGGCTGGAGAACCTCGACGAGGACTACGGCGACTGGGACGCCGAACGCCTCGCCCGCGAGCTGGAGGACGCCGGCGTGAAGCGGACTACGAAGCAGGTGAACATCGGCGGGAAGAACCTCGCCGGCTACCGGCGCGAGGACCTCGAAGCGGCCGTTCCGCCCGAGCTGCTCGACGCCCGATAGACCCCCTCCCCTCTACCGACCCCACTACGAGCCCCCCTCCTGACCCCGCTACCCAGGCGAGTGGATCTAGAGGGGGGTCACTACTGCCCTAGCCCCCCCCGTAGTGGCCTCCGACCTGCAACGTAGTGGGCATAGAGGGGGCAGCAGCCCACCCATCGCTGCCCCTCTCTCGCCGCATCAGGGAGGCATGGCGTCGCGCGTGATCCAGTCCGGCCACCTCACTGTCCCCAGGCCGATACCATCCCCACTTCGCACAATCCCTGGGGGGACCATGGGCGCGCCCACGCAACATTTCACGCAACCGTCCGAGCCGACCGGGGCCGGAGGCTGCCTACTTGCGGTCGCTGCCGCCGTACTGCTCCCGGCAGCCCTGCTCATTTGGGCCGACGGGAACGGTATCGGAGCCCTCTTCCTCGTCCTGCCGCTCATCGGCGGCGGTATCGCACTTGGCAAACGCCGAGCCCGGCAGACAGCCGAGCTTCAGCACGTTCGCATGCTGCAGTCCACTGAGGTGGCCCGCTACCACGCCATGAACCCGCGCGAGTTCGAGCACGCTATCGCCTTCCTCTGCGAGCGAGACGGCTGCTCGGACGTCCAAGTAGTGGGAGGCGCCGGGGATCTCGGGGCGGATGTCATCGCTACGGCCCCTGATGGCCGGCGGGTTGTCATCCAGTGCAAGCGGTACGGCCCCACCACCAAGGTCGGCTCGCCCGACCTTCAGCGGTTCGGAGGGACGTGCTTCAGCGTCCACGGCGCCCAGATCGCCGCAGTTGTCACCACCTCGGTCTTCACCCGGCCAGCAGCCCAGTACTCGGGGCACCATGGCATCCGGATGTTCGACGAGAGCGCTCTCGCCGCGTGGGCCACCCACACCGGACCAGCACCCTGGATGGCGTAAACGCCAACCGCTGCAGCGCCGCGCTCCGGCTGCGCGTCGGCCGACGGGCACACAACGGGTGGCGTCGCACCCACGAAGCAGGCACCCGCAGACTCGCTTGAGGGACACCAACGTGAAGACCGAGAGAGGATGACGTACATGGCCCACCCGAGCGGAGGGAGAGGAGCGGTGACCGATATCCGCCCTGTCGACCTGCCCGAGCTGCGCGCCGAGATCCTCGCGCACTACGAGCACCCGATCGTGGTCCAATGGTGGTCGCAGCGGCCGGCCCTACCCGCGCTGACCGTTCGGGACGGAGACGCCGCCCTGAAGGCAGTGCTGAATCCCAACGGCGACCAGCGGCGACGGAACGAGATACAGCGACTGCAAGAAGCCGACCTCTACTTCGTATCCGCACAGATGACCGAAGTGGCTATGGCTGCCGCCGCCTCGCTGCCCAGCTTCGACCTGGCAGCGGAGGATCTGCCTTCCCCGTCCGGCTTCATCATCTTCGAGAAGCCGATCGCTGTAGACCGCAATGAGCATGTCGGACACGGTGAGGAGATCTTCGTATCGGGGGCGTCGTGGGACTTGGGCGCGGCAGGGAGGTTCGGTGTCGCCCTCTGGTTCAGCTTCTACGCTGACGTTTACCGCACCTTCGATGCCGAGGTGGCAGCCGGCACGATGGGCAGGGAAGAGGCGGCCAGGCAGAAGGGCTCACAACCGCGCTTCTCGTACACGATGGACGCCGCCCACTTGATCGGCGCTGGAATCCCGCTGAACGACGACAGCGTCCTCAACTCGTGGGGGCGCACGATCCTGGCTTCCTGGCTGCTGATGCAGCAGCCGCTCGCCGAAGTGTCCAGCACCGAGCCACCTCGGGCCGCTGTGAAGCGGCTGCGCCGCGCCGGGCACGAGCCGCGGCCGGTACGGGTCATTGAGCTGCGCCGGCCCAAGACGAGCGGCGACAAGGGCGAGGGGGCGCGCGAGTATCAGCACCAGTGGATCGTGCGCGGCCACTGGCGCCAGCAGTGGTACCCGAAGCGGCATGTGCATCGCCCCGTGTGGATCGCTCCGCACGTGAAGGGCCCGGAGGGCGCCCCGATGATCGTCGGCGAGAAGGTCAACGTCTGGAAGCGGTAACAACGCGAGATGCCCCTGCCCGGTCACGGCGACTGGCAAGGGGCTTCTTTTGTGCGGCCACCTCGCCGCGAGACGTGTGCCACGCGCGTGCCACCACCCCCTCAAACGCACAAGTCAAAGCCCGCACACCACATGCCTCATGCGGTTACAGGGCAGCCTTCTCGACGCCCGCCCATCAAGCGCCTTCCAACAGCCGCACCAGCGACGCGGTGATCACGCGGTGCCGGCCGTTCAACGGCAGCACCTTCACCGGCGCATCGCCCCGGTTGATCAGGTCGTGCAGGTACGTCTTTGAGATGCCGAGCGCGGTCGCGGCCTGCGGGACGCTGACCGTCGCCGGCCACTTCTTGACGTCGTCGAGGGTGGGGACGGTGGCGGGCATGACGGGCCCCTCCTGGTAGATGGCCTCGACTGCGGGTGTCCCGCGAACGGCCCGTATCGACCTGCCAAGGGGTCATCCGTTTGAGGGAATTGGGCGGGGTGCTTTTCTCCCGCAGGGGTCAGCCTGCCCGCCCGACGTCGTAGACATTGATCCCGTCCGCGTACGCGCTGAAAGCGATCAATCCGACCCCCGGCCCGGCGTCCGCTGGAACATTCGCGCCACCATCGGCCCCCAAGTGCCGATCGCCATCAGGACGGACCAGAGCCCGTGCCAAGGACTCACTTTCCACCCGAAGTAGAGGACGACCACGGTCGCGGCGATGCCCACCAGGAAAACTGCCGCCGTCACGACGATCATCAGCACCATCAACAGAACGACCCACATACGCGCCCCCCGGTGGTGCTGTCACACTCAGGACGCAGTTGCAGCGCGGCCGGTTCCAGCCTGCGATTGGGCTGTCGGCGTGCCGTGCGGCCTTCTTCACGTCCGCCTCGACCTGCGTGCTCGCGACGCCCTGCTCCTTCGCGTACTCGATGACGGCTGCCTGGACGTCGCGGTGAACGTCACGGAGGTGGCGCACCGGATTCCCGCCGACTCGACAGGCGCTGCCTCGCCGAAGCACGCAGGGCGTCGACCTCGTCCTCAAGGCTGCTCATGCGCAACGACGCCTGGCACCCGCGGATCACAGCGACGGCCACCGGGATAACCGTTACAGCGCCAAATCCAAGCATCAGGGTGTAATAGCAGAAGGCCGCCTCGTCTTCGTCTGGGGGATCTTCGACGCCCGCCAACCAGGACAAAGCAAAGAACGTAGCTACCAGCAGGCATGTCGTGATCGCACCCCATACCGCGAACAACGGAAGACTCCAATCCGGTGAATGCAATCGGCGCCGCTGATCCGCGGACCACTCATGAGCAGCAGCGGAATCGTCGTCGGCGGACGTGAGGGCAGCCTTGGCCTCGGCGAGCACGGCTTCGCTGTCCTCGAGGCCTGCGTTCATGAGCTTCAAGGACTGCTGCACCTCTACGGCAGCCACAAGCCAAAGGATGGGCGCAACCGTCACAACGGTGGTGGCGAAAGACTCCGTCATCTTCACCGGCACCAGTGTGGCGGCAGGTCAACGCTCGCGGGTCGACATGAGGAGAAATGGTGCCCTACGTCGCGACCGGGCAGCCAGCTGTGTGGCTTGAGGGCGTTTCTAAGACGCGGCCCGGCGTGGGCCATGTTCAACTGGCAGCGTCCACCATTCCTCGTCTGAGGGAGCCGACGGTGCACGAAATGTGGTGCGGCCCAGATGCCTCCGGGCAACCGGTGTGGCATGTCCTGACCGCCGACAAGACCGACACACTCTGCGGGGCGGGGAAGCGGAAACAGCCGAGGGAGCCAACGGACAGGCACTGCTTCTCCTGCATGGCCGCCCTCCAGGCCGCCATGATGCCTGCGAGTGCAGCAGCGGGACGACTCGTAGGCTGAGCTTGCTCGGGGCTGTCGTGGAGGCCTGCCATGCCCCGAAACATCTGGAGCATAGCGATCAGCTTCGGTTTGGTCACCGTGCCGATCTCCTGGCCAGCGCCACCGAGGATCACTCGATCAGGTTCCACCAGTACCACCTGGAGGACATGGGCCGCGTGCGCGTCCGGAAGTACTGCGAGGTCGAGGACCGCGAGGTCACGAATGATGAGATCGGCAAGGGCTACCAGCTCACCAAAGAGCAGGTCATCGCGATCACCGACGACGAACTGCGCGACCTGCCACTGCCCACCGCCAAGGCGATCGAGATCGAGGCGTGCGTGCCGCTGGAGTCCGTCAACCCGATCCGGATCGGCGAGGGCTACTGCGAGCCCGAAGAACGTCACGGTCACAACGCGGCCACATGCCTCACACGCGACTTTCACGGGACGCATGATGCTCTCTCGACACACAGCACTTCGGGGGGACCATGCGCACCCGCACTATCACCACCGCCGTCCTGCTGCTTGCCCTGACCGCCTGTAGCGACGGCGGCAGCGAGACGCAGAGCAGCGCCGACAAGTCCAGTCCAGTCGCCAGCAGCAAGGCCCCGTCGAAGGCGCCGGCCGCGCCCGGGCCGCTCCGGTTCGGCTCCGGCTGGAAGTGGGCCGACACCGACGAGAAGGGCAACCCCATCAGCGGCACCACGACCGTCCTCAGCTACACCCAGCCCGCCGACGACGTTGGCCTCCCCGACGACATCGCCGACTCCAAGAACCCAGAGTGGGCCGTCCTTGAGGTCAAGGTCTGCGCGGACGCCAGGAGCAGCTCCGTAACCGTCTCTCAAGAGCCCTGGTCGCTCGGCTTCCCCGACGACTCCCGTTTCGATGCGCCCATCTACAGCGGGTCAGGCGTACCCAAGCCCGAGTACGCAATCAACGGTGCCACCGTCAACCCAGGCGACTGCCTCCGAGGCAAGATCACGTTCGACGTCGAGCGTGGGACCCGGCCCGACAGCGTCGTCTACGGCGCGGCAGGCCGCGACACCGTCGAGTGGACCGTACCGAAGGCGTAGGCGGAAGCCCTCAGCACCTCGACGAGTCCGGTCGGCGTCGGCATGCCCCGCCGCTCCGCCGCCGCTTGCGCGCAATCCGTAGCCGACGCCCTCGGCCAGCAATCTGCTGCAATCTGTGAGCGCCATCGCAGCAACCACCGCGCATCCTGGATCTCCAACCACCAGGACTCGGAGGCGACATGGCGCTCAGGTTCCTCGGCACCACCAGCGATGACGGTGACTGCCCCACCCTGTACGAGATCGAGGGCACCGACGAGATCCTCGTTCAGGGCGACCGCGAGACCGACCCGCAGCACCTGGTGCAGCTGCGGGACGTCAAGCCGTCCGAGACATTCGTCCGCGTCCCCCGCAGCCTGCTCACCCGCTTCGCGCCCCGCAGCGCTGCGCCCGAGCTCCAGCCGTTCGCCTCGATCTCGCACCTGTTCAGCGAGTTCCGGCACACCGCGTTCCGGCTGGAGACCCGCCGCGGCTACGCCTCTGACCGTCGGTCCCCGCTCTGGCCGAAGTGGCTCGCCGGTGAGGACGTCGCCGCCGAGCCGGCCAACGCGTGGCGGCAGAACGTCCGCGTCCAGGTCGAGCAGGGCAAGCGGTTCGAGCGCGTTCGCCTGGTCGACGAGCCCCTGCCCCAGGGGCAGCAGTTCTTGCTGGCCCGCGCCCCCAGCAACGTCGAGGCCGGGGAGGACATCCGCTGTCTCCCGCGCAGCAAGGCCTGCGCCCTGCGTCTGCCGGACTACGACTTCTGGCTGTTCGACTCGAAGATCGTGGCCCGGTTCGCGTTCGACGAGGACGACACCACCCTCGGCGTGTACGTCACTGAGGACCCCGCCGAGGTGCTCGCTGCCTGCCAGGCCCGGGACGCCGCCTGGCATCACGCGGTACCTACAGTCGAGTTCGCGAAGCGGGTAGCTTCGACTGTGTGACCACCGACTTCCAGACCGCACGCGAGGCCCTCGGCGCGCGGCTGCGGGAGCTGCGCACCGAGGCCGGTCTGGAAGGCAAGGACATCGCCAACGTGCTGGGCTGGCAGACGTCGAAGGTCTCCCGGCTGCAGAACGGCAAGCAGGCCCCGACCCGCGCCGATCTGACCGCGTGGGCGAACGCGGTTGGCCGACCGGACGCCGAGCCCGAACTGCACGGCCTTCTCGCCAGCCTGGACATGAAGCAGCGGCACCGGTCGTGGCGTCGGCAGCTCGCGGGTGGGCACCGCGGCAGGCAGGAGATCGCAGTCCGGCAGACCGAGAACACGACGCTGATCCGGGGGCTTGAGGTCTCCCGCGTCCCGGGCCTGTTCCAGACCCCCGAGTACGCGCGGGTCATCTTCGACAGTAACGCCAAGTTCCGTGGGATTCCGCCCACCACCGAGGCGGCCGTCGAGACGCGCATGCGCCGTCAGGAAGCGCTGTACGACCCCGCCAAGACGTTCCGGTTCCTCGTCTGCGAGGCCGCCCTGTACCACCGCTCGTGCCCGGTCGAGGTGATGGCCGAGCAGCTCGACCGGCTGTACAACCTCGTCGGGCAGCGGCACGCCTTCTGGATCTACGACCGGCGACTCGTCATCGTCGAGACCATCAGCGAGGAACTGTGGCTGACCGGTGACGACGACGTCCAGCTGTACGAGCGGGCATGGGACTGGCTCGCCGAGTCCGCCGAGTACGGGACGCCGGCGCGGCGTCTGATCGGCCGCGCGAGGGCGTCTCTCGACCTCACCTGAGCAACCAGCCGCAAGCCTCCTCACCCTGTGCGCAATCCCGCGCAACCGTGCCGCGTGCCTGCAATCACCCTGCATACCGTCCGGGTCATGGCCCACCCGATGAGCATCGCCCAGCGGTACGAGGCCGGAGACGTATGGCTCGCCGACTGCCACACGCACCCGGCACTCGTGTGGCAGGCATGGCACGCCGGCACCCTCGCCGAGATCGAGAGCGGCGCACACTGGCTGATCGCCGAGTCCACCATCACCCAAGGTCTGCCCGCCGCAGCCCGGATCCGGGAGGAGCAGCGCGGGCCGGTACTCATGGCCCCCTACGCGAACGTGGCGTGGTGGCTGGTGCCGCTCGACGCCGCGGAGGAACTCGCCGACGTCCGGCAGCTCCACGTCCGGCACGCAGGCTGGACGCTGCGCTGCCCGCCGACGGGCCGCGAGATGGAGCGCATGCAGTGGCTCTGGGATCCCGATGGAACCGGCCACCTCAATGACCCTGCCGTACTCGCCGCCGCCTTCGGCCCTGGCGGGTACCGACACCCCACGGAGGCACCGGCATGACCAGCACCGAGACGGAGACCCCTGTCCCTGAGACCGTCGACCCCGAGGCGGAGTACCAGCAGCTCAGCAGAGAGCTCTTGAGGAATACGAAGATTCGGCGTCACCGGGCAGCCGTCCAGGCCCTGGCCGAGGAGCGGACCATTCTGTCGCTGCCAGCCGTGCAGCAGGTGCTGATCGTCGGCAGCCGCAAGGGGCGCGCGGCGCACTTCCCAGCGCTATCCGGCCTCCAGTACGCCCTGGGCCTGGACGAAGAGCAGCGCACCTTCCTCGCGCTGGTCATGTCGATGGTTGGCCTGGGCATCACCACCCTGGCCTCCGTGGAAGACCTCGACGAACGCCGCCTGCCGATCATCCTCCGCGCGATCCTGCGGCTGGCCGGCAACGACACGATCGCCGTCGGTACCCGCCTGTAGCCCGGGGCCCCGAACAGGGGTCGTTGTCGGGCTGCGGCCCCCTACGCTGCACGGTCGTTGGACACCAGCAGCAACCAGCGATCGGAGACCCCATGGCAGGTATTGAGTTCGAAGCGAAGACCCTCGACGTCGACCCCGCGAAGATCGCACGGCTCATCACCGAGGCCGGGGGCACGTGCACGAACGGAACCCGGCTCATGCGGCGATACGTGTACGACACCATCCCGGCCGTCCCCGGCCGATGGGTGCGGCTACGCGACACCGGAACCGACGTCACCCTGTGCGTCAAGCAGATCACCACGGACGCCGTCGACGGGACCCACGAGACCGAGGTCACCGTCGACAGCTTCGAGGAAGCCGCCGCGCTGCTCCAGCTCACTGGCCTGACACCCCGCAGCTACCAGGAGAACCGGCGCACCTCGTACACCCTCGGCGCGCCGTCCGCCTCGAGGTCGACGAGTGGCCCCGCATCCCGCCGTACCTGGAGATCGAGGCCGACGACGAAGCGCAGGTGTGGACGACCGCCGCAGCGCTGGGCATCGGCCACGACCAGCTCACCTCGATCAACACCACCAAGGTCTACGGCCTGTACGGCATCGACCTGGACTCCATCGCCGACCTGCGTTTCGAGTAGGCCGGCGCCTGCTACTCCGGCCGGGGCACCGCGCCCCGACCGGCCCGGAGAAGGGGGGCACCATGCACGACTTGAGCGACGTGCCGGTGGAAGTGAAACCGGACCGGACCTTGCGCGTGAAGATCATCGACGCGTGCGGTCTCGCCTGTTCGTTCTGCCACAACGAGGGAACACCCGTCGCCGCACCGGGCCGTACCGGGCGGGTCTCCATCTACCTCCGCACCAACGGCGCCGACTTCCTGCCCGCCCGGATCGCAGCCGACGCCGACTTCGCTATGGCCCTCGCTGCCGTGCGCGGCAGCCTCCCGACGAACGAAGTGCACTTCACCGGCGGTGAGCCCACGCTGCACCCCGACCTGCCCGGGCTGATCACCATCGCCCGGCGCATCGGACTCACCGTCGGGCTCACCTCGAACGGCGAGAACGGCGCCGCGGTCCTTCCCGCCGCCGCAGCAGCCGGCCTCGACCGCATCAACCTGTCCGTGTTCGGCACCACACCGACCGAGCTCGCCGCCGTACAAGCACCTCGCCTCGCCTCACCGAAGCTCGCCGAGCGCAAGCTGGCGGCCCTCGACGCGACGATCGAAACCGCGACCGCCCACGGCATCAAGGTCTCCGCCAACATCGTGATCCCCGACCGCGGCCACGTCGACCGCGTGCTCCGCATCATCGAGCGGCACGGCCGCTCCGTCGTGGTCCGGATGCTCGTGTCACTGGAGGACGGGGGCGCCTCCCTGGCCGCCATGCAGGCTGTCGTCGACCACCTGGGCGCCCTGCCGGTCCGCCGCATCATCACGGCCGGGGCGTCCGATCAGCGGGTGCGGTACCGCTTGCCCGACGGGCGCACGCTGTACGCGAAGAGCATCCGTCCCGTGCGCCTACCCGAGACGTGCGCCGGCTGCCGGTTCAACAACCCGGACGACTGCCAGAAGGGGTACTACGGGGTTCGGCTGTACCGCGCCGTGGACGGCCCGTTCATGGTCGGCGTGTGCATCCAGCGCATGGACCTGTGCGTGTCGCTCGGCGAGTTCGTGATGAGCCAGCGCTGCCGTGAGGTAGCGACCTTCCGCGACGACGAGACGGCTCGGCTGACGCGGCTGCACGCCGTTCCGGAAGCAACCGGCGGACCGCACCCCGGCTGACCACCGGCCCGGGTCGGCCCCACAGGTGCCCGCCCGTCCTCTGCACCCCCGTCCTTGTGGCGAGAGGGCGGGCGGGGCACGACACGCCTGAGGGGTGGGCGCTGAGTCCCACCCCTCACCGCTGCTGGGGTTCTACCACCGGAACGCCATCACAGCTTCCAGAAGGTCGCCTGAACGCCGCCACGCGACGCCACTTCCTTGCGGCCGACATCCACTACAAGCTGGCCGAAGTCCCTACCGGCGATGGCCACGTTCAGCACAAGCGGCTGACCGCTGGCCGACGCGCCCGCCGGGCTCGGCGTGTATCTGGCGCCGCCGCGCTGGAGGGTGTTGAGCATGGACGCCCAGGCGCCCTGCTGCATCTTGCGGCGCGTGTCCGGGCCCGAGTACACCCGGCTGCCGAACGGGAGCCTCACGAGCTCAGGCTCGTGCTCGCCGACCATGGTCCAGCCGGAGCGGAGACCACCCGTCGCGGCGCCGATGATGCCACCGCTCGCCTTCTTGCCGAACCCCTTCTCGATGGCCTTCTCCAGCGCCGAGGCCAGCTTGTCCATCGCCGTCGTGAGCTTCGACTGCTGCGACGTCAGCACCCGTTCTACCGGTAACCAGGTGGACGCACGTCCGCCCGGGTCGTTCGCCACCCGCGGGGGTCGGGACTAGTACCGACCCCTTCGCCGCCCCGCTACGAGGCAGCCGCAGCCCCCACTGCCACGCCCACCGCGCCCAACTACGAGGCCGTCGGCAACCGCTGCCGCCGTAGTGCGCGCCGCTCCTTCTCCGACAAGCCACCCCACACGCCGCGCAACTCCGGGTGCTCGAGGGCGTAGGCCCCGCACGGCTCGACGTACAGGCACGGCGTACAGAGCGACTTCGCCGCCCCCGTCCTCCCGTCGGTCTCGAAGAACGCGTCCGGATCCACCCGGCACGGCAGAGGCTCCCGGGCCTCGAGGACGAACGACGGGATACCCAGCTCGAGCGCCGGCCGCGCGCCGAGCCTGTTGTCGCAGCTCACTCGGCACCCTCATTCAGGCGCCAGTTCATCCCCAGCACCGCCACGCCGGCCGCCAGGAAGCCCGCCGTCGTCGACCACGTGAACGCGGCCGTCGCCAGCAGACCCAGCCCCGCCGCATCCATCAACTCCGACCGCACCCGAGCCAACGCCTCGACGACCCGCCGCCCCCGCTTCACCGCCCCACCCCTGCGACTCCCGCCACCGCTCAGCCGCCAACACCAACGCCGCCTGACGCCGCGGATCCCCCGGCTCCAACGCATGCCACGCCTCCGACCCGTACTCCGGCACCGTCGCCAACACCGCCAACTCCTCGCGCACCCACGACGCCGTCTCATCCATCAGACCCCCCCCTCCCGCCCTCTACGCGCCCGCTCAGCCCCCGAGACACCACGACCCCACCCAGAGCCCTGACCGGTCCGTAAGACCGCCCACAGCACAGCCACGAACCCCGTCGTCGCACAGACCACGGCCACCGCCGCGAACATCCATCCGTTCATCCGACTCACTCCTCGTTGTCGCCAGACCCGCCAACACTCACAGCGGAGCCAACCCAGTCCAGTTTCCAAACCCACCAGGGCGGTCAAGCCCGCGCCGCAAGCCGCACCCGCCTCGCAGCCGCACGCCGCCGCGCCACCGGATGCCGGGCCCGCCACGACCGGACGGCGCACACCGTCCACAGGACAGCCGCCACGCCGTGGAGACCGATGGAGATCGCGTTCAAGGTCATCGGGGTTCCTCTCTCGCCGGGTTGGCCGGCCGCCGGTCGACGGCCGGAGTCTGTGGTGAGTCGGCGGTGTCGCCGTCCTGCTGCTCGTCGGCCTGGTCGTCCTCGTCGACGCCGCGGCGGACGTCCTGCCGCTGGAGCTTCTGTGCGTGCCGGGCGGCAAGTCCGTGCTGCCGGGCCTCGGCGAGTTCCTGCCGGCGCCGCTTGTCCGCCTCGGCCCTGAGGCGGACGGCCGCGATCCGGGCCTGTATCTGCTGCTCGACGTGTGAGGTCACCGTGCGCCCCCTCGGGTGGGTTGTGGCCAGTTGCGGGAGTCGCGGAACCAGGAGGCGAGCAGCGCGGCCTGCTCCCAGCCGAGCCGCTCGTAGATCTTCTCGGCGTCGTCGCGGTACGGCCCGGGGTCGGGATGGTCGTACACGTAGCCCCGGACCGCGGTGGCGATCTGCACGGCACGGTCCCAGCCGCGTTCCGCGACGAGCACCTCGGCGACGGACAGGTAGAGGGAGGGGGGCTCGGTCACGGCATCTCCCCGGCATGAGAGGGCGTTCCGGCCGCCGGGTTGTTCCCTGTTCCCCACCTACGGTGTGGGAACAAGGAACAGGTACCGCGTTCCCTGATCAGGAACAGTGCGGGGAACAGGTCTGAGCTGCGCGTTTTTTCTCCGGGGAACAGGAGGGAACAGGCAGGGAACAGAAGTTGTGCCCCAGGGGGAGGGAACAGGTGAATTCAGGCATCTCACGTGCCCCTCTGCGCCTTGAATCGCTTGGTCACCTCGGCAGCCACGGTGTCCTTCCCGGGGAACGCAATGCTGCGCTCGGCACACCAGGCCCGGAGCTTCTCCCGACCCAACGGCGGAGCGTTCCGCGCCAACAGCTCATCCACGTACGTCTGAATCAGTTGGTCCTGCTGTCGCTGCTCTGAGGCGTCGGTGATCTCGTGGCGGGTCTGGCCAGCCGTCCACAGGCCGCTGAGCCCCTTGTGACCGCGGCGCACCATGTTGATGAAGTCGTCGCCGATGCCGGTACGGTGTGCGTGCGCTTCATCCGGATCGTGGTGACGACCGTGTCGCCGGTCTCGTCCCGGCTGGTGTTCTCGTCGACTCGGCTCAATTCCCATACGTGGTCGACGTCCTGGGACTTCGCCGACGAGCCGCGGCTGCCCCGCTCGGTGTCCTTGCCCATGTGGTCGAGCCGGACGCAGGCGATGCCCTGGTCTTTCAGCGGGGCGTGCAGGCGCCGGTACAGGGCCAGCCACGTATCCGAGTCGTTCTCCTTGCCCTCGATGAACCGGGACACGGTGTCGAGGACGACGACGTTCGGAGAGCTGGCCTCCACGATCGCCATCAACTCGGCGATTGCTACCGGTGCCGCGTCCAGGCACCCTGGCTTTTCAAGGGCGCAGTTCGTGCCGGGCGCCAGATCCTCGAAACGCAGAAGAAGTTGTTCGAAGCGTTGCCTTGGGATGCGAGGGCTGGATATGCCGCCTCACCGGATGAGGCGGAAACGAAGGCGGCGAAGCGACTCGACACCACACCCGAGTACGTCGCGTACACGGCGCGCGAGCTCTGGGGTCGTGGCCTCGCTGATGAGCGGGACGCGCGACTTGCGGGCCGCCCCGATGCTCCGGCCTCTCCGCGCGCCCTTCAGGCCGCCCGCGGCCACATCACGCGAGCCTTGCTCGACGAGATGGAGCCAGCCATCCGTGAGCACGAAAGCGCCGGCGTCAGCCGCCTCCGCGCTACAAGACCGTGAAGACAGAGACCGGGGGCAAGAGGGTTCGCGAGGAGTTGGGGGGAGAAGCGAATGGCTAGCGTCTATGACCGCTGGCACCTGTCCCGCCCGAAGCAGGGCGCCGAGCCGTGCGCGGAGCACTCCAGCAAGACCCGCGTGCTCGTACCCAGCGCGGACCATGGCAAGGGGAAGCGCTGGCAGGTCCGTTGGCGCGACGCGGCCGGCGAGCAGCAGAAGGAGAACTTCGCCAAGCGCAGCCAGGCCGACACCCGCGCAGCCACCATCGAGGCCGACCTCGCCCGCGGCCTGTACGTCGACCCGGCGGCCGGCAAGGAGAGCTTCCGGTCCGTTGCCGAGCGCTGGCGGACCACGGCGGTACACCGCAGCGGGACGGCCTCGCGCGTCGAGCGGGCGCTACGGATCCACATCTATCCGACGTTCGGCGACCGGCCGATCGTCTCCATCCGCCCGTCGGAGGTGCAGGCCTGGGTCAAGGACCGGTCGCAGGTCCTCGCCCCTTCCACGCTGCGGATCACCTTCGCCTACCTGGTGACCGTGATGCACACGGCCGTGCGAGACCGGACTATCGCCATCAACCCGTGCGCCGGCATCAAGTTGCCCGAGGTTCGGCGCCCCGAGATCGTGCCCCTGCACAAGGAGGCGGTGCGCGCCCTGATCGAGGCGGCCCCGCCCCGGTACCGGGCGATGATCCTTCTGGCCGTGGCCTCGGGGCTGCGGCAGGGGGAGGTGTTCGGCCTGGAGGTCGACTGCATCGACTTCCTACGGCGGGAAGTGACGGTGCGGCAGCAGCTCATCGTGCCGGACAAGGACGCCGACGCCGACGAGGGCGAGACGCCCGAGCCGTACCTCGGCGAGCCCAAGACCCACAAGAGCTACCGCACGGTGCCACTGGTCGGCCTGGCGGTTGACGCCCTGGCGGCCCATCTTCAGCAGTACCCGGCCGCCGTGGTGGACATCGAGGACCGAACGGACCCGCGCAAGCCGAAGCGCCGCAAGGCGCAGATGCTGTTCACCACCGACCGTGCCGACGTCGTCAAGCGCGCCAGCTGGTCGCACGTGTGGACGCGCATGGAGGAGAGGGCGAACGAGGCCCTCAGCAAGCAGTACGCCGAGGAGTACGCGGCGTGGGTGCAGCGCGGCCGGCCGGAAGGGCAGGAGCCTGCGCCCGTGCGGGTGCCGGACGGGGCGAGCATGCACGACCTGCGGCACTTCTACGCCTCGGCGCTGATCAAGAACCGCGAGAGCGTGAAGACGGTGCAGCGGCGACTGGGCCACTCGAAGCCGTCGATCACGCTCGACATCTACACCCACCTGTGGCCCGACGACGAGGACACGACACGGGCGGCCGTCGAGGCGGTCCTCGGCGATGTGCCCGCGTTGTGCCCTCCCATCAAGATCATTTCCGGATAGTGCAGGTCAGCGACTCAGCTCACCGGTAGTTCACGAACTGCATGGCGAAGTCGAAGTCCTTGCCCTTCAGCAGGGCGATGACGGCCTGAAGGTCGTCACGGCTCTTGGAGCTGACCCGCAGCTCCTCACCCTGCACCTGTGCCTTCACGCCCTTGGGGCCCTCGTCGCGGATGGTCTTCGCCACCTTCTTCGCGTTCTCCTGGGAGATGCCCTCCTTGATCGACGCGAAGATCTTGTACTCCTTGCCGGAGAGCTGGGGCTCGCCCGCGTCCAGAGCCTTCAGCGAGATGCCACGCTTGATCAGCTTGGACTGGAAGACGTCGAGGATCGCCTTCACCCGGTCCTCGGAGTTCGCCTCCATGAGGATGTTCTCGCCGGACCACGAGATCGAGGCACCCACGCCCTTGAAGTCGTAGCGCTGGGAGATCTCCTTGGCGGCCTGGTTGAGTGCGTTGTCGACCTCCTGCCGCTCGACCTTCGAGACGATGTCGAAACTGGAGTCGGCCATGTCCTGTGGCTCCTTGTATCGGGTGCGAATCGTGCGTACCGGCGTACGTGGGCGGCCGCCGGGCCTGTTCAGATCCCGGGCCGCATCCGGACAAGCCTAGCCACCCCCCGCCCTGCGGGCGCCGATCAATCGGGTGGCGAAGCACCCCTCCGCATCAGGTATTGTTTACGTCGTTGCCACGGAGCACCGCCGAAAAAGGCGGTTCGACAGGCAGCGACCCCGGCGGTGTGCCCGAGCGGCCAAAGGGAGCAGACTGTAAATCTGCCGGCTCAGCCTTCCCAGGTTCGAATCCTGGCGCCGCCACACGGGAACAAGGGCCCGTGACCTGCGAACGCAGCAGGTCACGGGCCCTTTGTCGTGCGGTCGGACGCTCGGCCGTCGAGCAGGGGCTGAGGTGACGGTGCAGCGCCTTGTCCATAGAATCGAACACGTGAACGATGAACCGCCTTCTCGGCTCGACCTGCTGCGATTCGCGCGCCGCGTGGTGGTTCAGCAGGCGAAGGCGGCCATCGCCCAGATCGACCGGTGGATCGCAGTGGAGGAGCGCCGCGAGGCTGAACGGCGGCGGGGCATGGAAGCCCGGCCGCCCGCGCCCGCCTGGTTGCTCGAACAGGGCCTGTCCGGGCGGGACGCGGTGTACGTGCACGTCGGTGATTGCTGGAACGCGGGGAAGCGCTCGAAGGGGATGGGCCGGGATGAGGCGCGCCGGGCTCTCGCCGACGGAGTCAAGCCCTGTCCCCAGTGCCGGCCGGACAGCGTGCTGGGATTCCTCGACTAGTCGTCCCCGCCGCTCTGCTGCGAGCCGGATTTCCGGCTTGCGCTGCGGGCCAGTTCGCTGCCGAGCAGTGTCACCTTGGCCACACCACGCGCCCAGCGCGGGGCGTCGCCCCGCGCCGCCCAGAAGACACAGACGCAGCCGCCTATGACGAGCAGGACGACGACCGACAGTACGAGCATGAGCATGCTCGTCCCCCCCCCAATTTCGTGTGATGGACCGCGCCATCTTCTCAGGCGGGCCCCGAGGGCCAGGACGGCATCCGACCGGTGCCCTGGGGGGAGGTGCGGAGGAGAAGACCACGGGGCGGGGCACAGGCATACGTGAGCCGCTCGCGCGGCACACTGGCCCCATGTCCTCCCGTCGCAGAACCTGCCCCGAGTGCCGTCGCGAGATCGCCGTCGTCGCCGGGCGGTACGCGCGCCACGACCCGCCCGGCGCCCGGGAACACGGCGAACTCACCTCGTGCCCGGGCTCCCGCCGCCAGGCGAGGCCCGGCCCGGAACAGCCCTCCCTGGACGGCTACGCGGTACCCGACTTCCCGGGCCAACTGCCTCTGTTCTAGGGCGGGTTCCCGGTCGTCAGTTCCCTGCCACCGACTTCACCGCCACGGACACCGGAGCCGGCCCGCTGATCAGCTCCAGCGTGAGGCCGGCCGTCGCGGGCGTGTCCACCAGCTCCGCCAGCACGGCGGCCACGTCGTCACGCGGAATCGGTCCGCGGCCCGTGTGCGCCTCCAGGCGTACGAGGCCGGTGCCGGCGTCGTCGGTGAGCTGACCGGGGCGCAGAATCGTCCAGTCCAGGGCGTCCAGACCGCTGACGTACGCGTCCGCCTCGCCCTTGGCGCGCAGGTACACGTCGAAGATCTCGTCGCCCTCGTGCCGCGGGTCGGCGCCCATGGACGACACGATCACGAAGCGCCGTACGCCCGCCTCCACCGCCGCGTCCGCGAAGAGGACCGCCGCGGCCTTGTCCACCGTGTCCTTGCGGGCCGCCCCGCTGCCCGGCCCCGCGCCCGCTGCGAACACCGCCGCATCGGCACCCCGCAGCCGCTCCGCGACCTCGTCCACGGACGCCGACTCCAGGTCGAGCACGACCGGTTCGGCACCGGCCGCCCGCAGATCGTCGGCCTGCCCGGCCTTGCGGATGATCCCCGCTACCTCGTCCCCGCGCGCGGCGAGCAGCCGCTCCAGCCGCAACGCGATCTGACCATGACCACCAGCGATGACAGTACGCATGCCTTCGACCGTACGCCCGGACGGCACCGTCTGCCGCACGACTTGAGCCACACCCCCCTGTCCACGCCCCGCTCTCCACAGGCCCTACGACAACTGCCCCCGCCCCTGCCGCGGCAGCCCCAGCTCCACCGAAGCCGCCGAACTGCAGTACTCCCGCACCGCGCTGGTCCGCGCCACCACACGCCCCCGGTGCACCACCACCCGGCTGTACGCCAGCGACAGCGCCCCCGCGAGCCCGTCCCCGCGCACGGCGAGCAACTCGGCCGGGAAACCCGCCTCCAGCCGCACCTCCGGCAGCCCCAGCACCGCCCGCGCCGACCCGCTCACCGCGTCGTACGCCTCCACGGGCGACAGGCCGTAGCGCGAGGCCAACAGGAATGCCGCCTCCAGGGGGTCGCCGCGCCCCACGGGGTTCGACACGTCCCGCAGCGCCCCGCTCCCGGCGGCCACCCGCACCCCGGCCGCGCGCAGCAGCCGCACCGGAGCCGCACCCCGCCGGTCCACGCCACCGCAGCCGCCCTGCGGCAGGCACACCACCGTCACCCCGGCCGCCGCCAGTTGGTCCGCGGTCCGCGAGGCCACCTCCGAGGGCAGCCGGCCGAGATCGCCGCACGGGCTGAGGGTCACCCCGGGACGCAGCCCGCCCGCCATCGCCGCGAGCCGGGCCAGCCGCGCCGGATCCCCGGCGTCCGTGTGCAGGTCGACGGGACAGCCGTGCTCGGAGGCCACCTCCAGGACCGCCTCCACGTACCCCGCCGGATCCGGGTCGAGATCCGGCCGGCCGCCCACGACCGAGGCGCCCATCTTCACCGCGTCCCGCAGCACCGCAAGCCCGTCCGCCCCGGCCACCCCGGTCAGCACCCGGGGCATCGCCACCGTCGTCAGCTCGGCCAGTCCCCGCAGCGCCCGCCGCGCCTGCAACACGGCCGCCAGCGCGCCCAGCCCCTGCACGTCCCCCACGCGCACGTGGGCCCGCACCGCCGTCGCCCCGTGCCCGAGCTGGAGCAGCGCGGCCTCGGTCGCCCGGCGCTGGACGTCCTGGGGCTCGTACGAGACCGGGCCCCGGGCGTCGGCCGACAACGCCGTGTCGGCGTGGGCGTGCGGCTCGGCCGGGGCCGGAAGCAGCAGGTAGCCGCCCAGATCCACTCGCTCCCCGCACGCGCGCGTGCCGCCCGCCGCCAGGCTGCCGGCCGTGCCGACCGCCTCGATGCGCCCGCCCACCAGCCGTACGTCCACGGTCCGGCCGTCGGTGAGCCGCGCCCCGCACAGCAGCAGCGACGACGGGTCGGCCGGACCCGGCGAGGACGACGGGGGCGGCGGCTGCGGCTGGCTGTCGGGCATCGCGCTCCTGGGGCTCGGCTGCGCACGCGAGGACGCATGATCACTCAGAGTGAGTCGAGCCTAGGACGGCCTCCCGTCCGTCGCGGGGAGGAGCGCAATAGTCGTACCGGCGTGGTCCGCCGTACGGAACGAGAGGCACGCGCGAGGCTGCTGTGCGGACGGTGGTGCGGCCCGGGCGGGTACCCCGAAACGGATTTGGGTGAACGGCCGCGGAGCGTGTAATGTCTTCATCGCTCGCCCCAATAGCTCAGTCGGCAGAGCGTCTCCATGGTAAGGAGAAGGTCAACGGTTCGATTCCGTTTTGGGGCTCTGGTGTGAACGGTTCCCGTCGCGAGGCGGGGGCCCGATCACATCAAAGCGGTGTAGCTCAGTCGGTAGAGCAAGCGGCTCATAATCGCTGTGTCACCGGTTCAAGTCCGGTCACCGCTACTGACAGTAGCCGATTGCGGGGTCGGTCCTTCGATCGGCTACTCTTCTTGCGTTAAACAGTCCATCCGTTCGTCTTAGGAGCACTCACGTGGCTGCCACCGACGTCCGCCCGAAGATCACGCTGGCCTGCGTGGAGTGCAAGGAGCGGAACTACATCACCAAGAAGAACCGGCGTAACAACCCGGACCGTCTTGAGATGAAGAAGCACTGCCCGCGTTGCAACGCGCACACCGCGCACCGCGAAACGCGATAAATCAGGCTCGTACGTGAGGCCGTTCCCGAGTGATCGGGGGCGGCCTCGCGTCGTTGAATGACCCGTACCGTTCAGTAGCGGAACCAGGAGGTGCCGGGCCATGGCGCTCGATCAGTCCTTCGTGGGGCGGACGTACCCGCCCACCGAGCCCTACGAGGTGGGCCGGGAGAAGATCCGTGAGTTCGCCGAGGCGGTCGGGGACGCCAACCCGGCGTACACGGACGCGGAGGCCGCCAAGGCGCTCGGCCACCCCGATGTGATCGCGCCGCCGACCTTCGTCTTCTCGATCACGTTCAAGGCCGCCGGACAGGTCGTCCAGGACCCCCAGCTCGGCCTGGACTACAGCCGAGTGGTGCACGGCGACCAGAAGTTCGCCTACCGCCGCCCGGTCCGTGCCGGCGACCGGCTCACGGTCACCTCCACCATCGAAGCGATCAAGTCCCTCGCGGGCAACGACATCCTGGACATCCGCGGCGAGGTCCACGACGAGGCCGGCGAGCACGTCGTGACCGCCTGGACCAAGCTCGTGGCCCGCGCGGCCGAGGAGGCGTGAGCGATCCCATGACGGCGAAGATCTCCTACTCCGACGTCGAGGTCGGCACCGAACTGCCCGCGCAGAGCTTCCCGGTGACCCGTGCGACCCTCGTCCAGTACGCGGGTGCCTCCGGCGACTTCAACCCGATCCACTGGAACGAGAAGTTCGCCAAGGAGGTCGGCCTGCCGGACGTCATCGCGCACGGCATGTTCACCATGGCCGAGGCGATCCGCGTGGTCACCGACTGGACCGGCGACCCGGGCGCGGTCGTCGAGTACGGCGTCCGCTTCACCAAGCCCGTCGTCGTCCCGAACGACGACCAGGGCGCCGTGATCGAGGTCGCCGGCAAGGTCGCGGCCAAGCTCGACGACAACACCGTCCGCGTGGACCTCACGGCGACGAGCGCGGGGCAGAAGGTGCTCGGCATGTCGCGTGCGGTCGTGCGGCTGGCCTGAGACGGCAGACGACCGGGTAAGGGGCGCTCTCCATCGCGAGGCGCCCCTTGCGCGCATCAGGCACCCGTATGCGGTCATCGGCACCCGCTTGACGTAGTTAGTGATTGAGTACTAACTTACTCGTATGGCCAGGATGAGTGCGGAGGAGAGGCGCGAGAGCGTCATCCGCGCGGCGACGACCGAGTTCGCGCGCGGCGGCTACCACGGCACGTCCACCGAGGCGATCGCCCGGCGGGTCGGTGTCTCGCAGCCGTATCTCTTCCGGCTCTTTCCGGGCAAGAAGGCGATCTTCCTGGCGGCGGCCGAACGCTGCGCGGAGGACACCATCCGCACCTTCGCGCAGGCCGCCGAGGGCCTGGAGGGCGAAGAGGCCCTGCACGCCATGGCGAACGCGTACACCAAGGTCATCGCGGAACGGCCCGAGCGGCTGATGATGCAGTTGCAGACGTGGGTCGCCGTGGCGGCCGCCGAGCAGGAGGGCGACCGCGAGTTCGGGGAGTCGGTCCGCGCCGGCTGGATGCGCCTGTGGGACACCGTCCACCTGCCGCTGGGTGCCGACGTCAACGAGACCACGACCTTCATGGCCTACGGCATGCTCGTCAACTGCCTGGTGGCCATGGGCTTTCCTCCCCAGCACCGGGTCTGGGAGGGGCTGTATCCGTCGGCGAGGCTCAAGGGCCGGCTGGAGAAATGACGGGGCAGGGCGTACGGCTGCGCCTTTTCATGCGCGCGAAAGTTAGTAATCAATAACTAATCGATCAAGCGAATCACTCTCTGGGGGAGAGATGTCACAGCAGATCGCACGCCACGGGGGAGCCGCCTGGGCCCTCGTCATCACCAGCGTCGCCGGATTCATGGCGGCTCTCGACAACCTCGTCGTCACCACCGCCCTGCCCTCCATCCGGGAGGACCTCGGCGGGGGACTGCACGACCTGGAATGGACCGTGAGCGCCTACACGCTCACCTTCGCCGTCCTGCTGATGTTCGGCGCGGCCCTCGGCGACCGGTTCGGCCGCCGCCGGCTCTTCATCGCCGGGCTCGCCGTCTTCACCGGCGCCTCCGCCGCGGCGGCCCTGGCACCCGGCATCGACTCGCTCATCGCAGCCCGCGCGATCCAGGGCGCCGGCGCGGCGGTGATGATGCCGCTGACGCTCACCCTGCTCACCGCGGCCGTGCCCGCCGCCAAGCGGGGCATGGCGTACGGCATCTGGGGAGCCGTCAACGGACTCGCCGTCGCCTCCGGGCCGCTGGTCGGCGGCACCCTCACCGAACACATCTCCTGGCAGTGGATCTTCTGGCTGAACGTTCCGCTCGGTCTGGCCCTGCTGCCCCTCGCCCGCCTCCGCCTCGCCGAGTCCCACGGCACCGGCGCCCCGCTCGACATCCCCGGCACCCTGCTCGCCAGCGGCGGCCTCTTCGGCATCGTCTACGGCCTGGTCCGCGGCCCCGTCGACGGCTGGACCGGCTCGATGGTCCTGACGGGCCTGTTCGCGGGCTCCGCGCTCCTCACCGGCTTCGTCCTCTACAGCACGCGTGCCGCCAACCCCATGCTCCCCATGCGGCTCTTCCGCTCCCGGGCCTTCGCCGGCATCAACGCGGCGAGCCTGCTGATGTTCCTCGGCATGTTCGGCTCGATCTTCCTGCTCAGCCAGTACATGCAGGGGGTCCTCGGCTACTCGCCCACCGAGGCGGGCCTCAGGATGCTGCCCTGGACCGGCATGCCGATGCTGGTCGCCCCGATCGCCGGTATCCTCGCCGACCGCATCGGCGGCCGCCCGGTCGTCGCCGCGGGCCTTTTCCTCCAGGCCCTGGGCCTCGGCTATATGTCGGTCGTGGCCACGGCGGACGCCTCCTACGCCGCCCAGCTGCCCGCCCTGATCGTCAGCGGCATCGGCATGGCCCTGTTCTTCGCCCCCGCCTCGCACCTGGTGATGTCCAGCGTCCGGCCCTCGGAGCAGGGCATCGCCTCCGGTGCGAACAACGCCCTGCGCGAGGTGGGCGGAGCGCTCGGCATCGCCGTCATGGCGTCGATCTTCGCGGCGCAGGGCGGCTACGAGACCGGCCAGACCTTCGTCGACGGCATGCGCCCCGCACTGGTGACGGGCTCCGCGGTGGTCGCCCTCGCGGGCGTCGCGGCCCTGCTGATCCCGACCCGGCGCCACGCCGAGCCGCAGGCCGCCCCGTCCGAACCGGCCCCCGTGCTGGAGACCGCGTCCCACTGACCCGACGACCCGAAGGAGAGCGGTCATGCCCACCCTTCCCTGGACCGTCCCCAACACCCCGCCCAGCGACACCGAGGTGCACGTCTTCGCCTCCCGCTTCGAGACGCGCACCCTGTGGGGAGCGCTGAAGTTCCTCGCCGGGACGCCCGCCGTCTGGCGCCAGGTGCGCCGCAGCCCCGGCGTCTACGGGGCGACCCTGAAGGCGAAGCCCCTCCACCGGACCTTCTGGACGCTGTCCGCCTGGGAGTCCAAGGCCGCACTCCAGGACTTCGTCCGCACGGGCGCACACGGACCCGCTGCCCGGGGCCTCGCCCCGCAGATGAAGGACGCGAGCTTCACCACATGGCAGGCGAGCAGCGACGACCTCCCGCTCTCCTGGCCGGAGGCCATGCGCCGCCTGCCCTGAACGACACCACGCGTGCGTGCGGCCCCCGTCTCCCGGACGGGGGCCGCACGCACGCGTGCCAGAGCCTGACAGTGCCGTCTCGTACTCTTGAGCCCGTGCAGGAACTCCACGACGCCCCCCTCGCCCCCCTGACCACCTTCCGGCTGGGCGGCCCCGCGACCCGGCTGGTCACCGCGACGACGGACGACGAGGTGATCACCGTCGTACGCGAAGCCGACGAGACGGGCACCCCGCTGCTCCTCATCGGCGGCGGCTCGAACCTGGTCATCGGCGACAAGGGCTTCGAGGGCACCGCCCTCGTCATCGCCACCAAGGGCTACTCCCTCGACGGCACGAGACTGGAACTGGCCGCCGGCGAGGTGTGGACCGACGCCGTCGCCCGCACGGTGGAGGCGGGCCTGGCCGGCATCGAGTGCCTGGCCGGCATCCCCGGCTCGGCGGGCGCGACCCCCATCCAGAACGTCGGGGCGTACGGCCAGGAAGTCTCCTCGACGATCACGGAGGTCGTCGCCTACGACCGCCGGACCGGCGAGACGGTCACCCTGGCCAACGAGGACTGTGCCTTCTCCTACCGCCACAGCCGCTTCAAGTCCGATCCCGAGCGCTATGTGGTCCTGCGCGTCCGCTTCGCTCTGGAGGACGCCGAGGGCCTGTCCGCCCCCCTCAGGTACGCCGAGACGGCCCGCGCCCTCGGTGTCGAGGCAGGCGACCGCGTCCCGCTCGCCTCGGCCCGCGACACCGTGCTCAAGCTGCGCGCCGGCAAGGGCATGGTCCTGGACCCCGAGGACCACGACACCTGGTCGGCGGGCTCCTTCTTCACCAACCCGATCCTCACGGACGCCGATTTCGCTACGTTCCGCGCGCGGGTGCGGGAGCGCCTCGGTGAGGGCGTGGAGCCGCCCGCGTATCCCGCGGGGGAGGGCCGCACCAAGACCTCCGCGGCCTGGCTGATCGACAAGGCGGGCTTCACGAAGGGGTACGGCGACGGGCCGGCCCGCATCTCCACGAAGCACACCCTGGCGCTGACGAACCGGGGTACGGCGACCACGGAGGATCTGCTCGCCCTGGCCCGCGAGGTGGTGGCCGGGGTTCGGGAGGCCTTCGGGATCACGCTGGTGAACGAGCCGGTGACGGTGGGAGTGAGCCTGTAGGCACCCGGCGTCCGTGCCAGGGCCGGGCGGCTCCACAGCCCGGCGCGGCCCCGGCCCACAACCCGGCGGCAGGCTCTACGGCCGCAACCAGTCGTCCACCCCGGCCAGCAGCTTCGCCTTCACATCCTCCGGTGCCGCCGACCCCCGGACGGACTGCCGCGCCACCTCCGCCAGTTCCTCGTCCGTGAACCCGTGATGCCGCCGCGCGATCTCGTACTGCGCGGCAAGACGTGACCCGAACAGCAACGGGTCGTCCGCGCCCAGCGCCAGCGGCACCCCCGCCTCGAACAGCGTCCGCAGCGGCACATCCTCCGGCTTCTCGTACACCCCCAGCGCCACGTTCGACGCCGGGCACACCTCACAGGTCACCTGCCGGTCCGCCAGCCGCTTCATCAGCCGGGGATCCTCCGCGGCCCGCACTCCGTGCCCCACCCGGTTCGCGCCCAGGTCGTCGAGACAGTCCCGCACCGACGACGGCCCCGCCAGCTCGCCCCCGTGCGGCGTCGACAGCAACCCGGCCTCCCGCGCGATCCCGAACGCACGGTCGAAGTCCCGCGCCATGCCCCGCCGCTCGTCGTTCGACAGCCCGAACCCGACGACCCCCCGGTCCGCGTACCGCACCGCCAGCCGTGCCAGTGTGCGCGCGTCCAGCGGATGCTTCATCCGGTTCGCCGCGACCAGCACCCGCATACCGAGCCCGGTCTCCCGCGACGTCGTCTCCACGGCGTCCAGGATGACCTCCAGCGCCGGGATCAGCCCGCCCAGCCGCGGCGCGTACGACGTCGGATCGACCTGGATCTCCAGCCAGCCCGACCCGTCCCGCAGATCCTCCTCCGCGGCTTCCCGCACCAGCCGCTGGATGTCCTCCGGCTCCCGCAGACACGAGCGCGCCGCGTCATACAGCCGCTGAAAGCGGAACCAGCCCCGCTCGTCCGTCGCCCGCAGTCTCGGCGGCTCCCCGCCGCTCAGCGCCTCGGTCAGCGCGTCGGGCAGTCGCACCCCGTGCTTGTCGGCCAGTTCCAGCACGGTCGTGGGCCGCATCGACCCGGTGAAGTGCAGGTGCAGATGGGCTTTCGGCAGCTCAGAGACATCACGTACACGCTCCATTCGAGGATCCTGCCGTACGCCCCGACCGTCCCGGTAGCGGTTTCCCCGAACGTGGTCTTGCTCGCACTCCCACACGAGAAAGCGGACCGCTCCCCGAAAGGGGAACGGCCCGCTCCGACCACTCACCTGAGGAGTCAGTCCTTGGCCTCCGCCAAGAGCTTCTGCATCCGGCTCACGCCCTCGACGAGATCCTCGTCACCCAGCGCGTACGACAGCCGCAGATACCCGGGCGTGCCGAACGCCTCACCCGGCACCACCGCGACCTCGGCCTCCTCCAGGATCAGCGCGGCCAGCTCGACCGTGTCCTTGGGGCGCCGGCCCCGGATCTCCTTGCCGACCAGCGCCTTCACCGACGGGTACGCGTAGAACGCGCCCTCCGGCTCCGGACACACGACGCCGTCGATCTCGTTCAGCATCCGCACGATGGTCTTGCGGCGCCGGTCGAAGGCCTCCCGCATCTTCTCGACGGCGACCAGGTCACCGGAGACGGCGGCCAGCGCGGCGGCCTGGGCGACGTTGGACACGTTCGACGTGGCGTGCGACTGGAGGTTCGTCGCGGCCTTGATCACGTCCTTCGGGCCGATGACCCACCCGACCCGCCAGCCGGTCATCGCGTACGTCTTCGCGACACCGTTCACCACGACGCACTTGTCGCGCAGCTCGGGCAGCACCGCCGGCAGCGACACGGCGGACGCGTCGCCGTAGACCAGGTGCTCGTAGATCTCGTCGGTCATCACCCACAGGCCGTGCTCGACGGCCCAGCGGCCGATCGCCTCGGTCTCCTGCTCGCTGTAGACCGCGCCGGTCGGGTTCGACGGCGAGACGAAGAGGACGACCTTCGTCTTCTCCGTACGGGCCGCCTCCAGCTGCTCGACGGTCACCCGGTAGCCGGTCGTCTCGTCGGCGACGACCTCCACCGGGACACCCCCGGCCAGCCGGATCGACTCCGGGTACGTCGTCCAGTAGGGCGCGGGCACGATGACCTCGTCGCCCGGGTCGAGGATCGCGGCGAAGGCCTCGTAGATGGCCTGCTTGCCGCCGTTGGTGACGAGGATCTGCGACGCGTCGACCTCGAGGCCCGAGTCGCGCAGCGTCTTCGCGGCGATCGCGGCCTTCAGCTCGGGCAGGCCGCCGGCCGGCGTGTAGCGGTGGAACTTCGGGTTCTTGCAGGCCTCGATCGCGGCCTCGACGATGTAGTCCGGAGTCGGGAAGTCGGGCTCACCGGCGCCGAAGCCGATCACCGGCCGCCCGGCGGCCTTGAGGGCCTTGGCCTTGGCGTCCACGGCGAGGGTGGCGGACTCGGAGATCGCGCCGACTCGGGCGGAGACCCGGCGCTCGGTGGGAGGGGTTGCAGGGCTCATGCGCCCCATCGTTTCAGACTGGAAACGTGCGCGGCACGGGGGTTTCACAGACTGAACAACGCCGGGCGCATCCCTGAACACCAGTCCGGATCGGCCGCACGGCCTGGGCGATCTTCACCCGGAGTCCAGCCGTCCGCTCCCCGCTCCACCGGCGATCTTCCGCCAACGAGGCCTTGCCGGAGCCCTTTCTGTTCGACGACCGGCCGCAGACCACGTACACTCTCACCTCGTTGGCCTCTCGCAGGCCGCGCCCGTTCGGTGCACACCAAGCATCCGGACGAATGCGGTACGTTGGGGGACACACAAAGGGTCGTAGCTCAATTGGTAGAGCACTGGTCTCCAAAACCAGCGGTTGGGGGTTCAAGTCCCTCCGGCCCTGCTACACACACCTTCGCCAGGATGTGTGCGCATGTACGTACAGCAATGCACCGCCGTGCGGCTCAGACCGGGCGCGGCACGGCCACGACCCGGAATCAGGTGAGGACGAGTGACGGACGCCGTGGGCTCCATCGACATGCCTGATGCCCAGGACGAGGCGCCGGAGTCCAAGAAGACCCGCAAGGGCGGCAAGCGCGGCAAGAAGGGCCCGCTGAAGCGGCTCGCCCTCTTCTACCGCCAGATCGTCGCGGAGCTGCGCAAGGTCGTCTGGCCGACCCGCAACCAGCTGACGACATACACGACCGTGGTGATCATCTTCGTGGTCGTCATGATCGGGCTGGTCACCGTGATTGACTATGGGCTCAGCAACGCCGCCAAGTACGTGTTCGGCTGAGCCGCCCGCGAAGAGCGCCGAGGTACCCGGCGCTCCTTTCGCATGTTCCACCCCTATGTATCCAGGAAGAAGCAGCCACCGTGTCTGACCCGAACGTGAACGACGCCATCGAGCCTGTCGAGTCCGTCGAGGACGAGCTCGACACCGTCGAGGGCGCGGACAGCGAGGACACCGAGACCTCCGCCGAGGTCGAGGCTGCCGACGCCGTCGCGGACGACGCCGCCGAGGCGGAGACCGAGGACACCGAAGAGGCCGCGGAAGAACTCGAGGAAGAGCCCGAGGACGACCGCGACCCGATCGAGAAGCTCCGCGAGGAACTGCGGGTCCTGCCCGGCGAGTGGTACGTCATCCACACCTACGCCGGCTACGAGAACCGCGTGAAGACCAACCTGGAGCAGCGCGCCGTCTCGCTGAACGTCGAGGACTACATCTTCCAGGCCGAGGTGCCGCAGGAAGAGGTCGTCCAGATCAAGAACGGCGACCGCAAGACGATCAAGCAGAACAAGCTCCCGGGCTACGTCCTGGTCCGCATGGACCTGACGAACGAGTCCTGGGGCGTCGTCCGCAACACCCCGGGTGTCACCGGCTTCGTGGGCAACGCCTACGACCCGTACCCGCTGACGCTGGACGAGATCGTCAAGATGCTCGCCCCGGAGGCCGAGGAGAAGGCCGCCCGCGAGGCCGCCGAGGCCGAGGGCAAGCCGGCTCCGCAGCGCAAGGTCGAGGTCCAGGTGCTGGACTTCGAGGTGGGCGACTCGGTCACCGTCACCGACGGCCCGTTCGCCACGCTCCAGGCGACCATCAACGAGATCAACCCGGACTCGAAGAAGGTCAAGGGCCTCGTGGAGATCTTCGGCCGCGAGACGCCGGTCGAGCTCTCCTTCGACCAGATCCAGAAGAACTAGCACCACCCCGGCTTCCGAGCAGGTCAGACGGGCTCCTGGAGTCCGCCTGACCTGCTCGGTTTTTGGCCGCACATGGATACCCGTTATCGTTGTGCGGTATGCCTCCATCCGGCTGATCCGGATCGGAGGCTGGAAAACTCTCACTAGGACCCGGAGAGAGCACATGCCTCCCAAGAAGAAGAAGGTCACGGGGCTCATCAAGCTCCAGATCCAGGCCGGTGCCGCCAACCCGGCCCCGCCGGTCGGCCCCGCGCTGGGCCAGCACGGCGTCAACATCATGGAGTTCTGCAAGGCCTACAACGCCGCGACCGAGTCGCAGCGTGGCTGGGTCGTGCCGGTGGAGATCACGGTCTACGAGGACCGTTCCTTCACCTTCATCACCAAGACCCCGCCGGCCGCGAAGATGATCCTCAAGGCCGCGGGCGTGGCGAAGGGCTCGAGCGAGCCTCACAAGACCAAGGTCGCGAAGATCACGCGTGACCAGGTCCGCGAGATCGCCACCACCAAGATGCCCGACCTCAACGTCAACGACCTGGACGCCGCCGAGAAGATCATCGCCGGCACCGCCCGTTCCATGGGCGTCACGGTCGAGGGCTGAGCCCCAACCCCATCAGCAGTAGTGGCAGGGCCTGCTCGGCCCGGACCACGACTCCTAAGAATCCACAGGAGCAGTAGTGAGCAAGCGCAGCAAGTCCCTTCGCGCTGCGGACGCCAAGATCGACCGGGAGAAGCTCTACGCCCCGCTCGAGGCCGTCCGTCTCGCCAAGGAGACCTCCACGACCAAGTTCGACGGCACCGTCGAGGTCGCCTTCCGTCTGGGTGTCGACCCGCGCAAGGCCGACCAGATGGTCCGTGGCACCGTGAACCTCCCGCACGGCACCGGTAAGACCGCCCGGGTCCTGGTCTTCGCGACCGGTGACCGTGCCGAGGCCGCGCGTGCCGCGGGCGCCGACATCGTCGGCGCCGACGAGCTGATCGACGAGGTGTCGAAGGGCCGTCTGGACTTCGACGCAGTCGTCGCCACTCCGGACCTCATGGGCAAGGTCGGCCGCCTCGGCCGTGTGCTCGGTCCGCGTGGTCTGATGCCGAACCCGAAGACCGGCACCGTGACCCCGGACGTGGCCAAGGCCGTGACCGAGATCAAGGGCGGCAAGATCGAGTTCCGTGTGGACAAGCACGCGAACCTGCACTTCATCATCGGCAAGTCGTCCTTCGACGACACCAAGCTGGTGGAGAACTACGGCGCCGCGCTGGAGGAGATCCTCCGTCTGAAGCCGTCCGCCGCCAAGGGCCGGTACATCAAGAAGGCCGCCATCACCACCACGATGGGCCCCGGCATCCCGGTCGACCCGAACCGCACCCGCAACCTCCTCGTCGAGGAGGACCCGGCCGCGGTCTGAGCCTGACGGCTCACGCAACCGGTCACGGGCCCCGCACCTCTCACAGGTGCGGGGCCCGTTCCCTTTTCCGGTACGTACGCCGGTGGCCTGGGTTAACGTGCGGGAACCGGATGCGAACGGGGGAACGTATGCAGGGCACGACCGTGCGCAGCGTGGGCCTGGTGCTCGCGGTGGCGAGCGCGCTGACGGGGGTGGTCGCCTGCACCTCCCCGGACTCCTCCGACGGCCCCGGCAAGGACGACCGTGCCGCCCACGGCCGGTCCGTCGCGGCCCTGCGCGCCGCCGAGCGCGCCACCCAACGGGCCGGCTCCGCCCGGGTCGAGTCCACGACGACCATGGGCTCGCTGATGACCATGACCGCCGACGGCACCCTCGGCTGGGGCGACGGCGTCACCGGCACCCTCAGCATCACGTACACCGGCGGCACCCTGGCCGACACCATGCGCAGGCTCGGCAGCACCTCCATGGAGGCCCGCTACCTGCCCGACGCCTACTACGCCCGGATGGGCGAGAAGTTCGCCGAGCAGGCCGACGGCAAGCACTGGATCCGGTACGCCTACGAGGACCTGAAAGCCCTCGCCGGGGGCTCCGGAGCCCATCTCGGCGACCAGATGCGCAGCACCACACCGAACCAGTCCGTGAAGCTCCTGCTGGCCTCAGGGGACGTCAGGAAGGCCGGCGAGGAGTCCGTGCGCGGCCGGCCCGCCACGCACTACTCCGGCACCGTGGCCGCCGCGGACGTCACCGACGCCGCCCTGAGGAGACAGCTCACCGAGGCCGGTGTCACCACCGAGACCGTCGACATCTGGATCGACGACCGGAACCTGCTGGTCAAAAAGGTGGAGAAGGCGCGGATGAGCACGGGCCTGATGACCCAGACCGCGCACTACGGCGACTACGGCGTGCGGGTCCGGACCCAGCGGCCCCCCGTGTCCGACACCGGGGACTTCGAGGACCTGATGCGGAAGAAGGCGGGTACGCCCTGAGCTCTCCGGGAATCCCCATAGATCACTTGTGCCCTCTGGGATAGGCTCACGGCCTTGCTGTGAAGCAATCGCGTATTCCTTGGGGGGAATCAATGAAGGCATCCATACCTGTCGCCGGGCTGGGCGCCCTGCTGCTCGCCGCCGGTGCGGTCGGCTGCGGTGCGGAGCAGTCGCCGGAGATGACGCCCGCGGCCGCCGTCGCCAAGGCGGCGAAGAACACGGAGGACATCACGTCCCTCCGCTACCGCCTGAACGGCACGGTGCCGGAGTCGGGCCAGGTCAAGGGCGAGGCATCGATGCGCCTGAAGCCCACGATCGCCATGAGCATGAAGATGACGGCGTCCGCCCAGGGCGCCGAGGCGGTGGAGATCCGCCTCGTCGACAAGGCCATGTACCTCGGTGGGGGAGCCGAGATGGCCAAGGAGATGGACGGCAAGACCTGGATGAAGTTCGACCTGTCCGGGTCCGACGCGGGCAAGGACCTGGACCAGCTCGGGTCCACCAGCCAGGCCGAGCAGAACCCGGCGGCGGAGTCCACCTTCCTCACGGGCGCCAAGGACGTGAAGAAGGTCGGTTCCGAGAAGGTCGAGGGCGTCGAGACGACCCACTACACCGGCACCGTCACGCTCAAGGACCTCCGCGCCTCCCTCAAGGACGGGAAGGCGTCCACCCGCGAGCAGCGCGAGAAGAGCATCAAGCAGTACGAGAAGCTGGGCGTCGACAAGCTCACGATGGACATGTGGGTCGACGGCGACGACCACACCAAGCAGTTCCGGATGAAGGGCGCGGCCGACAAGGGCCCGCTCGACATGACCATCACCTTCCTCGACTACAACGAGCCGGTGAACGTCACGGCCCCGCCGGCCAAGGACGTCGCCGACCTCGCCGACCTGTTCAAGGAACTCGACGCGAGCTGATCCGTCGTACGGGCGGATTTGCTTGACAGCGATCCGTTCCCGTACCCTCCTACAGAAGCCAAAGACCGCTGGTCGTTTACCGCGCGCTCGGACGAGGGCGCGGTGGCCGAAGGATCCGCTGAACGGCGGACGGCCCGCGCAGGTGACACTTGGAGAAGCTCCCGTAGTCCGCCGCCTCCGTGCGTGCGTGCAAACGGTCGAGCTGCGCCCCGTGCCCCTGCGCCGGGGCGTTTCGTTTTCCCCAGTCCTCCTTCGGGTCCGCGCGGTCCGAATCACCCGGAAGGAGGCCGAGGCTCATGGCGAGGCCTGACAAGGTCGATGCCGTCGAGGAGATGCGGGACAGGTTCCGCGACTCCAACGGCGCTGTCGTTACTGCGTACACCGGTCTCACCGTGGCGCAGCTCCAGCAGCTGCGTCGTTCACTCGGTGGGAACGCTCATTACCGTGTGGCGAAGAACACGCTGACCAAGATTGCGGCCAACGAGGCCGGGATCACCGCGATCGACGACCTCTTCACGGGTTCGTCGGCCGTCGCCTTCGTGACCGGTGACCCGGTCGAGGCGGCGAAGGGTCTCCGTGACTTCGCCAAGGACAACCCCAACCTGGTCATCAAGGGCGGCGTCCTTGACGGCAAGGCGTTGTCCGCCGATGAGATCAAGAAGCTTGCGGACCTCGAGTCCCGCGAGGTTCTGCTCTCCAAGCTGGCCGGTGCCATGAAGGGCAAGCAGTCTCAGGCTGCCTCTGTCTTCCAGGCGCTGCCGTCGAAGCTCGTCCGCACCGTGGACGCGCTCCGTGCCAAGCAGGACGAGCAGGGCGGTGCCGAGTAACTCGGCTCGCATCCCGGCCGCCGCTGCCTGAACGCGGAGGCCGTCGCGGGCCAGTAGTACGCCCGCCTCACATGTACATCCGGCACCTGCCGATTTAGTGGAAGGACCGCCAATCATGGCGAAGCTCAGCCAGGAAGACCTGCTCGCGCAGTTCGAGGAGATGACCCTCATCGAGCTCTCCGAGTTCGTGAAGGCGTTCGAGGAGAAGTTCGACGTCACCGCCGCCGCGGCCGCTCCGGTCGTCATGGCCGGTGGCGCCGGTGGCGCCGCCGCCGCCGAGGCCGAGCCGGAGAAGGACGAGTTCGACGTCATCCTCACCGGTGCCGGCGACAAGAAGATCCAGGTCATCAAGGTCGTGCGTGAGCTGACCTCCCTGGGCCTGAAGGAGGCCAAGGACCTGGTCGACGGTGCGCCGAAGCCGGTTCTGGAGAAGGTCAACAAGGAGGCCGCCGACAAGGCCAAGGAGTCCCTCGAGGGCGCCGGTGCCTCCGTCGAGGTCAAGTAAGACCTCCCGGATCCGCCAGGATCCACAACACGTCCCGCTGGGCGTGTAACGCGTAAGCGCGGAAGAGCGATCATCCATCCGGGTGGTCGCTCTTCGGCGTTCCCGGGGTCCGGCCACGGTTGCCTTGCACCCTCTGTGGCGGGGGGTATGGTGATCTTCGTCGTGTCTCTGGGCCGGCCCCCGGTTCGGGCAGGGGGGCCTTGACGAACCGCACGCAGCGCGCAATTCTCAGGACGCGTCGTCACAAGGATCCGAATCCGAGGTATGGATCGGCGACGAAGAGGGCAGTATCAACGTGCGTTGAGGGCAGCGCCTTGTCGCAGGAGTGGAACAACGAGGGTCAACACGGGTTTCACAACCCGGACTGGACATCAGTGTGCCAAGTGGCTACACTGACCCTTTGCGCTGCCTGTTAGCTGTCCCCTGCCCGTCACCAGGGGTCTGCCCTCGCCCGAGCATCGACGACAAGAGCTGTCTGACCTGGCCTTTCGGCCGGACCGACGCAGCTTGTCTCTGTGTACGGGAGAGGGGCCGGTACGCGCGTAGTGAGTCCGAGCCCTCGGAAGGACCCCCTCTTGGCCGCCTCGCGCAACGCCTCGACCGCGAATACGAACAACGCCGCCAGCACTGCCCCGCTGCGCATCTCTTTTGCAAAGATCAAGGAGCCTCTCGAGGTTCCGAACCTGCTCGCGCTGCAGACCGAGAGCTTCGACTGGCTGCTCGGCAACACCGCCTGGCAGAGTCGGGTCGAGGAGGCTCTCGAGAACGGTCAGGACGTCCCCACCAAGTCCGGGCTCGAGGAGATCTTCGAGGAGATCTCCCCGATCGAGGACTTCAGCGGGTCGATGTCGCTGACCTTCCGCGACCACCGCTTCGAGCCGCCGAAGAACTCGATCGACGAGTGCAAGGAGCGCGACTTCACGTACGCGGCCCCGCTCTTCGTCACCGCCGAGTTCACCAACAACGAGACCGGTGAGATCAAGTCCCAGACGGTCTTCATGGGTGACTTCCCGCTCATGACGAACAAGGGCACCTTCGTCATCAACGGCACCGAGCGTGTCGTCGTGTCGCAGCTCGTCCGTTCGCCCGGCGTCTACTTCGACTCCTCCATCGACAAGACGTCCGACAAGGACATCTTCTCCGCGAAGATCATCCCGTCCCGGGGTGCCTGGCTGGAGATGGAGATCGACAAGCGCGACATGGTCGGTGTCCGCATCGACCGCAAGCGCAAGCAGTCCGTCACCGTCCTGCTCAAGGCGCTCGGCTGGACCACCGAGCAGATCCTCGAGGAGTTCGGCGAGTACGAGTCCATGCGCGCCACCCTGGAGAAGGACCACACCCAGGGCCAGGACGACGCGCTGCTCGACATCTACCGCAAGCTGCGCCCGGGCGAGCCCCCCACGCGTGAGGCCGCGCAGACGCTGCTCGAGAACCTCTACTTCAACCCCAAGCGCTACGACCTGGCCAAGGTCGGCCGCTACAAGGTCAACAAGAAGCTGGGGACGGACACCCCGCTGGACGCCGGGATCCTGACCGTCGAGGACATCATCGCGACGATCAAGTACCTGGTGAAGCTGCACGCCGGCGAGACCGAGACGGTCGGTGACAACGGCACCTCCGTGGTCGTCGAGACCGACGACATCGACCACTTCGGCAACCGCCGCCTGCGCAGCGTCGGCGAGCTCATCCAGAACCAGGTCCGTACGGGTCTGGCGCGTATGGAGCGTGTCGTCCGCGAGCGGATGACGACCCAGGACGTCGAGGCGATCACGCCGCAGACCCTGATCAACATCCGGCCGGTCGTCGCCTCCATCAAGGAGTTCTTCGGCACCAGCCAGCTCTCCCAGTTCATGGACCAGAACAACCCGCTGTCGGGTCTGACGCACAAGCGGCGTCTGTCCGCGCTCGGCCCGGGTGGTCTGTCCCGTGAGCGGGCCGGCTTCGAGGTCCGTGACGTGCACCCCTCGCACTACGGCCGCATGTGCCCGATCGAGACCCCTGAAGGCCCGAACATCGGTCTGATCGGCTCGCTCGCCACCTACGGCCGTGTGAACGCGTTCGGTTTCGTCGAGACCCCGTACCGCAAGGTGTTCGAGGGCCAGGTCACCGACCAGGTCGACTACCTCACGGCCGACGAGGAGGACCGCTTCGTCATCGCGCAGGCCAACGCGCCGCTGACGGACGAACTCCGCTTCGCCGAGGCCCGCGTCCTGGTCCGCCGTAAGGGCGGCGAGGTCGACTACGTCGGCGGCGAGGACGTGGACTACATGGACGTCTCGCCGCGCCAGATGGTGTCGGTCGCGACCGCCATGATCCCCTTCCTGGAGCACGACGACGCCAACCGTGCCCTCATGGGCGCGAACATGATGCGCCAGGCCGTTCCGCTGATCCAGGCGGAGTCCCCGCTCGTCGGCACCGGCATGGAGTACCGCTCCGCGGTCGACGCCGGCGACGTGGTCAAGGCCGAGAAGGCCGGTGTGGTCCAGGAGGTCTCCGCGGACTACATCACCACCGCCAACGACGACGGCACGTACATCACGTACCGCCTGGCCAAGTTCGCCCGCTCCAACCAGGGCACCTCGGTCAACCAGAAGGTCATCGTCGCCGAGGGCGACCGGATCATCGAGGGCCAGGTCCTGGCCGACGGTCCGGCCACCCAGAACGGCGAGATGGCGCTGGGCAAGAACCTGCTCGTGGCGTTCATGCCGTGGGAGGGTCACAACTACGAGGACGCGATCATCCTGTCGCAGCGCCTCGTGCAGGACGACGTCCTCTCCTCGATCCACATCGAGGAGCACGAGGTCGACGCCCGTGACACCAAGCTCGGCCCCGAGGAGATCACCCGGGACATCCCGAACGTCTCCGAGGAGGTCCTCGCCGACCTCGACGAGCGCGGCATCATCCGTATCGGTGCCGAGGTCATCGCCGGGGACATCCTCGTCGGCAAGGTCACGCCCAAGGGTGAGACCGAGCTGACGCCCGAGGAGCGCCTGCTGCGCGCGATCTTCGGTGAGAAGGCCCGTGAGGTCCGTGACACCTCGCTGAAGGTGCCGCACGGCGAGACCGGCAAGGTCATCGGTGTGCGCGTCTTCGACCGCGAGGAGGGCGACGAGCTTCCCCCCGGTGTGAACCAGCTGGTGCGCGTCTACGTCGCGCAGAAGCGCAAGATCACCGACGGTGACAAGCTCGCCGGCCGCCACGGCAACAAGGGCGTCATCTCGAAGATCCTGCCGATCGAGGACATGCCGTTCCTGGAAGACGGCACCCCGGTCGACATCATCCTCAACCCGCTCGGTGTGCCGTCCCGAATGAACCCGGGACAGGTCCTGGAGATCCACCTCGGCTGGCTCGCCAGCCAGGGCTGGGACGTCTCCGGTCTCGCCGACGAGTGGGCGCAGCGTCTCCAGGCCATCGACGCCGACCAGGTCCCACCGCGGACCAACGTCGCGACGCCGGTCTTCGACGGTGCCCGCGAGGACGAGCTGGCCGGTCTGCTGAACCACACCATCCCGAACCGCGACGGCGAGCGCATGGTGCTCCCGTCCGGCAAGGCGCGGCTGTTCGACGGCCGCTCCGGTGAGCCGTTCCCGGAGCCGATCTCGGTCGGCTACATGTACATCCTCAAGCTGCACCACCTGGTCGACGACAAGCTGCACGCCCGTTCGACCGGCCCCTACTCGATGATCACCCAGCAGCCGCTGGGTGGTAAGGCCCAGTTCGGTGGCCAGCGCTTCGGTGAGATGGAGGTGTGGGCGCTGGAGGCTTACGGCGCCGCGTACGCCCTCCAGGAGCTGCTGACCATCAAGTCCGACGACGTGACCGGCCGCGTGAAGGTCTACGAGGCCATCGTCAAGGGCGAGAACATCCCCGAGCCCGGCATCCCCGAGTCCTTCAAGGTGCTCATCAAGGAGATGCAGTCTCTCTGCCTGAACGTGGAGGTGCTGTCCAGCGACGGTATGTCCATCGAGATGCGTGACACCGACGAGGACGTCTTCCGCGCTGCGGAGGAGCTCGGCATCGACCTGTCCCGGCGCGAGCCGAGCAGCGTCGAAGAGGTCTGACGGGAGTCCGGCGGGCCTTGGGAGACCCAAGGTCCGCCGGCCCCAGGACCCCCGTATCAGACCAAAGACTTACAACCCTGAGAGGGATTGACGCATAGTGCTCGACGTCAACTTCTTCGACGAGCTCCGGATCGGTCTGGCTACCGCTGACGACATCCGTCAGTGGAGCCACGGCGAGGTCAAGAAGCCCGAGACCATCAACTACCGCACGCTCAAGCCCGAAAAGGACGGACTCTTCTGCGAGAAGATCTTCGGTCCGACCCGGGACTGGGAGTGCTACTGCGGCAAGTACAAGCGTGTCCGCTTCAAGGGCATCATCTGTGAGCGCTGCGGCGTCGAGGTGACGCGCGCCAAGGTGCGGCGTGAGCGGATGGGCCACATCGAGCTCGCCGCGCCCGTCACGCACATCTGGTACTTCAAGGGCGTCCCGTCGCGGCTGGGTTACCTGCTCGACCTCGCCCCGAAGGACCTGGAGAAGGTCATCTACTTCGCGGCGTACATGATCACGTACGTCGACGAGGAGCGCCGTACGCGCGACCTGCCCTCGCTGGAGGCCCACGTCTCCGTCGAGCGCCAGCAGATCGAGCAGCGCCGCGACGCCGACCTGGAGGCCCGCGCCAAGAAGCTCGAGACCGACCTGGCCGAGCTGGAGGCCGAGGGCGCCAAGGCCGACGTGCGCCGCAAGGTGCGCGAGGGTGCCGAGCGCGAGATGAAGCAGCTGCGCGACCGTGCGCAGCGCGAGATCGACCGTCTCGACGAGGTGTGGAACCGCTTCAAGAACCTCAAGGTCCAGGACCTCGAGGGCGACGAGCTGCTCTACCGCGAGCTGCGTGACCGCTTCGGCACGTACTTCGACGGCTCGATGGGTGCCGCGGCGCTGCAGAAGCGCCTGGAGTCCTTCGACCTCGACGAGGAGGCCGAGAAGCTCCGCGAGATCATCCGGACCGGCAAGGGCCAGAAGAAGACCCGTGCGCTCAAGCGCCTGAAGGTCGTCTCCGCGTTCCTGCAGACCAGCAACAGCCCCAAGGGCATGGTGCTGGACTGCGTCCCGGTCATCCCGCCGGACCTTCGCCCGATGGTGCAGCTGGACGGTGGCCGCTTCGCGACCTCCGACCTGAACGACCTGTACCGCCGTGTGATCAACCGGAACAACCGACTGAAGCGGCTTCTCGACCTCGGTGCGCCCGAGATCATCGTGAACAACGAGAAGCGCATGCTCCAGGAGGCCGTCGACGCGCTGTTCGACAACGGCCGTCGCGGCCGTCCGGTCACCGGTCCCGGTAACCGCCCGCTGAAGTCCCTCAGCGACATGCTGAAGGGTAAGCAGGGTCGCTTCCGTCAGAACCTGCTCGGTAAGCGTGTGGACTACTCCGCGCGTTCCGTGATCGTCGTCGGTCCGCAGCTGAAGCTGCACCAGTGCGGTCTGCCGAAGGCGATGGCGCTGGAGCTCTTCAAGCCGTTCGTGATGAAGCGCCTGGTCGACCTGAACCACGCGCAGAACATCAAGTCGGCGAAGCGCATGGTCGAGCGCGGCCGCACGGTCGTGTACGACGTGCTGGAAGAGGTCATCGCGGAGCACCCGGTTCTGCTGAACCGTGCGCCCACGCTGCACCGCCTCGGCATCCAGGCCTTCGAGCCGCAGCTGGTCGAGGGCAAGGCCATCCAGATCCACCCGCTCGTCTGCACCGCGTTCAACGCGGACTTCGACGGTGACCAGATGGCCGTGCACCTGCCGCTGTCCGCGGAGGCGCAGGCCGAGGCCCGCATCCTGATGCTGTCCTCGAACAACATCCTCAAGCCGGCCGACGGCCGTCCGGTGACGATGCCGACCCAGGACATGGTCCTCGGTCTGTTCTTCCTCACCACCGACGGCGAGATGCGCGACCTCAAGGGCGAGGGCCGTTCCTTCGCCTCGGTCGCCGAGGCGATCATGGCCTTCGACGCGGGCGAGCTGTCGCTCCAGTCGAGGATCGACGTCCGCTTCCCGGTCGGCACCATCCCGCCGCGCGGCTGGACCCCGCCGGCGCGTGAGGAGGGCGAGCCCGAGTGGCAGCAGGGTGACAGCTTCCGGCTGAACACCACGCTGGGCCGTGCGCTCTTCAACGAGCTGCTGCCCGAGGACTACCCGTTCGTCGACTACGAGGTCGGCAAGAAGCAGCTCTCCGAGATCGTCAACGACCTCGCCGAGCGCTACCCGAAGGTCATCGTGGCGGCGACGCTCGACAACCTGAAGGCGGCCGGCTTCTTCTGGGCGACCCGTTCCGGTGTCACCGTGGCCATCTCCGACGTCGTCGTTCCCGAGGCGAAGAAGGAGATCGTCAAGGGTTACGAGGCGCAGGACGAGAAGGTCCAGAAGCAGTACGAGCGCGGTCTGATCACCAAGGACGAGCGCACGCAGGAGCTCATCGCGATCTGGACCAAGGCGACCAACGAGGTCGCCGAGGCGATGAACGACAACTTCCCGAAGACCAACCCGATCTTCATGATGGTGAACTCGGGTGCACGAGGCAACATGATGCAGATGCGTCAGATTGCCGGTATGCGTGGTCTGGTGTCGAACGCGAAGAACGAGACGATCCCGCGTCCGATCAAGGCGTCGTTCCGTGAGGGCCTGTCCGTGCTGGAGTACTTCATCTCCACGCACGGTGCCCGTAAGGGTCTGGCGGACACCGCTCTGCGTACCGCCGACTCGGGTTACCTCACCCGTCGTCTGGTCGACGTCTCCCAGGACGTCATCATTCGCGAGGAGGACTGCGGCACCGAGCGCGGTCTGCGTCTGCAGATCGCGAGCCGGAACGCCGAGGGCACGCTGCTCAAGGCGGAGGACGTCGAGACGTCCGTGTACGCGCGCTGCCTCGCCGAGGACATCGTGGTCGACGGCAAGGTGCTGGCCCCGGCCGGTACCGACCTCGGCGACGTGCTCATCGACGAGCTGGTCCGCCACGGCGTCGAGGAGGTCAAGACCCGCTCGGTCCTGACCTGCGAGTCCGCTGTCGGCACCTGCGCGATGTGCTACGGCCGTTCGCTGGCCACCGGCAAGCTGGTCGACATCGGTGAGGCGGTCGGCATCATCGCCGCCCAGTCCATCGGTGAGCCCGGTACCCAGCTGACGATGCGTACCTTCCACACCGGTGGTGTGGCCGGTGACGACATCACCCAGGGTCTGCCGCGTGTCGTCGAGCTCTTCGAGGCCCGTACCCCGAAGGGTGTCGCCCCGATCTCCGAGGCCTCCGGCCGCGTCCGGATCGAGGAGACCGAGAAGACCAAGAAGATCGTCATCACGCCGGACGACGGCAGCGACGAGACGGCGTACCCGATCTCGAAGCGCGCCCGACTCCTGGTCAGCGAGGGCGAGCACGTCGAGGTGGGCCAGAAGCTCACCGTGGGTGCCACCAACCCGCACGACGTGCTGCGCATCCTGGGCCAGCGTGCCGTCCAGGTCCACCTGGTCGGCGAGGTCCAGAAGGTCTACAACTCGCAGGGTGTGTCGATCCACGACAAGCACATCGAGATCATCATCCGGCAGATGCTCCGCCGTGTGACGATCATCGAGTCCGGCGACGCCGAGCTGCTGCCCGGCGAGCTGGTCGAGCGTTCGAAGTTCGAGACCGAGAACCGTCGTGTGGTCCAGGAGGGCGGTCACCCGGCCTCCGGTCGTCCGCAGCTCATGGGTATCACCAAGGCCTCGCTGGCCACGGAGTCCTGGCTGTCGGCGGCGTCCTTCCAGGAGACGACCAGGGTCCTCACGGACGCGGCGATCAACGCCAAGTCCGACTCCCTGATCGGCCTCAAGGAGAACGTCATCATCGGTAAGCTCATCCCGGCCGGTACGGGTCTGTCCCGCTACCGCAACATCCGGGTGGAGCCGACCGAGGAGGCCAAGGCCGCGATGTACTCGGCCGTCGGCTACGACGACATCGACTACTCGCCGTTCGGCACGGGCTCCGGCCAGGCCGTGCCGCTGGAGGACTACGACTACGGTCCGTACAACCAGTAAGCGAGTCGCTTGAGCCGAGGGCGGTCATCCTTTGGGGTGACCGCCCTTTGGCGTGCCTGCGGCGTCCCGGAAGCCGACGCACCGGTGCCGGATGCCGCGCTTCGGCGCATCATGGAAGGACTCCGGCTCCAGGGGAGGTGCTCCGTGTCGCAGCCGCCCTATCCGTCCTGGCAACCCTGGCAGGGTCCGAGCGCCCCGTCGATGCTCGCCTCGCACGCCGATCGGGAGCGGGCCGTGGACGTGCTCAGAGCCGGGTACGGCGAGGGGCGGATGGAGCACGACGAGTTCGAGAAGCGGGTGGCGCGGGCGTACGCGGCCCGGACCGTGGGGGAGCTGGCGGTGCTCGTCGCAGATCTGCCGCAGGGGCCCCTGCCACAGCCTTCCGGGGTCCTGCCCGTACCGCGGACCTTCGTGCCCGTGCCGCGGCCGCAGACGAACGGGAAGGCGGTGGCGGCCGGCGTGTGCGGGCTGCTGTGCGTGCCGACGATGGGGCTGACCGGGATTCCGGCCGTCGTGCTGGGGCACGTGGCGCGGGCCGAGATCCGCAGCCGGGGAGAGCTGGGGGACGGACTCGCCCTGACCGGTCTCGTACTCGGATGGTTGTCCACGGCCGGCTGGGCACTCGTCCTTGTATTGCTGACGGTGGTGTCCCTCGCGGTCGGGTGACGCGCAGGATGCAGCAGCGCAGCCGGGCGGGCGGGCGACAAGAAAATTGGGTAAATAGGACAGCCCGTCATCGAAATGAAGATCGGGAACGGCCGGGGGGCTTGACATGTCCCGCGTGGTGATGTGGTCGGCACCCATTTGTTTTGACCGCAGCGAATGCGGTAGGTACGCTCAGACCTTGTGCCTGGGGTGTGCCCTGGCTCTCGTGCGTGCCATCACCCGCACTGCGAGCTGACACCGGCCACCGCAATCTGCGCTTAATTCTGCCTTGGCAGCGGAAGTCCGCCGGATTCGACACACCCGACCGCGTGGGTCGGCGACGTTCCAGGTTAGCTTCACCAATCGGCACACAGAAACCGGAGAAGTAGTGCCTACGATCCAGCAGCTGGTCCGCAAGGGCCGGCAGGACAAGGTCGAGAAGAACAAGACGCCCGCACTCGAGGGTTCGCCCCAGCGTCGTGGCGTCTGCACGCGTGTGTTCACGACCACCCCGAAGAAGCCGAACTCGGCCCTGCGTAAGGTCGCGCGTGTGCGTCTGACCAGCGGGATCGAGGTCACCGCTTACATTCCGGGTGAGGGACACAACCTGCAGGAGCACTCCATCGTGCTCGTGCGCGGCGGCCGTGTGAAGGACCTGCCGGGTGTTCGCTACAAGATCATCCGCGGCTCGCTCGACACCCAGGGTGTCAAGAACCGCAAGCAGGCCCGCAGCCGCTACGGCGCCAAGAAGGAGAAGTAAGAATGCCTCGTAAGGGCCCCGCCCCGAAGCGCCCGGTCATCATCGACCCGGTCTACGGCTCTCCTCTGGTGACCTCCCTGATCAACAAGGTGCTGCTGAACGGCAAGCGCTCCACCGCCGAGCGCATCGTCTACGGCGCCATGGAGGGCCTGCGCGAGAAGACCGGCAACGACCCGGTCATCACGCTGAAGCGCGCTCTCGAGAACATCAAGCCGACCCTCGAGGTCAAGTCCCGCCGTGTCGGTGGTGCCACCTACCAGGTCCCGGTCGAGGTCAAGCCCGGCCGTGCCAACACCCTGGCGCTGCGCTGGCTGGTCGGTTACTCCCGCGCCCGTCGCGAGAAGACCATGACCGAGCGTCTCCTCAACGAGCTTCTCGATGCCTCCAACGGCCTCGGTGCGGCCGTGAAGAAGCGCGAGGACACCCACAAGATGGCCGAGTCCAACAAGGCCTTCGCGCACTACCGCTGGTAGTCGCTACCCACATCGAGACCGAGAGAAGACTGAAGCCTTATGGCTACCACTTCACTTGACCTGGCCAGGGTCCGGAACATCGGGATCATGGCCCACATCGACGCGGGCAAGACGACCACCACCGAGCGGATCCTGTTCTACACCGGCGTCTCGTACAAGATCGGTGAGGTCCACGACGGCGCCGCCACCATGGACTGGATGGAGCAGGAGCAGGAGCGTGGCATCACGATCACCTCTGCTGCCACCACCTGTCACTGGCCGCTCGAGGGCAACGACTACACCATCAACATCATCGACACCCCGGGTCACGTCGACTTCACCGTCGAGGTGGAGCGCTCCCTGCGCGTGCTCGACGGTGCCGTGACGGTGTTCGACGGTGTCGCCGGCGTTGAGCCCCAGTCCGAGACCGTGTGGCGTCAGGCGGACCGCTACGGCGTTCCGCGTATCTGCTTCGTCAACAAGCTCGACCGCACCGGCGCGGAGTTCCACCGCTGCGTCGACATGATCAGCGACCGCCTGGGCGCGCAGCCGCTGGTCATGCAGCTGCCGATCGGTGCCGAGGCGGACTTCAAGGGCGTCATCGACCTCGTGACGATGAAGGCCCTGGTCTGGTCGGCCGAGGCGACCAAGGGCGAGATGTACGACACCGTCGACATCCCGGACACCCACGTCGAGGCTGCCGAGGAGTACCGCGGCAAGCTGCTCGAGGCCGTCGCCGAGAACGACGACGAGCTGATGGAGCTGTACCTGGAGGGCACCGAGCCCACCGTGGAGCAGCTCTACGCCGCGATCCGTCGCATCACCATCGCGTCCGGCAAGGGCGGCGGCACCACCGTCACCCCCGTGTTCTGCGGTACCGCGTTCAAGAACAAGGGTGTTCAGCCCCTGCTCGACGCGGTCGTGCGCTACCTGCCCACCCCGCTCGACGTCGAGGCCATCGAGGGCCACGACGTCAAGGACCCGGAGCAGGTCATCGCGCGCAAGCCGTCGGACGAGGAGCCCCTCGCCGCGCTGGCGTTCAAGATCATGAGCGACCCGCACCTCGGCAAGCTCACCTTCGTCCGCGTGTACTCCGGCCGCCTGCACTCCGGCACCGCCGTGCTGAACTCGGTGAAGGGCCGCAAGGAGCGCATCGGCAAGATCTACCGCATGCACGCCAACAAGCGTGAGGAGATCGAGTCGGTGGGCGCCGGCGACATCGTCGCCGTCATGGGCCTGAAGCAGACCACCACCGGTGAGACGCTGGCGGACGAGAAGAACCCGGTGATCCTGGAGTCCATGGACTTCCCGGCGCCGGTCATCGAGGTCGCCATCGAGCCCAAGTCGAAGGGCGACCAGGAGAAGCTCGGCGTCGCGATCCAGCGCCTGGCCGAGGAGGACCCCTCCTTCCAGGTGCACACCAACGAGGAGACCGGCCAGACCGTCATCGGCGGTATGGGCGAGCTTCACCTCGAGGTGCTCGTCGACCGCATGAAGCGCGAGTTCAAGGTCGAGGCCAACGTCGGCAAGCCGCAGGTCGCGTACCGTGAGACGATCCGCAAGGCCGTCGAGAAGGTCGAGTTCACCCACAAGAAGCAGACGGGTGGTACCGGCCAGTTCGCTCGCGTGATCATCGCGATCGAGCCGATCGAGGGCGGCGACGCCTCGTACGAGTTCATCAACAAGGTGACCGGTGGCCGTGTGCCGAAGGAGTACATCCCTTCGGTGGACGCCGGTGCGCAGGAGGCCATGCAGTTCGGCATCCTCGCCGGTTACGAGATGACCGGTGTGCGCGTGACGCTGCTCGACGGTGCCTACCACGAGGTCGACTCCTCCGAGCTCGCGTTCAAGATCGCCGGTTCGCAGGCCTTCAAGGAGGCCGCGCGCAAGGCCAGCCCCGTACTGCTCGAGCCGATGATGGCCGTCGAGGTCACCACGCCCGAGGACTACATGGGTGAGGTCGTCGGTGACATCAACTCCCGCCGTGGCCAGATCCAGGCCATGGAGGAGCGGGCCGGTGCCCGCGTCGTGAAGGGCCTCGTGCCCCTTTCGGAGATGTTCGGCTACGTCGGCGACCTGCGCAGCAAGACGTCCGGCCGTGCCAGCTACTCCATGCAGTTCGACTCCTACGCCGAGGTTCCCCGGAACGTCGCCGAGGAGATCATCGCGAAGGCCAAGGGCGAGTAACGCACAGCGTCTGCACGCCGTAGGCTTGACTCCGGAGCCTTGAGGGGCATTCCGCCGCAATCATGGTGAGAGTGCCCCGGGGCCCGGGCTTTCCAGCAAAGATCACCTGGCGCCGATGAGTAAGGCGTACCAGAACCACTCCACAGGAGGACCCCAGTGGCGAAGGCGAAGTTCGAGCGGACTAAGCCGCACGTCAACATCGGCACCATCGGTCACATCGACCACGGTAAGACGACCCTCACGGCCGCCATTACCAAGGTGCTGCACGACGCGTACCCGGACCTGAACGAGGCCTCGGCCTTCGACCAGATCGACAAGGCTCCTGAGGAGCGCCAGCGCGGTATCACCATCTCCATCGCGCACGTCGAGTACCAGACCGAGACGCGTCACTACGCCCACGTCGACTGCCCCGGTCACGCGGACTACATCAAGAACATGATCACGGGTGCGGCGCAGATGGACGGCGCCATCCTCGTGGTCGCCGCCACCGACGGCCCGATGCCGCAGACCAAGGAGCACGTGCTCCTGGCCCGCCAGGTCGGCGTTCCGTACATCGTCGTCGCGCTGAACAAGGCCGACATGGTGGACGACGAGGAGATCCTGGAGCTCGTCGAGCTCGAGGTCCGTGAGCTCCTCACCGAGTACGAGTTCCCGGGCGACGACGTTCCCGTCGTCAAGGTCTCCGCTCTGAAGGCCCTCGAGGGCGACAAGGAGTGGGGCAACTCCGTCCTCGAGCTCATGAACGCCGTCGACACCGCCATTCCGGAGCCGGAGCGCGACGTCGACAAGCCGTTCCTCATGCCGATCGAGGACGTCTTCACGATCACCGGTCGCGGTACGGTCGTCACCGGCCGTATCGAGCGTGGTGTCCTGAAGGTCAACGAGACCGTGGACATCATCGGCATCAAGCCGGAGAAGACCACCACCACGGTCACCGGCATCGAGATGTTCCGGAAGCTCCTCGACGAGGGCCAGGCCGGTGAGAACGTCGGTCTGCTCCTCCGTGGCATCAAGCGCGAGGACGTCGAGCGCGGCCAGGTCATCATCAAGCCGGGCTCGGTCACCCCGCACACCGAGTTCGAGGCGCAGGCCTACATCCTGTCCAAGGACGAGGGTGGCCGCCACACGCCGTTCTTCAACAACTACCGCCCGCAGTTCTACTTCCGTACGACGGACGTGACCGGCGTGGTGACCCTCCCCGAGGGCACCGAGATGGTCATGCCGGGTGACAACACCGAGATGAAGGTGGAGCTCATCCAGCCCGTCGCCATGGAAGAGGGCCTGAAGTTCGCCATCCGTGAGGGTGGCCGGACCGTGGGCGCCGGCCAGGTCACCAAGATCAACAAGTGAGTCTTCGGACTGGCTTGAGGGTCTGCTGACCTGAGTGGCTCGGAGGGGCCCGTACGACTTCGGTCGTGCGGGCCCCTTTGCCGTGCCCGGGCTACCGGCTCATTCCTGTGGGGCGTCGCCGCTCCGGTACAGGGGCAGGCCGTCCGTCGCGATCGTCCAGTCGGCGATGGTCACGTCCTCGCCGTAGACGAAGTCCTTGCGGGTCGCGTAGCGCGGGCCGTCCGGTGTGGGGTGGATGTCGGTGAGGACGGCGCCCGTGCCGGTGCGGGGGTCGAAGACGGCGTAGACGGGGATGCCGATGAGGGGGTAGTCGCGCATCTTGGTGACGAGGTCGTTGTCCGGGTTGGAGCGGGAGACGACTTCGATGGCGGCGACCAGTGTGCGGGGGTCGAAGGAGCCCGGGACGTCCATGTCCTCCAGGGCGATCACCATCACGTCGGGGCGGCGCATGATGCCCTCGGACTCGTCCTCGACATCGGGCTCGCCCGTGTGGGCCACGATTTCCTCCGGCATCACCTTTTCGAGGCGTCTCCGCAGGTGCAGCGTGGTCAGCTCGTGCGGACCCACGGGCGCCATCATGTCGTGGACGATTCCTTCCTTGGTGACCTCGAACTTGCCGGGCAGGGAGTCGTCCGTGGTCTGGACGAAGTCCCGCATGGCCCGGTACCGGTGGGAGGCGCCCTGCTGCCCGTTCTCCGAGGCGATGGTCATGGCGCTCGCTCCTCGTCTGTGCCCAGGGGCAAGGATCGTCGCCTTCATGCTAAGTGGCCTCCGGGAGACTTGATCGGCAATCGCGGCAGTGGCCGGGGGCCGGTGCGCGGAAGGCGCGGTCGCAGCCGTCGCAGGTCTGGAGTCGGTGAGGCGCGGTCGGCGGGGGCGTAGGGGCGCGGAAGGGGGGCGGCGGTGGTAGTTGGGCCGTGAGGCGGTGGGCCAGGAGGGCGGCCGGGCGGTGCAGGGCCTCGGGTGGGAGGTCGGTGGTCAGGGCGTGGTGTACGGCGGTGGGGGAGATGTCGCGTTCCAGCCAGGTGGCGACGCCGGGGGTGAGGTGGGCGGTGTCGCACGTGGAGAGGAGGAGGCGGGGGTCGTCTCGGCGGAGGCCTGCGAGGAGGTCCGTGGCCTGCTGGAGGAGTGCGGGTGCGGGGTAGGCCGGGTGCGGTACGGCGGGGAGGGGCTTGCTGCCGGGCGGCCTGGTCCGCTTCCTCGGGGCCTGGCGGGGGGCGTCCGCACGGCTGTGACCTGGCTGGTTGCAGGAGATCGTGCGGGTGATGATCCGGCCGTCGGGGACGCGTTCGCGCTCGCGCCGCAGATAGCCGTGGGCCTCCAGCTCGCGCAGAGCGGCGGCGATCCGGGTCGTGCCCTCCGGGAAGCGGGCGGCGAGGGACTTGATGTCGACTCGGGCGCCCGCGGGGAGCGACTGGATGTGCACACCCAGCCCGATCGCGAGCAGCGACAGCTCCGCGTGCTGGGCGAGATGGTTGCCGATCACCGTGAAGCGGGCGGTGTGGCGGGTGTTGTCGTGAACCAGGCCGGCGCGCGGGTGCCGCCGGTTCGGGTGCTTCTTCCCCGTTACGGGGGCGTGGGCGTGCGAGGGCACGTTAGGGTTCTGGGTATCCATCAGGAAGTTGGAGCCTTCCTCGGTGGTCAGGCCCTCGCACTGGGATGCCAGTCCCGGCGAGGGCCGTCGCATGTCTGCGGTCTGTTGCGCTGAGCGTAGGGCAGGCAATGGCTCCCGAATCCAGCTGAGTTGGCGATGTTCACTCGCGTGAGTGAGTGAGGCGGCCCGGGCGGGAGGGGTGGGGCTTGGTGGGGTTCTTTCCTCGTCGTGGTCCTTGAGGGAGACCGCCTGCGGCACCGGAGCGCGAGGTGTTGGGACCCGGTGCTTCGGGTCAGAGGGTGAGTTCGGCCCAGACGGTCTTGCGGGGTGGCAGGCCCGGGGTGACGCCCCAGCGGTCGGCGAGTGCGTCTACGAGGAGCAGGCCGCAGCCCGACACGGCATCCGACGCCGGGAGTTGAGGCGTCGGCAGTCGGTCGCCGCGGGTGTCCGTGACCTCGATGCGGAGGGTGTCGGCCACGACGTAGAGGAGCAGGCGGAAGTCGCGGCCGGGGATGCGGCCGTGTGTCGCCGCGTTGGTCGCCAGCTCCGCGATGATCTGATCCGCAGGGTCCAACGGCAGGCCCCAGGAGCGGAGTTGCTCGGTGGCCAGGAGGCGCGCGAGACGGGCTCCGCGGGGGGTCGGGGACAGCTGAAGGCTGAAGTTGCGGAGGGGGGTGCCGAGTTCGGGGGATTTCTGCGTCACGTCACTCAGGGTGGCGGTCCGTGCTTACTGTGAACAGTGACTCAGCGGGTGCGTACGGTAACTGTCCGGAGCTTGTCCGGTCGTGTCCGGGCTGTCGGGGCCGGGCGTACGGGTAGGGCGCTGGGCACGGTCGTACGACGGAAGGGTGCGGGATGACGGCGGTCGAGGCGGACGCGGGTCGGCTCAAGGGCGAGGCGGACGAGCCGGGTTGGGAGGTTGATCCGGACGACGAGTGGGGTGTCGCCGTCATCGCGACCGTCGGGCGTCAGCTGAAGCTGCGGCGGGAGGCGGTGGGGATGCGGGCCGCCGAGTTCGGGACGGCGGTCGGGTACGGCGAGGACATGGTCTACAAGATCGAGGGCGGCAAGCGGATTCCTCGCCAGGACTATCTCGTCAGGGCGGATGAGGTGCTGGGGGCGGGCGGGCTGATCGCGGCGACGTGGGAGGACGTGAAGAAGGTCCGGTATCCCAAGAAGGTGCGGGAGCTGGCCAAGTTGGAGGGGCAGGCGGTTGAGATCGGGGTGTACGAGTGCAACAGCGTCCACGGGCTGTTGCAGACACCGGAGCACGCGCGTGCCTTGTTCGAGGCGGCGCAGCCCCCGTATTCGCCGGACGATGTGGAGCGGATGGTGGCAGCCCGGATGGCCCGGCAGGCGGTCTTCGAACGTGATCCGGCCCCGTCGGTGCACTACGTCCTGGAGGAGGCGGTGCTGCGCCGACGGGTCGGGGGCACAATGGTGTGGCGACAGCAGCTCGAACACCTGCTGGAGGTGGGGCGGTTGCGTAGCGTCACACTTCAGATCATGCCGACGAACACCGATGCCCACCCGGGGGTTGACGGCAAGATCGAGCTGCTGAAGTTCCCGGACGGATCGGCGGTGGGGCGTTCCGACGGCGCGTTCAGCGGGCGGCCGACCACGGATCCGAAGCAGCTCCGCATCCTTGAGCTGCGGTATGGCACCATCCGAGCGCAGGCACTCCCACCGCGGGAGTCGCTGGCCTTCATCGAGCAAGTGCTGGGAGAAACATGATCGGCAACGCTTCTGCCGGGGACACCTCCGAACTGACGTGGTTCAAGAGCAGCTACAGCAGTGGCACGGACGGCAACTCCTGCGTCGAGATCGCGATAGTGCCCCGTACTGTGCACGTCCGCGACTCCAAGCACACCGAAGGCCCCCGGCTCGCGCTCGCGCCGGAGGCCTGGGCGGGGTTCGTGGCGTCCGTCTAGCCGTTGTTCCTCAGGACGCTCACCGCGCGGTCGAACGCGGAGTCCTGCTTCTTGGCGAACTCCTCCTTCGTGAAGACCGGTTCGGTGAGGTGGGGCGGGATGCCCGTGCCGTCGTACGTGTGGCCGGAGCGGTTGAGGAACTCCTCGTTCGGGAGGATGGTGATCATGCCACCCGGCAGGTGGCGCTCCATGACGTCGGAGAAGACGCCCTGCGTGGGCTGACCGATGCGGATCGTGCCGCCGGGGCGGTTGATGAGGGCCTGGGTGAAGGTCTCGCCCGCGCTGACGGTGGAGCCTCCGGTCAACACGGCGATGGGGCCGGTGTAGCGGGGCTCGTCGGCCGGGACGACCGGGACGGGTTCGGGGCGGGTGTGCCGGCCGGGGTCGGTGGGGTGGTTGCGGGCGCGTTTGGTGTAGGCGACGTAGGGCTGGTCCGTGAGGCGCTCGGCGATGTGGATGCCGAGGGCGTCGGAGCCGCCGCCGTTGACCCGCAGGTCGATGATGAGGCCCTTGAGCCGCTGGGTGCGGTCCTTGGTGAGGATCGTGTCGAGGGCCTTGTCGAGTTCGGCGAGGTGGGCGGCGTACGGGGCGCCTTTGAGGTCGCGTTCGCCGATGAACTTCTTGACCTTGGTGTCCATCGCCTCCGTGGGCATGTCGGTGCCGGGGCGGACCTGGGCGAAGACGCGGTCTCCGTCGAGGACGGCGACGTGGGCGTCGTAGAGGGGGCGGACCATGTCGCTGAAGAGGGCGAAGAGTTCCTCGCGGGTGGTGTCCTGGTCGACCTTCGGGCGGTAGCGGTCGCGGGTGGCCTGCCAGTCGATGCCCTTCGCGGCGAAAAAGGGGTAGTTCTCGGCGAAGGAGTGCCAGAAGACGTCGAAGGCGGTGCGCGGGTCTTCGGAGGTGGGGCGGGTGCAGTCGGCCGGCAGTTCCTTGATCCGCCGCAGCGTGCGGTGTCCGACCGAGTGGTCGGCGTTCAGGGAGGCGCGGTTCCGGCCTGGGCCGGGGCGGACGGTCAGTGTGGCGCCGTCGGCGGTGGCGTATGTGCCGGGGGCGGTTCGGCGGGCCGTGTCGCCCTTGAGGCAGCTGACGGACGTCGTCTGGAACTCCTGGAAGGTGTCGCCGTCGAGGGAGAGGACGGTGCCGTAGCCGTCCATGCGCCAGAGGCCTTCGGTACTCGGCCCGTTGGAGATGGCGGCGGCGGGTGCTGCCGAGGCCGCAGCGAGGGCCAGGGTGAGGGCGGTGGCTGTGACGGTGCGCATGACGGTCCCCGTTTTCGTGGTCGTGGGTCACTACCGTGACCGGAGGAGTGGGGGGCCGGCCATCCGGTGGGCTGGTGGACGGGGGGTGGGGGCAGCCCCCGATCGGTTCGCGGCCGCCGGGCAGTAAGACTGGGGCATGACTTCGGAACCGGCTCACGAGGACCTCGACCTGGACGCGATTGAGCAACTGTGCGCGGCCGCCACCCCGGGCCCTTGGTTCGTCAGGAACCTCGACGACGGCCATGCCATGAACCTGGTCGCGGTGAGCACGGTGCAGGACACCGGCGGAGCCGAGCGATGGCCCGGCTTCGACCACCGGGAACTGATCGCGGCGACCCTCGTCCAGCAACCTCGCTACGTCGACTGCGCCGACGAGCGCTGGGACGAGAACGCCGCGTTCATCGCCATGGCCAGAGACGCCGTACCGCAGCTCGTTGCCGAGGTGAGGCGGCTGCGCCTGCTCGTGGAGTACGGGGCATGCCCCGCGGCCGGCACAACGGGCACCGAGTTCGTGATTCCCCTCGATGAGGAGATGCTCGCGTACTACCGCGAGATGGTGGACGTACTGGTGGAACGCTGTGGTATCTCCCGGGCGGAGGCGGTCGCCAGGGTCAACGCGACGTACGGGACACAGGACGGCGTGTGGATCATGGGCCACGAGGTGGCCGAGTACTGGGCGTTCGGGGCGTACTACCGTCCGGATCACCGAGGCCGGCTCCCGGTCGGGGACCCGGTCCTGGACGCGGACACCGACTACGGCACGCTCTCCGTGCGCCCGGCCCCGCCGAAGGGCTCGCCCTTCTGGACGCTGGAGGAACTCAGTGAGTCAGCCGAGGACCCAGGAGCGGCGGAAGCCGGTCAATGAGGACGCGGCGCGCGGGCTCGGTGGACATCCACAGCAGTTTGTGACGGGCCCCGTCGGCCATGCGCAGGGTCATGCCGGAGGTGGTCAGGCCGCCGTGGAGCCGGGCCTGTGCGATCTCGGCGAGTGGGAGCACCTTGTTGGTGCGGTGGGCGGAGCGGATGGCATCGGGGTCGTAGGCAAGGGTCCGGTGGGTGTCGGGTGCGGCCAGTTCGGGTCCGTTGAACCCGGTCACCATGGTGGCCAGCAGGCCGCCGCGGATGCGGACCAGGTGGTCGGGGAGCAGCCAGAGTTCCCCGTGGATCCAGTCCAGCCAGCCGGTGGTGCAGGTGACGGCGAGGAGTTGGGCGGGCCGCAGACTGACCCCCGCGGCCCCGGCGACGACATCGTCGAGGAACGCTAGGAACGCCTCGACGGACCCGACCCGCCGAGTTTCCCGCACGGCCTCGGCCTGTGAGACGACATGCAGGTGAGCCCAGCCGCTGTGGTGCACCTCTGCGGTCAGATGGACGGCCCAGCCGGCCGAACCGAACCGCACCGCCAGGTGTGTGCGGTCGTCGGCCCACAGCACGGGAGACACCTGGACCCCACCCGCAGACCACCGCCTTCTCCGCTGCTCGATCTCCGCACCTGCCATGCCCAGGTCCAGGGCCGTTCGCTGTCTCATCCCTCTCATGCCGCTGATCTTGTCGTATCCCTTCCTCGTGCAATGGGACGATGGGCGCACGAGTGATCGAGCGAACGGGGAGGCCGGTGTCATGGCCCGCTACATGGAGGCACTGACCGTCGAGAGGGGCGGTTTCCGGATCAAGGTGCCGGAGTCGTGGTGGGAGTTCGACGTGCGGCCGGAGTCGCGGGACGACTCGATCCGCCGGATGGTGAACGAACGGGTGCGGCAGCGGCCGGAGTTGGAGCAGTACCGGGACACGTACGTCGACTTCCTCAAGAAGGCCGCCGCGGACGCGTGGAAGTCGGGCGCGATGTACTGCGGCTGCATGGCGGAGAACTTCGGCGGTGACACCCCGATCACCGGCTCGGTGACCGTCTCCCTGGTCGGCGGCCGCAACGAGCGCGGCGAGCCGCTGTCGAACGACCCGGCCGTCATCGCGAGTCAGCTCGCCGTCAAGGAGGCCAAGAGGGAGGGCGACTCGTGGCGGAAGGTGACGACCGTCGACATCCCCGGAGTCGGCCCGGCGGCACGGACCTACGGCATCGAGGACATCCCCGTACCCGGCGACGCGCTCAACCGCACGATCAGGGCTGTGCTGATGCAGACGTACATTCCCGTGCCGGGCCAGGAGGGCAAGGTGGCCCTGGTCGCCGGCAGCAGCCAGGTCCTCGACCTCGCGGACTCCTTCTTCGACATCTTCGACGCGATCACGTCGACGTTCCGGTTCACGGGCTGACTTCCCCCTTCAGGAAGGCGGCCGGGACAGCAGGAGAGCCGCCACTGTGCGCCTGGTGATCACCTCGCAGAAGACCGACACGCTGGACAGGTGGCAGGGCGTCTTCGATGACTGTGGAGACGTCGTCTGCCAGCGAGGGCTGCGGGCCGAGACTCCGGTCGACGCAGTCCTCATGGCCGGAATCTTCGCCCTCGAACGGTACGGCGGACGCCCCGGCGTCCAAGAGGCCCAGATCCTGGAGAACGGGCGAGGCGACGGCTGGCACAACCTCGTCATCATGCCACCCGGCAGGCCGATGACCCGGGACGCTCAGGGACACTGGAAAGTCCAGGCCGCATACGCGCACATTCAACCCGCCTATTTCGCGGCATCGCGCTCTTTTCGCGCAGTCGAGGAGTGGAATGCTCGCCACGTCGAGCGGCAGATCTCCGTGGTGGAGATCAACCTCCCCCTGATGGATATGGACAACCCGGTGGACGACTCAAGCCCGCAGTCCTTCAAGAAGGCGTTCATGGAATATCGCGAGAGGGGGCCGCGTGACGGGTGAGTGCATCGGCCGTGTACATCGGCCCAGAAAGAGGGCGGGCACATGCCGCTGGCTGCTGCCGCCGTTCTTCACGGTGCCCCGGCCCTGGACCAAGGGTTACTTCAGGATTGTCGAGTATGAAGAGCTCAAGCCGGCCGACTTGCTGGCTCAGCACTGTTTCTTCGACCCCGCGCACCGTAGCCCACCGAGGTCCTTGAGTTGCTGGGGCCGTGACGTGGCGCCGCGTAAGGTCAACTTGAGGAAGTCCTCGGCTGGGCGGCCGGCACACTCATCGATCTCACGGTTGCAGGATTTGAGGGGGGCGGCCTGTGACGCCACACCATTAATGACAGGTTTTGACATCTCGGGTACCTCGGAGCCCTGGGTCGTCTTCGTTCCGGGCGGAGAGGCCTGGCTCCGGCAGCAGTTGTCACGGCTGGAGTCAAAGGGAGGCCGCGTCCACCACTTCGACTCGCGCGACCTGATGACCGAGGACGGGATCTACCGTTCGTTCGCGGAGGTTCTGGGATTCCCCGGGTACTTCGGCAGGAACTGGGACGCGATGGTGGACTGCCTGGACGACGTGTGCGGTGAGATGACGGGTGGAGTGGGAATCGTAGGGGTAATTCGCGACGCGGATCGACTCCTGGCAACGGAACACTTCCCCTTGTTCGTGTCGGTGCTCTGCCAGGGCGCGGACCGTGCTAATTCAGCGGTGGATCTCGATGGATTCCCCCTGGACCGGCCGGCGATCGCCGAACACTTCGTTTTTGAGTTCCGTGAATTCGATCGCGAGAAGGTGGTGCGGCGAATTGAACAGAATGACCTGACTGTCACCATCGGGGAAACGTTCGTCGCTGCCGCTCTCTATCCTGAGGAATGGCATTGACAAGTGGTTGACCTGAGCGAAGAACTGAGCAGGCTGTGCGACCTCGACAGGCTCACTGGTCAGGCCGTAGAAGCGGTTCTCGCCGCATTGGGCTGGGAAGGCGAGCGCAGGAATCCGGAAAAGGAATGGGCGACCACGTGGAGGCGGGACGACGCCGGCGCCTGGATCCAGGGCGACGGGCCGACGGAGGTGGAGTTCACCCTCTGGTTCCGTGAGGTCGCCGACGAGTGGCCCGACCCGGACATGTACCTGGATGAGCTGTACGACGCTGCTGTCGCCGAACTCCCGGCCGTCGTCTTCCGGCTCGAGTCCGGAGCGCTCGGCACTCGCCTGGAGGTCTGCGACGAGGACCTGACGGGCGGGGCGGACTTCATCGACCACACCGCCTGGAGGGTCTCCGGCAAGGTCCTTCTGGCAGGGGTCAAGCACGACGACACCGAAGCACCGGTGCAGCTCGTCGTCGTCCTGCGTGAGGGTGATGCGAGTGCGTGTTGATCAGACACCACGTGGCTGGTCCCCGCAGACCGATGAAGTGCTGCGACGCGCGGGCTGGCGGCCAGGCCGCTCGGTGCCGACGGACACCTGCGAGTCGATCCTGCGCGAGCGTGGATCCTTCGTGGTCCACGATGCCGCGCGTCGGTTCCTCTCCGAATTCGGGGCTCTGGTGACGTACGGCTGGCCCGCCGACACGATCACCACGTCGTCGGCAATCCGTTTCGATCCCCTGAAGGCCGGTTGGCAGGACGAGCGGTTCGCGTGGGCGAGCCGGGAAGCGGGGGCGTCCCTCTATCCCGTTGGCACGGCCGACCAAGGTGCCAGCTTCCTCGGCATCACCGAGGACGGGGCGCTCCACCTCGTGAGGGACCGCGTGGAACTGCTGGCCGAGACCACCGACCAGGCGCTGGACCGCCTCGTCGAGGCACAGGCGGCCCGGTTTGCCCTCTGGACGCCCGGGGAGCCGACGGCCGAGCACCCCTTCTGGAGGCGACTGAACACCGCGGAGACCGGCCCGGACGCCGGGCTGCGCTGGCCCGAGGAGACGGACCGGGTGCTGCGGGCGGGCGGCTGGTTCCCAGGGCGTTCGGTTCCCACAGAGACCTGGGAAAGCATCCTCCTGCAAACCGGCGAGTTCGAGATCCACGACGCGGCACGGCGCTTCCTGGCGGAGTTCGGCGCCGTGGGCGTGTCCTACCGCGAGCCGTGGGACTCGATGCCGTGGATGGAGTTCTCGCTGGACCCGCTGCTCGCCATCTGGGATGGGGAGATCATCGACGACCTCGTCGAGCAGGCGGGCGTCGACCTGTACCCGATCGGCATGCGCGACCGCGGGAACCAGCACCTGGCCATGGCGGAGGACGGCTCGGTCTACGCCGGCATGGACAGCGTCTGGCTGCTCGCCCCCACGCCCGACGAGGCCTTGCAGAAGCTCACCAGCAGGATCCGGCCGACAGCTACGTGACGCCCGGCTGCTGCTCGCTGCCGAAACCCGATCAGCGGGGGTACGCGATCATCGCCGACTGATGGCCCTTCGATGCCGATCTTTTCCTCGATTGGTTGTGCCCTGTAAGTTCACGTGTGCATACGGTTGTTGACGTAGATGTGCGCGTGACGGGGGTTGCGATATGGCGGGGCACAGGCCTGCGGACTGGCATGTCCTGGACTTGGACAAGGATCCGACCCCTGGTGACCCGCAGCGGGTGCGCACGCTTGCGAAGCAGTTGCACGACTTCGCCGACGATGTCTCCGAGGCGCTGCGCTTGGTCAAGGGCATGGCGGGTGAGGGCACGCTGCTTGAGTGGGCCGGCAAGTCCGCGGACGTCTTCAAGGAGGACTTCGCGGATGTCCCGAAGAACCTCAAGAAGCTGAAGAAGTCCTACGAGATGTGCGGGGACGCACTGGCGGACTTCTGGCCGAAGCTGGAGCGGGCGCAGTCCTTGGCGGACAAGGCGCTCATCAAGGGCCGTGAGGCCCGGGACAACCTCTCCTCGGCCCAGTCCCGTCTCACCTCGGCGGACTCGTGGGTCACCCGGGCCGGCAAGGAGGCGGACAAGTACAAGGACGACCCGACCGGCAGCAAGTCGGACGCGGACAAGCCGGACGAGGCCAAGGTGCGTGCCGCGACCCGGGACGTGCAGCACGCCAAGTCGGCGCAGTCCAAGGCCCAGTCGGACGTGTCCGACGCCCAGGACGCACTTGCCGCGGCCAAGAAGATGGCCGAGGACGCGCGCAAGATGCGCGACGAGGCAGCCCGCGAGGCGAAGTCGAAGATCGACGAGGCTTCGGATGCCGGTATTCAGAACCGGTCGTGGTGGGAGGAGGTCGGCGACTGGTTCACGGACAACTGGGACAACATCGTCGCGGTGTGCAAGGTCGTCGTGACCGTCCTCGGGATCGTCGCGATGATCATCGGTGGTCCGATCCTGGGCGCGATCGTGCTGATCGCGGCCGCGGTCGTGCTTGCGGACACGCTCTACAAATACTCCAAGGGACAAGCGTCCCTATGGGACGTGGGATTTGCTGCGCTGGACTGCATACCGGGCATGAAGGGCCTGACGACCCTCGGCGGGCTGGCCAAGGGACTGAAGGCCTTCGGGAAGACCGGCCTCAAAGGCATGGCACTGGGGGTCAAGGGGTTGGGTAAAGGCACCCGAGCGCTCGGCCGACAGATGAAGAAACTCGTCACCTGCGGCGACCCGATCGACATGGCCACCGGCCAGATGGTCATGTCCGAAACCGACTTTATCCTGGACGGCGTACTCCCGCTGGAACTGGAGCGCCACCACCGCACGGGTCTCCGGTCCGGCCGCTGGTTTGGAGCCGCTTGGGCATCCACCCTGGACCAGCGGCTGATCCTCGAACCCGACGGCGTCCGCTTCACCACGGCCGACGGCATGGTCCTCACATATCCCGTCCCGGAGCAGGGCGTCCCTGTCCAGCCGGTCGAGGGCCCACGCTGGCCGCTGGAGTGGGACGGCTCGGACAACGGCACCATGACCGTGCGCCAACCTGACTCCGGCTTGGCCCTCAGCTTCCGGCCGCTACCCGCCCGATCGGCCGCCGAGCTCCCGCTGACCATGGCCAGCGACCGCAACGGCAACGCCATCGAGTTGACGTACGGGCCTGACGGGGGCCTCCAAGAGATCACGCACACGGGCGGCTACCGCATCGGCGTGTCCACGGACCAGGGCCGGATCACAGCGTTCACCCTGCTCAGTGACCCCGAGCAGCCGGTTCTCATGCGTTATGCATACGACGCCGAGGCCAATCTCACGGAGATCTACAACTCCTCCGGGCTGCCGCTGCGGCTCTCCTACGACGACCAGCGCCGCATTACCGGATGGCACGACCGCACCGGGACCTGGTACCGCTACACGTACGACTCTGCGGGCCGCTGCACACGTACCACTGGCACGGACGGCATCCTCGACTACACCTACGTCTATGACCCGGAGAACCACATCTCCGTGGCGACGAACTCACTCGGCCACAGCACCACGTACCGCTTCAACGACGCCTATCAGCTCGTAGCCGAGACCGATCCGCTCGGGCACACCACGACGCGTACCTGGGACCGGTACGACAACCTCCTCTCCCTCACCGACCCGCTCGGCCGGACCACCACTTACGAGTGCGACGAGATGGGCAACACCGTCCGGGTCGTTCACCCCGACGGCAGCTTCGCCGCCTACACGTACGACACCGATGGCGCACTTACCTCGGTCACTGAGCAGGACGGTGCCCGGTGGCAGTACGCGTACGACGAGCGTGGAAACGTCGTCGCGATCACGGACCCCGTCGGCGCGACCACTGGTTACGGTTATGACGAGCGCGGTGCGGTCGCTTCGGTCACCGACGCGCTCGGCCACGTCAGCCAGGTGTGCAGCAACGCCGCGGGACTTCCGACGACGGTGCTCTCTCCGCTGGGTGCAGCCACGCGCTTCGCATACGACGCGTTCGGCCGCGTCCGGGAGGTCGTCGAGCCCGATGGCGGAACGACCGTGGTCGGCTGGACGACCGAGGGGCGCCCTGCGCAGCGGGCTCATCCCGACGGTGCCGTCGAGCGGTGGACCTACGACGCCGAGGGCAATCTCCTCACCCACACCGACGGGCGGGACCACGTCACCTGGTTCGAACCCGCCCCCTTCGACAGAACTGCGGCCCGAACGGCCCCGGACGGCAGCCGGATCGAGTTCACCTACGACACCGAGCTCCGCCCCGTGTGCGTCCGCAACGCCCTCGGCCAGACCTGGACGTACGAGTACGACCCTCTGGGCAACGTCGTCCGCGAAACGGACTTCAACGGCAGGACCGTCACCTACTGCTACGACGCGGCGAACCGCATCACCGAGCGCACGAACGGCGCCGGGCAGACTGTCCGTTACCGCCGTGACCTCCTCGACCGGGTGATCGAGCAGCGGGACTCGGAAGGCCGTGTCACCACCTTCGAGTACGACCAGGCCGGAGGACTCGTCCGGGCGGTCAACCCAGATGCCGAGCTCCGCTTCACCTACGACCCGCTCGGCCGCATACTGACCGAAAGCTGCAACGGCCGGACCCTGACCAACGCATACGATGCCGTCGGTCGCCGTGTCCGACGTCGGACCCCGGGCGGAGCGCTCAGCGAGTGGCGGTACGACGCCGCTCATCAGCCGGTGGAACTGCGCGGCTCCGGCCGGACGGTTGGGTTCGGGTACGACGCGGCAGGGCACGAAGTCCTGCGGTCCCTTCCAACGGGAGCGTCACTGCTCCAGGAGTGGAGCGCCGCCGGCCATCGGCTGCACTCCCAAGCCGTGCGGACACCGGAAGGCGCGGCCCACAGCATCGACCGGCGCTACACCTATCGGCCTGACGGTCTGCCCAGCACCATTACCGACTCCGACACGGGCGCCGTGGCGTACGAACTCGACCCGACCGGACGCGTCACTTCGGTCACCGCCACGAACCGGCGCGAGACGTACGCGTACGACGTCCTGGGCAACCTGATCCATTCCGACACGTCCGCAACGGCCGTCAACGGGGACGCCGAGGTTCAGGGACCAAGGACCTACAGCGGCACGCTGGTGCAGACTGCCGGACGGTCTCGGTACGAGCACGACGCCCAGGGGCGGGTGGTCCGCCACACGCGCGCCCTCCTGTCCGGCGGGTCCCGCACATGGCTCTTCACCTGGGACGCGGAGGACCGTCTGCGTGCCGTCACCACCCCCGACGGGCGTCACTGGCGTTACCGCTACGACCCTCTGGGCAGGCGCATCGCCAAGGAACTCCTCTCCGCGGATGGCACGGCGGTGGTCGAGCGCACCGCCTTCGTGTGGGACGGCACACGGCTGGCCGAGGAGAGCCGCTCGGGCGGAGAAGGAGACGGCGACCAGCGCGTCACCACTTGGGACTGGGAACCGGGCGGGGACCGGCCCCTCGTCCAGCGCACCCGGCCCGGCGAGCGGCAGGTCGACGACGTATCAGTGGACGAGCGGTTCTACTCCATCGTCACCGACCTCGTCGGCACGCCCACCGAGCTCGTCGACGAGTCAGGGCACACGGCGTGGCGTTCCCATCGCACCCTCTGGGGCCTGCCGCTGCGGGACCCGTCCCCGGGTCCGGCCGACTGCCCGCTGCGCTTTCCGGGGCAGTACTTCGACGCCGAAACGGGGCTGCACTACAACCACCACCGTTACTACGACCCGGCAACGGCGCGTTACCACAGCCCCGATCCCCTCGGTCTCGAACCGGCACCGCACCACCACGCTTACGTCGTCAACCCGCTCGTATGGATCGACCCGCTGGGCCTCGCGCCCTCGTGCAAGGCGGTCATCCGGCACTACACGGACAAGACCGGCTACAACAAGATCATGGGTGGTGGTGGCAAGGACGGCATCACCCTCAAGGTCCCCAGGAACACCAAGAGCAAGAACGCGACAGCGGTCTACGTCACCCCTATGAGCCCGGCCGACATCGCCAAGAAGCCCGGCGGCTTCAAGTCCTACCTCGGTCTCACCAAGGAAAAAAGCGAGTACATGATCGAGTTCGAGGTCGAGAAGAAACTCTTCTCGGGGCGCCTCAGGGGTGGTCGCGATCACATCTGGTTCTCCAACAGCGACGTGGCCATCCCACGCGACGCGATCAGGTATCACGGTCCGACATCGGGCTGGAAAGCCTGACCGAAGCACCGGCCGCAGACACTCCACACCACTGCGAGGCACTCTCATGGATCTCACCGGACACTCGACCGACTTCGTCGTGGACGCGTCGTTCCCCGAGGGCATGCGCCGCTTCGTGCGGCTCGGCCAGCAGCGGTGGCCAGGGTTGTTCCTGTACGGGGAACCGCTTTCGCCCGGCGTCCTGGCCGACTGGCGGTTGCCCGAACCGGAGGAAGACGGCCTTTCGGGCATCGTCACGTTCAGCTCCGGCCAGGAGATGGAGGACTTCTGGGAGGAACACGGCTACGCCCTCGACACCGAGAGGCAAGGGCCCTACGCCGTCTTCTACCGTCATCACGCGCAGCCTCTGCACGCGACGGCGGTTTCCGGGGTCCATGCTTCCTCCCGGGAGGACGAGGCAGCCGTCGAAGGGACGGGGCTCCTGCTGTCCGAGTACTACGCTGTCAGCATCGTCACACCCGAGGACCCGGAGACGGACCCGTTCTCCAGGAGTGTTGTCGATGACTTCCTGGCGTCCTTCGGCGGGCCCACGGCCGCCCCGGTTTGACCTACGTCACCCCCGGGGTATTCTCTCCGGCTCGATTGGCGTCCGCCATGCCCCGTATGGCAGACTGTCCGAGTTGCTCGGTCGAGTGTTGATGCTGCGCGCCTCCCGCCGGGGGGACCGGAAGCGAGTCCCACAGTACTCGTCGCCCTAACTGCCACACGGCAGCGCTGGGGCGGACGTACGGGAATCTTCCGGGAAGTGTCAGTGCGGCGCCGGCCAGGCACCCGGTGGGCTTTCGCCTCCGGCTCGCGGTACCGGAAGGGCCGTGTGCAATCCCGCAGGGATGTTCGAACAAGGGGCATCTGTGTCAGCGGGAGAGCGACACGCCCGACCGCGTGGGTCGGAGAGGAAGAGAAATGGAACACCGGGTTCCAGAGCGTTACGAGAGACAGGACTACTGAGTAGCCATGGCGGGACAGAAGATCCGCATCCGGCTCAAGGCCTACGACCACGAGGTCATCGACAGCTCGGCGAAGAAGATCGTCGAGACGGTGACGCGTACTGGTGCGTCGGTCGCGGGCCCGGTGCCGCTGCCCACTGAGAAGAACGTGTACTGCGTCATCAAGTCGCCGCACAAGTACAAGGACTCGCGCGAGCACTTCGAGATGCGCACGCACAAGCGCCTGATCGACATCCTCGACCCCACCCCCAAGACCGTTGACTCTCTGATGCGACTCGACCTCCCGGCCGGTGTCGACATCGAGATCAAGCTCTGAGGCCGGTGATCTGAGAGATGGCTAAGCAGATCAAGGGCATCCTGGGCGAGAAGCTCGGCATGACGCAGGTGTGGGACGCGAACAACCGCGTCGTCCCGGTCACCGTCGTCAAGGCCGGCCCCAACGTCGTCACCCAGGTCCGTACGAACGATGTCGACGGCTACGAGTCCGTCCAGATCGCTTTCGGCGAGATCGACCCGCGCAAGGTGAACAAGCCCCTCAAGGGCCACTTCGCCAAGGCCGACGTCACCCCCCGTCGCCACCTCGTCGAGATCCGCACCGCGGACGCCTCCGAGTACACGCTGGGCCAGGAGATCACCGCTGAGGTGTTCGAGGCCGGCGTGAAGGTCGACGTGACCGGCAAGAGCAAGGGCAAGGGCTTCGCCGGTGTCATGAAGCGTCACAACTTCAAGGGCCTCGGCGCCGGACACGGCACCCAGCGCAAGCACCGCTCTCCCGGTTCCATCGGTGGCTGCGCCACCCCGGGCCGCGTGTTCAAGGGCCTCCGCATGGCGGGTCGCATGGGCAACGAGCGGGTCACCACCCAGAACCTGACCGTCCACGCCGTTGACGCGGAGAAGGGTCTGCTGCTCATCAAGGGCGCGGTTCCCGGTCCGAACGGCGGCCTCGTCCTGGTCCGCACCGCGGCCAAGGGGGCCTGAGGTAATGAGCACTGTTGACATCCTTTCGCCGGCGGGCGACAAGGCCGGTTCCGTCGAGCTCCCCGCGGAGATCTTCGACGTCGAGAAGATCAGCATTCCGCTGATCCACCAGGTCGTCGTCGCGCAGCTGGCCGCTGCCCGCCAGGGCACGCACAAGACCAAGACCCGTGGCGAGGTCCGCGGCGGTGGCAAGAAGCCGTACCGCCAGAAGGGCACCGGTCGCGCCCGTCAGGGTTCGACCCGCGCGCCGCAGTTCGCCGGTGGTGGCGTCGTGCACGGTCCCGTGCCGCGTGACTACTCGCAGCGGACGCCCAAGAAGATGAAGGCTGCCGCGCTGCGTCACGCCCTCACCGACCGGGCCCGTCACAACCGCATCCACGTCGTCTCCGGCGTGGTCGAGGGCGAGACCCCCTCCACGAAGGCCGCCAAGAGCCTGTTCGGCAAGATCAGCGAGCGCAAGAACCTGCTCCTGGTCGTCGACCGCTCCGACGAGGCCGCGTGGCTGTCCGCCCGCAACCTGCCCCAGGTCCACATCCTGGAGCCGGGCCAGCTGAACACGTACGACGTTCTCGTCTCGGACGACGTGGTCTTCACCAAGGCCGCTTTCGAGTCCTTCGTCGCCGGCCCGAAGGCCAACGACACCGAAGGGAGCGAGGTCTGATGGCCATCCGTCACCCCGCTATCGCCTCGAAGGCCGCGAAGAAGGCCAAGGAGGCCCGCGTCAAGAAGGCGCGTCGCCACGCCACCGAGGGCAAGAACACCGTCGAGACCCCGCTGAGCAAGTCCTTCACGGACCCCCGTGACGTGCTGCTCAAGCCGGTCGTCTCGGAGAAGAGCTACGCGCTCCTCGACGAGGGCAAGTACACGTTCATCGTCGACCCGAGCGCCAACAAGACCCAGATCAAGCAGGCCGTTCAGTCGGTCTTCTCGGTCAAGGTCACCGGGGTCAACACGATCAACCGCCAGGGCAAGCGCAAGCGGACCCGCACGGGCTTCGGCCAGCGCGCGTCCACCAAGCGCGCGATCGTGACCCTCGCCGAGGGCGACCGTATCGACATCTTCGGCGGTCCGACCGCGTAAGCGGTCAGGATCGTCCGGAATCGGACGAGGACTGAGAAATGGGTATCCGCAAGTACAAGCCGACGACTCCTGGCCGTCGTGGCGCCAGCGTCGCCGACTTCGTCGAGGTCACGCGGTCCACGCCGGAGAAGTCGTTGGTCCGCCCCCTGCACAGCAAGGGTGGCCGTAACAACTCCGGTCGTGTGACCGTCCGCCACCAGGGTGGTGGCCACAAGCGCGCCTACCGTGTGATCGACTTCCGTCGTCACGACAAGGACGGCGTGCCGGCGAAGGTCGCGCACATCGAGTACGACCCCAACCGCACCGCGCGCATCGCGCTGCTGCACTACGCGGACGGCGAGAAGCGCTACATCCTCGCGCCGCGTGGCCTGTCGCAGGGCGACCGCGTCGAGAACGGTCCCGGGGCCGACATCAAGCCGGGCAACAACCTGGCCCTGCGCAACATCCCGGTCGGTACCACGCTGCACGCCATCGAGCTGCGTCCGGGCGGCGGCGCGAAGTTCGCCCGCTCCGCCGGCGCCTCGGTGCAGCTGCTCGCGAAGGAGGGCTCCATGGCCCACCTGCGCATGCCGTCGGGTGAGATCCGCCTGGTCGACGTCCGCTGCCGCGCCACTGTCGGCGAGGTCGGCAACGCCGAGCAGAGCAACATCAACTGGGGCAAGGCCGGCCGTAAGCGCTGGCTGGGCGTCCGCCCGACCGTGCGTGGTGTGGTCATGAACCCGGTTGACCACCCGCACGGTGGTGGTGAGGGCCGTACCTCCGGTGGTCGCCACCCGGTGTCCCCGTGGGGCAAGAAGGAAGGCCGTACTCGTTCGCCCAAGAAGGCGTCGAACAAGTACATCGTCCGCCGCCGCAAGACGAACAAGAAGCGCTAGGAGCGGGTTTAGATGCCGCGCAGTCTCAAGAAGGGGCCCTTCGTCGACGACCACCTGATCAAGAAGGTGGACGCCCAGAACGAAGCCGGCACCAAGAACGTCATCAAGACCTGGTCCCGCCGCTCGATGATCGTCCCGGCCATGCTCGGCCACACGATCGCGGTGCACAACGGCAAGACCCACATCCCGGTGTTTGTCACCGAGTCGATGGTCGGCCACAAGCTCGGCGAGTTCTCGCCGACGCGCACCTTCCGGGGTCACGTCAAGGACGACCGGAAGTCGAAGCGCCGCTAGCCAGCGGGGTGTGAATGATCATGACAGACACTGAAGGGACAACCATGGAAGCCAGGGCCCAGGCGCGGTACATCCGCGTCACGCCCATGAAGGCCCGCCGCGTGGTGGACCTCATCCGTGGCCTGAACGCCACGGAGGCTCAGGCGGTCCTGCGTTTCGCCCCGCAGGCCGCGAGCGTGCCGGTCGGCAAGGTGCTGGACAGCGCCATCGCCAACGCCGCGCACAACTACGACCACACCGATGTCGACAGCCTCTACATCTCCGAGGCCTACGTCGACGAGGGCCCGACCCTGAAGCGGTTCCGTCCGCGCGCCCAGGGCCGTGCCTACCGGATCCGCAAGCGGACCAGCCACATCACCGTGGTCGTCAGCAGCAAGGAAGGAACCCGGTAATGGGCCAGAAGGTAAACCCGCACGGGTTCCGGCTCGGCGTTACGACCGACTTCAAGTCGCGCTGGTACGCCGACAAGCTGTACAAGGACTACGTCAAGGAAGACGTCGCCATCCGTCGGATGATGACGTCCGGCATGGAGCGCGCCGGCATCTCCAAGGTCGAGATCGAGCGCACCCGTGACCGTGTGCGTGTGGACATCCACACCGCGCGTCCGGGCATCGTGATCGGCCGCCGCGGCGCCGAGGCCGACCGCATCCGCGGTGACCTCGAGAAGCTCACCGGCAAGCAGGTCCAGCTGAACATCCTCGAGGTCAAGAACCCCGAGACCGACGCTCAGCTGGTCGCCCAGGCCGTCGCCGAGCAGCTCTCCTCCCGCGTCTCCTTCCGTCGGGCCATGCGCAAGAGCATGCAGTCCGCCATGAAGGCCGGCGCCAAGGGCATCAAGATCCAGTGCGGTGGCCGCCTCGGTGGCGCCGAGATGTCCCGCTCGGAGTTCTACCGCGAGGGCCGTGTGCCCCTGCACACGCTCCGCGCGAACGTGGACTACGGCTTCTTCGAGGCCAAGACGACCTTCGGCCGCATCGGCGTGAAGGTCTGGATCTACAAGGGCGACGTCAAGAACATCGCCGAGGTCCGCGCCGAGAACGCCGCTGCCCGTGCGGGTAACCGCCCGGCCCGCGGCGGTGCCGACCGCCCGGCCCGTGGTGGCCGCGGTGGCGAGCGGCGCGGTCGCAAGCCGCAGCAGGCTGCCGGCGCCGAGGCCCCCAAGGCCGAGGCTCCCGCTGCCGCCGCTCCGGCTGAGAGCACCGGAACGGAGGCCTGACCGACATGCTGATCCCCCGTAGGGTCAAGCACCGCAAGCAGCACCACCCCAAGCGCAACGGCATGTCCAAGGGTGGCACGCAGGTTGCGTTCGGCGAGTACGGCATCCAGGCGCTGACCCCGGCCTATGTGACGAACCGCCAGATCGAGGCCGCTCGTATCGCCATGACGCGTCACATCAAGCGTGGTGGCAAGGTCTGGATCAACATCTACCCGGACCGCCCCCTCACCAAGAAGCCGGCCGAGACCCGCATGGGTTCCGGTAAGGGCTCGCCGGAGTGGTGGGTGGCCAACGTCAAGCCCGGACGCGTGATGTTCGAGCTGTCGTACCCCAACGAGAAGATCGCGCGCGAGGCCCTGACCCGTGCGGCTCACAAGCTGCCGATGAAGTGCAAGATCGTCAAGCGCGAGGCAGGTGAAGCGTGATGTCGGCCGGTACCAAGGCGTCCGAGCTGCGCGAGCTGGGCAACGAGGAGCTGCTCAACAAGCTCCGCGAGGCCAAGGAAGAGCTGTTCAACCTCCGCTTCCAGGCGGCGACGGGCCAGCTCGAGAACCACGGTCGGCTCAAGGCCGTCCGCAAGGACATCGCGCGGATCTACACCCTGATGCGTGAGCGCGAGCTGGGCATCGAGACGGTGGAGAGCGCCTGATGAGCGAGAGCAACGTGACTGAAGAGACCAAGACGGACCGCGGATTCCGCAAGACCCGTGAGGGTCTGGTCGTCAGCGACAAGATGGACAAGACCGTCGTCGTCGCCGTCGAGGACCGCGTCAAGCACGCGCTGTACGGCAAGGTCATCCGCCGTACGAACAAGCTCAAGGCGCACGACGAGCAGAACGCCGCCGGCGTCGGCGACCGGGTTCTCCTGATGGAGACCCGTCCGCTCTCGGCGACGAAGCGCTGGCGCGTCGTGGAGATCCTCGAGAAGGCGAAGTAACCAAGCGGGGGCGCAAGTCCCCGCTGACCCCCGCCGGGGGCGGTCATGCGGCCCCCGGCGTGGGTTTTCGCCCGCAGAGGCTTAAGTAATTCCTTCGGGGGCTACCCCGCAGGACAGTTCCGCCAGGCTCGCAGGTGCGTCCCGAAAGGGCCCTGCGGGAACCGGCAGACAACCAGGAGATAGACGTGATCCAGCAGGAGTCGCGACTGCGTGTCGCCGACAACACGGGTGCGAAGGAGATCCTCTGCATCCGTGTGCTCGGCGGCTCCGGTCGCCGCTACGCGGGTATCGGTGACGTCATCGTCGCCACCGTCAAGGACGCGATCCCCGGTGGCAACGTGAAGAAGGGTGACGTCGTCAAGGCGGTCATCGTTCGCACCGTCAAGGAGCGCCGCCGTCCGGACGGCTCGTACATCCGCTTCGACGAGAACGCCGCCGTCATTCTGAAGAACGACGGCGACCCTCGTGGCACCCGTATCTTCGGCCCGGTCGGCCGTGAGCTGCGCGAGAAGAAGTTCATGAAGATCATCTCCCTCGCGCCGGAGGTGCTGTGAGCATGAAGATCAAGAAGGGCGACCTGGTCCAGGTCATCACCGGTAAGGACAAGGGCAAGCAGGGCAAGGTCATCGCGGCCTTCCCCCGTGAGGACCGTGTCCTGGTCGAGGGTGTCAACCGGGTCAAGAAGCACACCAAGGCCGGTCCGACGGCTCGCGGTTCGCAGGCCGGCGGCATCGTCACCACCGAGGCGCCGATCCACGTCTCCAACGTCCAGCTGGTCGTGGAGAAGGACGGCAAGAAGGTCGTGACCCGCGTCGGTTACCGCTTCGACGACGAAGGCAACAAGATCCGCGTTGCCAAGCGGACGGGTGAGGACATCTGATGACGACCACCACCACTCCGCGCCTGAAGCAGAAGTACCGTGAGGAGATCACGGGCAAGCTGCGTGACGAGTTCAAGTACGAGAACGTCATGCAGATCCCCGGTCTCGTGAAGATCGTGGTCAACATGGGTGTGGGCGACGCCGCCCGCGACTCCAAGCTGATCGAGGGCGCCATCCGCGACCTCACCACGATCACCGGTCAGAAGCCGGCCGTCACCAAGGCCCGCAAGTCCATCGCGCAGTTCAAGCTGCGTGAGGGCCAGCCGATCGGTGCCCACGTCACGCTCCGTGGCGACCGCATGTGGGAGTTCCTGGACCGCACCCTGTCGCTGGCGCTCCCGCGCATCCGCGACTTCCGCGGCCTGTCCCCCAAGCAGTTCGACGGCCGTGGCAACTACACCTTCGGTCTCACGGAGCAGGTCATGTTCCACGAGATCGACCAGGACAAGATCGACCGCGTCCGGGGTATGGACATCACCGTGGTCACCACGGCGACCAACGACGCTGAGGGCCGCGCGCTCCTTCGTCACCTCGGCTTCCCCTTCAAGGAGGCGTGAGCGAGATGGCGAAGAAGGCTCTGATTGCCAAGGCTGCTCGCAAGCCCAAGTTCGGTGTGCGTGGCTACACCCGCTGCCAGCGCTGCGGCCGCCCGCACTCCGTGTACCGCAAGTTCGGCCTGTGCCGCGTGTGCCTTCGTGAGATGGCTCACCGTGGCGAGCTGCCGGGCGTGACCAAGAGCTCCTGGTAATCCCCCCAATCAGGGATTAGCAGGGCTCTCGGTAAGCATCTGGGGCGGCAGGACGTCCAGCTCACATGCCTTAGGCTTGTGGGGTTGGGCGTCTGCCGCCGCCCTTACGACTTACTACGCCGTAGGTCCACCGCGCCGCACCCGTCCCGTCTCGGATCGGGGAGAGGGATGGCGCACCAGGAAACCCCGGCGAGAGAGGCCGAAGGCCAATTCATGACCATGACTGATCCGATCGCAGACATGCTGACGCGTCTGCGGAACGCGAACTCGGCGTACCACGACACCGTGGCGATGCCGCACTCGAAGATCAAGTCTCACATCGCGGAGATCCTCCAGCAGGAGGGCTTCATCACGGGCTGGAAGGTCGAGGACGCCGAGGTCGGCAAGAACCTCGTCCTGGAGCTGAAGTTCGGCCCCAACCGTGAGCGCTCCATCGCGGGCATCAAGCGGATCTCCAAGCCCGGTCTCCGGGTGTACGCGAAGTCCACCAACCTGCCGAAGGTGCTGGGCGGCCTGGGCGTGGCGATCATCTCCACGTCCCACGGTCTCCTGACCGACAAGCAGGCGCAGAAGAAGGGCGTGGGTGGGGAAGTCCTCGCCTACGTCTGGTAGTTCGGGAACGGAGGAGAGACAACATGTCGCGTATCGGCAAGCTCCCCATCCCGGTTCCCGCCGGCGTGGACGTCACCATCGACGGCCGTACGGTCGCGGTCAAGGGCCCCAAGGGCGAACTGACCCACACCGTCATCGCGCCGATCGACATCGCCAAGGCCGAGGACGGCACCCTTCAGGTGCTGCGGCCCAACGACGAGCGGCAGAGCAAGGCCCTGCACGGCCTGTCCCGCACGCTGGTGGCGAACATGATCACCGGTGTGACCCAGGGATACGTCAAGAAGCTCGAAATCAGCGGTGTCGGCTACCGCGTCGTGGCGAAGGGCTCCAACCTGGAGTTCTCCCTCGGCTACAGCCACCCGATCCTGGTCGAGGCCCCCGAGGGCATCACCTTCAAGGTGGAGTCCCCGACCCGTTTCTCGGTCGAGGGCATCGACAAGCAGAAGGTCGGCGAGGTTGCGGCCAACATCCGCAAGCTGCGCAGGCCCGACCCGTACAAGGCCAAGGGCGTCAAGTACGAGGGCGAAGTCATCCGCCGCAAGGTCGGAAAGGCGGGTAAGTAAGCCATGGCATACGGACAGAAGATCCTTAAGGGCGACGCCTACAAGCGCGCCGCGATCAAGCGCCGCCACATCCGGATCCGTAAGCACATCAACGGTACGGCGGAGCGTCCGCGTCTGGTCGTTACCCGCTCGAACCGCCACATCGTGGCCCAGGTGATCGACGACATCAAGGGTCACACCCTGGCGTCGGCGTCCACCCTGGACAGCTCGATCCGCGGTGGCGAGGGCGACAAGTCCGCGCAGGCCAAGCAGGTCGGCGCCCTGGTCGCCGAGCGTGCCAAGGCCGCCGGTGTCGAGGCCGTCGTGTTCGACCGTGGTGGTAACCAGTACGCGGGGCGCATCGCCGCCCTGGCGGACGCCGCCCGCGAGGCCGGACTCAAGTTCTGAGTCCTGGTTCCGTAGCTAGCGGAGACAGAGAGAGGTAATTCCAATGGCTGGACCCCAGCGCCGCGGTGGCGGTGCCGGTGGCGGCGAGCGGCGGGACCGGAAGGGCCGTGACGGCGGCGCAGCTGCCGCCGAGAAGACCGCGTACGTTGAGCGCGTTGTCGCGATCAACCGCGTCGCCAAGGTTGTGAAGGGTGGTCGTCGCTTCAGCTTCACCGCGCTGGTCGTGGTGGGCGACGGTGACGGCACCGTGGGTGTCGGATACGGCAAGGCCAAGGAGGTGCCGGCCGCCATCGCCAAGGGCGTTGAGGAGGCCAAGAAGCACTTCTTCAAGGTCCCGCGTATCCAGGGCACCATCCCGCACCCGATCACGGGTGAGAAGGCTGCCGGCGTCGTGCTGCTCAAGCCGGCGTCCCCGGGTACCGGTGTTATCGCCGGTGGTCCGGTGCGTGCCGTGCTCGAGTGCGCCGGTATCCACGACGTGCTGTCGAAGTCGCTCGGCTCGTCGAACGCGATCAACATCGTGCACGCGACCGTGGAGGCCCTGAAGGGTCTGCAGCGTCCCGAGGAGATCGCGGCCCGCCGTGGTCTGCCGCTCGAGGACGTCGCCCCCGCGGCTCTGCTGCGTGCGCGTGCCGGGGCGGGTGCTGCGTGATGGCTCAGCTCAAGATCACGCAGGTGAAGTCCTACATCGGCAGCAAGCAGAACCACCGTGACACCCTGCGTTCCCTTGGTCTCAAGGGCATCAACACGCAGGTCGTCAAGGAGGACCGCCCCGAGTTCCGCGGCATGGTGCACACCGTCCGCCACCTCGTGACGGTCGAGGAGGTCGACTGATCATGGCGGAGAACAACCCGCTCAAGATCCACAACCTCCGTCCCGCCCCGGGCGCCAAGACCGCCAAGACCCGTGTCGGTCGTGGTGAGGCGTCGAAGGGTAAGACGGCCGGTCGTGGTACCAAGGGTACGAAGGCCCGCTACCAGGTTCCGGAGCGCTTCGAGGGTGGGCAGATGCCCCTCCACATGCGCCTTCCGAAGCTGAAGGGCTTCAAGAACCCGTTCAAGACCGAGTACCAGGTCGTGAACCTCGACAAGCTGGCCGCCCTCTACCCCGAGGGTGGCGAGGTCACCGTCGAGTCGCTGGTGGCCAAGGGCGCTGTTCGCAAGAACAGCCTCGTCAAGGTCCTCGGCCAGGGCGAGATCTCCGTGGCGCTGCAGGTGACGGTCGACGCCGTCTCCGGCTCCGCCAAGGAGAAGATCACCGCCGCCGGCGGTTCTGTCACCGAGCTCGTCTGAACACCACAGGCGTCTTGATGACCTGAGCGATCCCGACCGGGGATACCCCACAAATGGGGTATCCCCGGTTGGTCGTTCCTAGGGCGGCAGTCCCGCCGGTAAGGTGGCCTGCACTGCCCTCTTTTCACGGGGTGCTGCACTTCCGGCACTCCGAGCGGCAGTTGCCCGTTACCTATTCGTCGAACCTCAAGACCGTCACCCTTGACGCAGTTGCGCGGGGGTCGCAGGAGGCACCGTGCTCACCGCGTTCGCCCGGGCGTTCAAGACGCCCGACCTGCGCAAGAAGCTGCTCTTCACGCTCGGCATCATCGTGGTCTACCGGGTCGGTACGCATGTCCCGATCCCAGGCGTCGACTACCGGAACGTCCAGACCTGTATCGACAACGCTCAGGCCAACCAGGGCCTGTTCGGCCTGGTCAACATGTTCAGCGGCGGCGCGCTGCTGCAGATCACGATCTTCGCGCTGGGCATCATGCCGTACATCACGGCGAGCATCATTCTGCAGCTGCTGACCGTGGTGATCCCGCGCCTGGAAGCCCTGAAGAAGGAGGGCCAGGCCGGTACGGCGAAGATCACGCAGTACACCCGCTACCTGACGGTGGCCCTCGCCATCCTTCAGGGCACCGGCCTCGTCGCCACCGCCCGCAGCGGCGCCCTGTTCTCGGGCTGCCCGGTGGCCAGCCAGATCGTGCCCGACCAGTCGATCTTCGTCACCATCACCATGGTCATCACCATGACCGCCGGTACGGCGTTCGTGATGTGGCTCGGCGAGCTGATCACGGACCGCGGCATCGGCAACGGCATGTCGATCCTGATGTTCATCTCGATCGCCGCCACCTTCCCGTCCGCCCTGTGGGCCATCAAGGAGCAGGGCGACCTGGCCGGCGGCTGGATCGAATTCGGCGCCGTCATCGCGGTCGGCCTCGTCATGGTCGGCCTGGTGGTCTTCGTCGAGCAGGCTCAGCGTCGCATCCCGGTTCAGTACGCCAAGCGCATGATCGGCCGCCGCTCCTACGGTGGTACGTCGACGTACATCCCGCTGAAGGTGAACCAGGCGGGTGTGATTCCCGTCATCTTCGCCTCGTCGCTGCTCTACATCCCGGCGCTGATCGCCCAGTTCGCCGGAGGCAAGTCGGACTGGAAGATCTGGATCGAGCAGAACCTCGCGGATCCCAAGGCGCCGTCGCACCTTGTCCTGTACTTCCTCCTGATCGTATTCTTCGCGTTCTTCTACGTGGCGATCTCCTTCAACCCCGAGGAAGTCGCCGACAACATGAAGAAGTATGGTGGCTTCATCCCGGGCATTCGGGCTGGCCGACCGACCGCTGAGTACCTCAGCTACGTACTCAACCGGATCACCTGGCCGGGTTCGCTGTATCTGGGTCTGATCGCTCTCGTCCCGACAATGGCGTTGGTTGGTTTCGATGCAAACCAGAACTTCCCGTTCGGTGGGACCAGCATCCTGATCATCGTGGGTGTCGGTCTCGAGACGGTGAAGCAGATTGAGAGCCAGCTCCAGCAGCGCAATTACGAAGGGTTCCTCCGCTGATGCGTATCGTCCTCGTCGGGCCGCCGGGTGCCGGTAAGGGAACGCAGGCCGCGTTCCTGGCCAAGAACCTGTCGATCCCGCACATCTCCACGGGCGACCTGTTCCGGGCCAACATCAGCCAGCAGACGGAACTCGGCAAACTGGCGAAGTCCTACATGGACGCGGGCAATCTCGTACCCGACGAGGTCACGATCGCCATGGCGAAGGACCGCATGGAGCAGCCGGACGCCGAGAACGGCTTCCTGCTGGACGGCTTCCCCCGCAACGTCTCCCAGGCCGAGGCGCTCGACGAGCTGCTCGAGACCGAGAGCATGCAGCTCGACGCGGTGCTGGACCTGGAGGTCCCCGAGGACGAGGTGGTCAAGCGCATCGCCGGCCGCCGCATCTGCCGCAACGACTCCGCGCACGTCTTCCACGTGACGTACAAGCAGCCGGCCAAGGAGGGCGTCTGCGACGTCTGCGGCGGCGAGCTGTACCAGCGGGACGACGACTCCGAGGAGACCGTCCGCAAGCGGCTGGAGGTCTACCACACACAGACCGAGCCGATCATCGACTACTACAAGGCGCAGGGCCTAGTGGTCACGATCTCCGCGCTCGGCAAGGTGGAGGACGTCACGACGCGCGCCATGGAGGCGCTCAAGCGTGGCGAGGACGGCAAGTAGTCGTTCATGCGCAGCTACGGCCGCGGTTCCCCCTGGGGAGCCGCGGCCGCTGTGTGGGCGGGGTCCTCGCGCGGCCCCGTATCGTTGAAGGCATTCATGTTCTCCGAAGGTCCAGAAAGGCCGTAGCCCCCATGGTGCAGATCAAGACCCCCGAGCAGATCGCCAAGATGCGCGAGGCGGGGCTGGTCGTCGCCGCCATTCACGCGGCGACCCGCGAAGCCGCCGTGCCGGGGGCCACGACGAAGGACCTGGACCAGGTGGCCCGCAAGGTGCTCGCCGAGCACAACGCCAAGCCGAACTTCCTCGGCTACGGCGGCTTCCCCGCGACCATCTGCACCTCGGTGAACGAGGTCGTCGTCCACGGCATCCCCTCCGACGACGTGGTCCTCAAGGACGGGGACGTGATCTCCATCGACTGCGGCGCGATCATCGACGGCTGGCACGGCGACGCCGCGTACACGGCCTTCGTGGGCTCCGGTCACTCCCCGGAGCTGATCGAGCTGTCCCGGGTGACCGAGGAGTCGATGTGGGCCGGCATCGCGGCCATGAAGCAGGGCAACCGGCTGGTCGACGTCTCCCGGGCGATCGAGACGTACATCCGCCGCCAGCCCAAGCCCGGCGGCGGCCGGTACGGGATCATCGAGGACTACGGCGGTCACGGCATCGGCACCGAGATGCACATGGACCCGCACCTGCTGAACTACGTGGACCGTCGGCGCGGCAAGGGTCCGAAGCTGGTGCCGGGCTTCTGCCTCGCGATCGAGCCGATGGTCTCCCTCGGCACCCCGAAGACAGAGGTCCTCGAGGACGACTGGACGGTCGTCACGACGGACGGCACGTGGTCGTCCCACTGGGAGCACTCCGTCGCGCTGACGGAGGAGGGGCCGCTGGTGCTGACGTCTCCCGACGGGGGGAAGGCGAAGCTCGCCGAGCTGGGCATTGTCGCCGCTCCGGATCCGCTGGGCTGAGCGCCTGCCGGGGAGGGCGGTGCGGTCGTGCGGCGGCTGCGGCTTCGTCGTGGCTTGTCGCGCCCAGCGGCGGAGCCGCATATCGACACAGCCCCGCGCCCCTGAAGAGGCGCTTAAGGATCTGTCCGCTGGGGCAGACTCTCTCGATTCGTGTTTCCGAGGGCCCTGTCGTAGACTGACTCGTCGGCTCTTGTGCATCCGCATGTCTGCATGCACTCGCACTGAGTCGATCAAGGTAGTCGATTCGAAGGGCGAAGCGTGGCCAAGAAGCAAGGTGCCATCGAGATCGAGGGCACTGTCGTCGAGTCTCTTCCGAACGCCATGTTCAAGGTCGAGCTCCAGAACGGCCACCAGGTCCTGGCACACATCAGCGGCAAGATGCGTATGCACTACATCCGCATCCTCCCTGACGACCGGGTCGTGGTGGAGCTGTCTCCGTACGACCTGACGCGTGGCCGGATCGTCTACCGCTACAAGTAGATCTTGCCCGCGCCCCGGCTTCCGGGGTGGTGGCACTGACCCGGAGAACCTCACCCATGAAGGTCAAGCCGAGCGTCAAGAAGATCTGCGACAAGTGCAGGGTGATCCGCCGTCACGGCCGGGTCATGGTCATCTGCGACAACCCGCGCCACAAGCAGCGCCAGGGCTGACGCACGACCGATCCCTCTGCCTTCATCGCAGGGATTCGCGCGACGCAAGCTGAATATGTTCATACGCAGGACCCAGACCCCCGGGTCTGACACCCCCGGTCGGAGGCCGGGGACCCAGTTCGTACCTCATACGGCGGCTGGGAGTCGGTTCTGCGGAAGACCTCCGTCAAGTAACTGGAGCCATTGAATGGCACGCGTTTCCGGTGTTGACATCCCGCGCGACAAGCGCGTGGAGATCGCCCTCACCTACGTGTTCGGCATCGGCCGGACCCTCTCGCAGCAGACGCTGGCCGCCACCGGCGTCGACCCGAACACCCGCGTTCGCGACCTCTCCGAGGAGCAGCTCGTCGCGATCCGCGAGTACGTCGACAACAACATCAAGACCGAGGGTGACCTCCGTCGCGAGATCCAGGCCGACATCCGCCGCAAGGTCGAGATCGGTACTTACCAGGGTCTGCGTCACCGCCGCGGTCTGCCCGTCCGCGGTCAGCGCACCAGCACCAACGCCCGCACCCGCAAGGGCCCGCGTCGCGCCATCGCCGGCAAGAAGAAGCCGGGCAAGAAGTAGTCCTCAGCGGACGCTCGTCAGCGGTCTTCGCTGCAGGACCGACCACCTCCCGTAGGAGTTATAGATGCCCCCCAAGGGTCGTCAGGGCGCTGCCAAGAAGGTGCGCCGCAAGGAAAAGAAGAACGTCGCTCACGGCCACGCGCACATCAAGAGCACGTTCAACAACACCATCGTCTCGATCACGGACCCGTCCGGCAACGTGATCTCCTGGGCCTCCGCCGGCCACGTCGGCTTCAAGGGCTCCCGGAAGTCCACGCCGTTCGCCGCGCAGATGGCCGCCGAGTCGGCTGCCCGCCGCGCCCAGGAGCACGGCATGCGCAAGGTCGACGTGTTCGTCAAGGGCCCGGGTTCCGGTCGTGAGACCGCCATCCGTTCGCTCCAGGCGACCGGTCTCGAGGTCGGCTCCATCCAGGACGTCACCCCGACCCCGCACAACGGCTGCCGTCCGCCGAAGCGCCGCCGCGTCTGACGCGACGCCTTCGGGTTCAGGTTTTCGGGCGGTACGGCTCCTTCGGGCCGTATCGCCCGTACCCTTGCAGTACCCGTCCCTTTTCGTCGGGGACGGTCGAGTCGGGCGTCATATAGCGGGCGCCCCCGACTGAAGGATCTGATCCACACATGCTGATCGCTCAGCGTCCCTCGTTGACCGAAGAGGTCGTCGACGAGTTCCGCTCCCGGTTCGTGATCGAGCCGCTGGAGCCGGGCTTCGGTTACACCCTCGGCAACTCCCTGCGCCGGACCCTCCTGTCCTCGATCCCGGGTGCGGCGGTCACGTCCATCCGCATCGACGGTGTCCTGCACGAGTTCACCACCGTGCCGGGCGTCAAGGAGGACGTCACCGACCTGATCCTCAACATCAAGCAGCTGGTCGTCTCCTCGGAGCACGACGAGCCGGTCGTGATGTACCTGCGCAAGCAGGGCCCGGGTCTGGTCACCGCCGCCGACATCGCGCCGCCGGCCGGTGTCGAGGTGCACAACCCCGACCTGGTCCTGGCCACGCTCAACGGCAAGGGCAAGCTGGAGATGGAGCTGACGGTCGAGCGCGGCCGCGGTTACGTCTCCGCCGTGCAGAACAAGCAGGTCGGGCAGGAGATCGGCCGGATCCCGGTCGACTCGATCTACTCGCCGGTGCTCAAGGTCACGTACAAGGTCGAGGCCACGCGTGTCGAGCAGCGCACCGACTTCGACAAGCTGATCGTCGACGTCGAGACCAAGCAGGCCATGCGTCCGCGTGACGCCATGGCGTCGGCCGGCAAGACCCTGGTCGAGCTGTTCGGTCTGGCCCGCGAGCTCAACATCGACGCCGAGGGCATCGACATGGGCCCGTCCCCGACGGACGCCGCCCTCGCCGCCGACCTGGCGCTGCCGATCGAGGAGCTGGAGCTCACGGTCCGCTCCTACAACTGCCTCAAGCGTGAGGGCATCCACTCCGTGGGTGAACTCGTGGCGCGCTCCGAGGCCGACCTGCTGGACATCCGCAACTTCGGTGCGAAGTCCATCGACGAGGTCAAGGCGAAGCTGGCCGGCATGGGCCTCGCGCTCAAGGACAGCCCGCCCGGATTCGACCCGACCGCTGCGGCGGACGCCTTCGGTGCGGACGACGACGCGGACGCCGGGTTCGTCGAGACCGAGCAGTACTGAGAGCTCGGACCTTCCGGTCCGTACCCGGGCGCGGGTGCGCTGTGCCTGATCGCGCAGTTCCCCGCGCCCCTTCCGGGGCGCACCCCGGATCTCCGACGGGCAACCGCTCGCTCGGATACTGACCCCGGTACCTGATACGGCCGGGGCAGACACCTAGGAGAAACACCATGCCGAAGCCCACCAAGGGTGCCCGTATGGGCGGCAGCGCCGCGCACGAGAAGCTGCTCCTCGCGAACCTCGCGAAGGCGCTGTTCGAGCACGGTCGCATCACCACCACCGAGGCGAAGGCGCGCAAGCTGCGTCCGTACGCCGAGCGTCTGGTCACCAAGGCGAAGAAGGGCGACCTTCACAACCGCCGTCAGGTGCTCCAGGTCATCACGGACAAGAGCATCGTCCACACGCTCTTCACCGAGATCGGCCCGCGCTACGAGAACCGTCCGGGTGGCTACACCCGCATCACCAAGATCGGTAACCGTCGTGGCGACAACGCGCCCATGGCTGTCATCGAGCTGGTCGAGGCGCTGACGGTGGCGCAGGAGGCGACCGGCGAGGCGGAGGCCGCGACGAAGCGTGCCGCCAAGGACGCCGAGGCTGCTGAGGCTCAGGTCGACACGACCAAGGCCGAGGACGCCGAGGAGTCCAAGGACGCGTAAGCGTCTGCCGGGGGCTGTTTGCCGGCGGCTGCGGCTGTGTCGTGGTTGTTCGCGCAGTTCCCCGCGCCCCTTGAAGGGCGTTGGCGGGTCCGTTCCTCTCTGAGGGGCGGGCCCGCTTTTGTGTTGCTGAGAGGATCTGTACGTGAGTGATGAAGCAGCAGCCGGTTACGTGCGTGTGCGTCTCGACCTGTCGTACGACGGGAGTGAGTTCTCCGGGTGGGCCAAGCAGGCCGGGGGGCGGCGGACCGTGCAGGGGGAGATCGAGGACGCCCTGCGGACCGTGACGCGGTCGGGGCAGACGTACGAGCTGACCGTGGCGGGGCGTACCGATGCCGGGGTGCATGCCCGGGGGCAGGTGGCGCATGTCGATCTGCCGCGTGAGGTCTGGGCCGAGCACAGCCAGAAGCTGCTGAAGCGGCTCGCCGGGCGGCTGCCCAGGGACGTACGGGTGTGGGCCCTCAGGGAGGCGCCCAGTGGCTTCAACGCGCGGTTCTCGGCGATCTGGCGGCGGTACGCCTACCGGGTCACCGACAATCCCGGGGGGGTCGATCCGCTGTTGCGCAACCATGTGCTGTGGCACGACTGGCCCTTGGACGTCGACGCGATGAACGAGGCCGCCCGGCGGCTGCTCGGGGAGCACGACTTCGCCGCCTACTGCAAGAAGCGGGAGGGGGCCACCACCATCCGTACGCTTCAGGAGCTGAGTCTCGACAAGGGCGCCGACGGGATCATCACGGCGACCGTGCGGGCCGACGCCTTCTGCCACAACATGGTGCGCTCGCTCATCGGGGCGCTGCTGTTCGTGGGCGACGGGCACCGGCCGCCGGACTGGCCCGCGAAGGTGCTGGCGGCCGGCGTGCGGGACTCGGCCGTGCACGTCGTGCGGCCGCACGGGCTGACGCTGGAGGAGGTCGGCTACCCGGCCGACGCGTTGCTGGCCGCGCGCAACAAGGAGGCGCGCAACAAGCGGTCGTTGCCGTCGGCGTTGCCGTCGGCGGGGTGCTGCTGACCGCCTTGTGCTGTTCCTCACCGGCGGGCGGAGTTCCAGGTCGTGACCAGCCCTGAGAGGGCCCTGGCGGCGGCGTCGGCGTCGGTGCCGTCGCCGCGTGCCCTGGGGGAGAGCTCCACGTGGAGGAACCTGGCGTGGTGGCGCTTCGCGGCCTTGCCCTGGACGTTCGTGGTGCCTTCCAGGGGGCAGCGGGCCGACCACGCCCGGCAGACCCGCAGCCCGTCGGCCTGCATGCCGTCGGCCAGGGCGGCCGCCTCGGTGAGGGTGCTGCGCGCGGCTCCGGTGGAGAGGACCGCCTCGTAGGGGCGGTCCGAGTCCTTGGCGAAGCCGTGCAGTTGCACGCCCGGGACGTCGCGTTTCTGGAGCTCCACGACGATGGCGTGGAAGAGGCTGTCCGCCCGGTGGGCGACGTCGGCGGCATCGTCCCGGCCCGCCTCGCGGTGCGCGCCGGCCAGGACCAGCGAGCCGCCGGGGTTGTCCTCCAGCAGCCGCACGCCGAGGCGTTCCGTGTCCTGGTCGGAGACCGGGTGCGGCACCTGGGCGTTCCAGCGGACGTCGGAGTCGGCGGTCAGGTAGAGGCGCCCCCAGCGTTCGGCCCGGCCCGGGCGGGCGGCGGCGATCTCGTCGTACCTGCGTCCGGACTCGGTGTCGGTGAGGCGGGTGAGCTTCAGGCCGAGGGGGGCGAGCAGTCGCTCGGCCTGCGTGGCGTCGCCGTCCAGGAGGTGGCCGACGCTCTCGGCGGCGCGCTCGCGCTGGGTGTCGTCCGGCGGGGTGTACGCGGCGTCGGGCTCCAGGCCGGCCGTGTACGCGAGGATCCTGCTGCGGAGGTCCACCAGTTCCCTGGCGCCCGGAGTGGAGTCGTCCGTTGACCGGTCTGGTGCCGATTGACAGCCGAACAAGGCGAGGACGAGTCCGAATTGGACCAAAATACGAGCCAAATGTGACTGTCTTGTGACGGTAACTTCCGTGGTGCTTGTGTGCTTCATGTGAATATGATGCGGTGACACTTCGTAATCCTCTCCGGATCGCTCGGGCGGCAATCGCTTTCCTGGCCACCGTCGCCGTCGCGACCGCGTGCAGCTCCGCGGCCTCCGCGCCGCAGGTGAAGCCGGGCGGCCGCTCGTTCACCGTCGCCGCCGCCGGTGATGTGCTGATCCACCCCGAGCTGGTCGACCAGGCCGCCAAGGATGCCAAGAAGACCGGCGAGGGCGAGGCCGGGCTGGACTTCAAGCCCCTGCTCGCCGGGATCAAGCCGGTCATCAGCAAGGCGGACCTGGCGATCTGTCACATGGAGACGCCCGTCGGAAATCCGCGGGGCCCCTTCGAGGGGTACCCGGAGTTCCTCGTGCCGCCGCAGATCCTGACGACGCTCAAGGATGTGGGCTACGACACCTGCTCGACGGCCTCCAATCACACCTACGACCACGGCCTCGGGGCCGTGCGGCGCACCCTGAACGCCATGGACAAGGCCGGCCTCGGCCACACCGGCTCCGCCCGCACGCCCGAGGAAGCGGAACGGATCAACATCCGTGACGTCAACGGCGTCAAGGTCGCCCACCTCTCGTTCTCCTGGATGTCGTTCCTGAACCCGACGCCGGAGAAGGAGAAGTGGGCGTTCAACCAGATCGACACGGACGCGATCAAGGACGCCGAGGCCCGCGCCCGCGAGAAGGGCGCCGAGGTGGTCATCCTCTCGGTCCACTGGGGCCTTGAGCACTACAACGAACCGAGTGTTCCCCAGCTGCAGTTGGCGGAGCGGCTCACCGAGGAGACCGGGGTCGACCTGGTGATCGGGCACCACGCCCATGTGGTGCAGCCGATCCAGAAGGTGAACGGCACCTGGATCGCCTACAGCCTGGGCAACCAGGTCGCCCGGCACTCCTCGCCCACCGGGCTCACCGAGGAGGGCGCGATCGGCTGGTTCGAGTTCCGCGAGACGACCGACGGCTGGGACGTCTCCGCCCGCTACGCCACCACGCTCGTGGAGATCCCGCCCGAGGTGGAGGCCGGTGAGAAGCCGCCCGCCGGCGCGGTCGAGGACCACCGGCTGGTGGACGTACGGCGGGCGCTCGACGCGCCGGGTGACCTCTCCGAGGAGCGGCTCGCCCGCTACCGGCTGGCGGCCGACCGCACGCGCGGCTTCCTGTACAACCGCGGGGCGCCGGGGGGCGACGGCCTGAAGGAGCTCACGCTGGAGCGTGACTAGCGCCACAGCGCATCCGGGGCGACCGGCACAACTTCGGCGCTCCCCAACAGTCTTGTATACGGCGGTCCCTCACCTCTCCCGCGGGAGCGGTGTTCTGAGCGGCCGTTCTTCACCCAGAGAGGCCGGAGGAGACCACCGGTGACACCCACCCGCGCCGTGCGCCCCGTGAAGGGAGGACGGCGGCGCAGCCGGAGACGCGCGGACATGCCGCTGCTGGGCGGCGTCCGTCCCCCGATCGCGCTGCTGTGCGTGCTGGTGCTCGCGCTCGCGGGCCTCACCGCCCAGGTGCTCGGCCCCGCCGGCGAGCAGGCCGTACCGCAGGCGGTGCTCTCCTCGCAGCAGCACTTCGCGGAGGACGGTGCCATCGCCCTGCGCGCCTCCATCGACGAGCGGGTCACCGACCTGAACCGCACCGCCGCCGCGCTGAACGCGGGGCCGCCGGTCAAGCCCGAGCGCGTCCTGTCCGACCTGGGGAAGACCTACCAGAAGTGGACGGGCACCACCGTCCTGGACCTGGAGAGCGGCAAGGTGCTGGCCGCCAGGGGTGAAACGATTCCCCTCGGGTGGCTGGACAAGGACGTCCTCACCGGGGACAAGGCCCTCAAACCCCGCATGGTGCGGCTGGAGACCGGCGACGTACGTCTGATGACGATGGCGGTCCTGGACTTCGAGGACGGGCCGCAGCAGCTGCTGCTCGCCTCCAACAGTCTGTCCGTGCCCGCCATCAACCTGGGCCAGTTCCGCTCCATGGCGGTCGTCGCCACCGGCGGGGAGATCCTGGCCACGGCGGGCTTCGAGCAGTCCGAAGCGCTCAACTCCGACCAGGAGCGCAAGGAGCTGGGCTTCCTCCAGAAGCAGATGAGCGGGCTGTCCGCCCGGGCGGCACGCGAGACCGAGCAGGATCCGGTCAGCGCCAGGGAACCGGGCTCCCACGGCTACCCCGGTGTCAGCGGGACCCTGGTCGGCGCGAGCTACAACGGCCGTATCGCCACGGCCGGTTACGCCTCCCTCTCCTCCTCCGACCCGGAGGAGAAGAAGAGCGTCGGCGCGGGCCTCGGGCTCACCGTCGTCGCCCTGCTGCCCGTGGTCCAGCAGCATGCCGCCGGTCCGGACCGGGAGCTGTACGGGCTGCTGGCGGCCGGAGCCCTGGTGGTCCTCGGACTGCTCGCCGCGGCTGTGCTGTGGGCGACCGTGCAACGGCCGCTGCTGCGGCTGTTCCTGGAGTCCCGCCGACTGGCCCGGGGCGACCTGACCCGCCCGGTGGACGTGCCCCGCTGGGGTGAGGCCGCGCGCATCGGCTCCGCACTGGAGAGGCTGCGCGCGCAGCTGGGCGGCCCGAACGATGATCCCGGCGGGCGTCAGCGCGTCAAGGGGCGGTTCGGGGTGCGCGGGCCGCTCGCACTGACCGCCGTCCTGCTGTTGCTGTGGTGTCTGCCCGTCGGCCTGCTGCTGAACCGCACCGACGACTCCGTCAGCATTCCGGCCAGCATGGTCGCGGACCAGCGTGACCGCACCGACCTGGTCGCCGACCGGGTGCGCCGGGCGCTCAACGAGGCGCAGGCGGACCTGGTGTCCACGTCCCGGCTGATCGACCCGGACGACGCCGACGCCGGCCGCGCTCTGCTGGAGGAGACCCTGCGCGAGCACACCCGCTACCAGGCGCTGTACCTCCTCGACGAGGACGGCGAGGTCGTCGCCCGCGCCGGGAAGGAGCCGCGCGCCGACTTCGCCGACGGGGACGACCTGCCGCTGGTCCGGGTCGCCGGCAAGGGCGGGAAGAAGCCGGTCGTCCAGGCCGCCGCGCCCCTGCCGGACGACAAGGGCATGACCCTGGTCGGCGAGGTCCGGGTCGAGTTCCTCAACTCGCTGCTGAAGCGGCCGGGACTCGGCGAGGTCCGCGTGGTGGACGCCGAGGCGGAGACCATCGCCGCCAGCGACGGCTTCCTGGCCTTCGAGGAACTGCCGCGCGAGGCGCTCGCCGACCTCGTCCGGGCCGGCAGGGTCCACGCCGGCGCCGGTCCCGTCGAGAACGGCCTGCTGATCCGCGAGGGACGTGGGACCACGGTCGCCGCGGCCGCCCCGTTCTCCGGCGGCGGCGTGGCGGCCGACATCGGCTGGACCGTGGTCAGCTGGCAGAACGCCAAGGACTTCCAGATCACCCCGTACGAGCGCGAGGACCGCAGCGTCCTGGCCGGACTGCTCGGTCTGGCCCTGATCGTCGTCTGCCTCGGCTGGGTGTACCTGGTCGTGGCCCGGCCGATGCGGGCCCTGGCGGCCAGTGCGGAGAAGCTGGCCGACGGCGACCTCAAGTCCGTGCTCTACCCCCGCTACCAGGACGAGGTCGGCGCCGTCGTGCGCAGCCTCGAACTGCTGCGCCAGCAACTCCACGCCCGTAAGCAGACCCAGGCGCGCCGGCTCGCGGAGCCGGAAGCCGGCGTTCGGGGAAGGTGACCCAGCCGTGCTCTATCTGTACTTCGTCCTGCTCACCGGCAGCGTGCTGCTGCTCGTGGCGGGCATCGTCGAACAGCGCCGGCACTACGCCAGCCTGCACAGCATCCCGTCGCGCGTGCTCGTGAACGGCATCCGCGGCAAGTCCTCCATCACCCGGCTGTGCGCCGGGGCGCTGCGCGGCGGCGACCTGGTCACCGTGGCGAAGACCACGGGCACGGCGGCCCGGTTCATCCACCCGGACGCCACCGAGGAGCCGGTCTACCGCAAGTTCGGCATCGCCAACGTGGTGGAGCAGATCGGCATCGTGCGCCGGGCCGCCACCTACCGGCCCGACGCCCTCGTCATCGAGTGCATGGCCGTCATGCCGGCCCTGCAGGAGGTGAACCAGAGCAAGCTGATCCGCTCCACGATCGGCGTGCTGTGCAACGTCCGCGAGGACCACCTCGCCGAGATGGGGCCCACTCTCGACGACGTGGCGCGGTCGCTGTGCCGCTCCATGCCGGAGGACGGCATCTGCGTCACCGCCGAGAAGGAACGCTTCCACATCCTCCAGGAGGAGGCCGACGCCCGTAACTGCCAGTTGATCTACGCCGACCCGGAGACCGTCACCGACGAGGAGCTGCGCGGCTTCAGCTGGTTCACCTTCAAGGAGAACGTCGCCATCGCCCTCGTCGTGGCCGAACTGCTCGGCGTGGAACGGCGGGTCGCCCTCCAGGGCATGTACGACGCCCCGCCGGACCCGGGCGTGCTGTCCGTCGAGCGCTACGCGACCCCCGAGGGCAAGCGGCTCGCCTTCGCCAACGTCTTCGCGGCCAACGACCCCGAGTCGACGCTGATGAACATCAACCAGCTGCTCGACCTCGGAGCCATCCACCGGCCGCTGAACGTCGTGATCAACTGCCGGCCCGACCGCGTGGAGCGCAACGGCCAGATGGGCGAGATCATCCCCGACCTCCAGCCGGACCACGTCTTCGTCATCGGGCACCCGGCCAAGAGCGCGATCGACGCCATCCCCGCCGAGTGGCGCGACCGCGCGGTCGACCTCGGCGGCGAACGGCGGTCGGCCGAGGAGTTCATGCCCGCCCTGCTGGAGCGCCTGGCCGCCGACTCCTCCCTGGTCGCCATCGGCAACATCCACGGCCAGGGTGAGGAACTGCTGGAGTACCTGGCCGAACTCCCGGCGGACGAGTCCACCCCCGCCGACACCGCGCGGCCCTCGGCCACGGCCGCACCGGTCCAGCCGGCCCGACTGGACCCCTACGCCTCGTACCCCATGGCCTACGAGGAGCGCTACCAGGCCTCCCAGACCCAGGAGATCCCGGTGGTCCGCATCCCCGCCCAGCAGGGGCCGTACACCGGCGCCGGGTATCCCGAGCCGGCCCGCTACCAGCAGGGGCCGTACGCCGCTCCGGCCCAGCAGGGCTGGCAGTACGCCGACGAGCCCTACGGGTACGTCCCGGCCGACGAGGGGGGACAGCCTCCCCGTCCCTGACGTCCACGGGCGGGACCCACGACTCACGCCCACCGCCCGCCCCGCACCCGCACCCGTGCCCGGAGACCTTCGTTGACCACCGCCGCCCTGACCCCCGAGATGGCCGCCCTCGGCATCGCCATCGGCCTGTTCTTCTCGCTGCTGTGCTACCTGACCACCAACCTGTCGCCCGGCGGCATGATCACGCCCGGCTGGCTCGCCCTGACCCTCATCGAGGACCTCCAGCGGGCGGCCATGGTGGTCGGCGTCACCGCCCTCACCTACGCGGGCACCAAGGTCATGCAACGGCTGGTGATCCTCTACGGCAAGCGGCTGTTCGCCGCGGTGGTCCTGCTGGGCGTGCTGCTCCAGGCCACCGTGATGATCGTGCTGTCGATCGAGTTCCCGCTGCTCTACGGCAACCAGACCCTCGGCTTCATCGTGCCCGGCCTGATCGCCTACCAGATGGTCCGCCAGCCCAAGGGGGCGACGCTGCTGGCGACCGGCACCGTCTCGCTCATGGCCTACATCGTCGTCGCCGCCGGACTGCTGCTCGGCATCATGCCCACCGCCTGAGACCGGCGTCCCGGCGACTGAGAACCCAGGAGAGAACACATGGCAGGGAAGAAGAAATCGAGGCCGGTCCTGTCCGGGCTCGTGGTGCTGGGGCTCGTCGCGACCTCCGGCTACCTCACCGTGGAGCTCCGCAAGCAGGAGGAAAAGGGCGTCCCGGAGATCACGAACGTCGGCGTGCTGGACGGCTCGGACCGGGCCGGCGGCGCGGCGAAGACCCGCGACAAGGGCGGGGAGACCTGGTCCCGGCTGGAGAACCCCGCCCGCTCCGTGCTGCGCGGGTCCGACGGCCAGGTCAAGGCGGTGTTCACCGACGGGGCGCGCACCGCGACCCTGACCGGACCGGCCCGCACCTTCACCGAGCCGTCCTCGACGAGCTCGAAGGTCTCCACGACGGACTGGGTCCGCCTCATGCCCGAGCCCTGGAAGAAGGGCGCGGACAAGCAGAAGTGGTTCAAGGACTGGTACGCCGAGAACGAGTCCAACAAGGAGGACGACCTCCTGGCCATCGCCTTCCAGTACGTCGCGGGCGCCAAGCAGAAGAAGGACGAGAAGGGCACCGTCTACGCCGGTGACGCCAACTTCGGACCCCTCAACACGAACGGGGCGGAGGGCGGCGACCTGCGCCTTGAGCAGTCCGACTTCTACGACTACCTCGGCGTCCAGTACCCCTTCCGCGACGGCGTGATCGGGCAGCCGGAGGCCGCGCGCGCCCGGTCGGTCGACTGCTCGGGCTACATGCGGATGGTGTTCGGCTACCGCGCCCGCTACCCGCTGATGTCCTCGGACGAGTCGGGCGACGGCCTGCCGCGCACCGCCAACGGCATGGCCCGCTCCAAGCAGGGGACCGACATCCTGCCGCTCACCGGCATCTCGCCCGAGGACCGGCCCACCGGCATCGACCAGCTCCAGCCCGGGGACCTCGTCTTCTTCAAGCTCGACACCCGGACGAAGCAGCGCCTGGACCACGTCGGCATGGTGCTCGGCTACGACACCGAGGGCCACCTGCTCTTCGTCTCCAGCCGCGAGGAGGTCAACGGACCGACCATCGGCGACGTCGGCGGAGTGTCCCGGCTGGACGGCAACGGCTACTACGCCAAGACGCTGCGCAGCGCGAAGAGGCTGTGACCGGCCCGGCCGCGGCCGGTCACCCGTCGGCCGCGGCCGACGCCTGCGCCTGGCCGCGGCGGTGGATCTGACGGAACGTGAACAGCTGCAGGTTGTCGCCCGTGGCGAACACCTTCGTGTCCTTCGTCGTCACGTCCTTGCCGCTGGTGAAGCCGGCGTTGGTGAAGTAGGCGTAGCGGCCGTAGGAGTTGCTGGTCGTACGGCAGAACCCGGATTCGCAGAAGGGCTTCACACCGCCGCCGGAGAGCGACTTGACGAAGCTCTTCTTGTTGGTCTGGCCCTTGGCCTTGGCGGCCTGCGCCTCGGTGTCGAAGACCGCCACGCCGACCGTCACGGCTATGCCGTCCGTGGAGTAGGTGACGCGTATCAGGCGCGTGCAGTCGTTCGCCGTGAGGATCTTCGGCAGCGTGCCGCCCGAGGCCGAGGCGCAGTTCTCGGTGTCGGCCGTGGGGCCCTTCTTGTACGTCGTCTCGCCCATGGTCAGCTGCGTGCCGGGGAAGAGGGTGTCCGGGCTGAGCGGAGCCGTGTCCTTCTTCGCGCTGGCGATGAAGTCCTTCGGGTCCAGCGGGGGCGGGGCGCTGGTCGGGGCGAAGGACGGGGCCGAGGCGGACTCGCTCGGGATGTCGGCCGAGGGCACCTGGGAGGTCGGGCTGCCGGCCTGGCTGTCGCCGCCCGCGGAGACCACGGCCACGGCGACGGCGGCACCGATCGCGACGGTGGCCAGCGCGCCGCCGCCGACCAGGAACAGCCGGCGTCGTTTGTTACGGGCCTCGGACGCCTCGGCGAGCGCGGCCCAGTCCGGAGACTGGCCGCCACCGCTGCTCCAGGGCTGCTGCGACTGCGGTTTCCATGGATCCCACTGGGACTGGGGTCCCCCCTGCCCAAAGCTCATGGGGCGCATCTTAGACGGGACATGGGGTGTGCTGGTCCGCCTGGACGGGCCCCGGAGCCCCTAGCGTTCCTCTCATGCGGACGGGCAAAGGCGACATCTGCGGGTGGTTGGGGCGACTGCTGCCGACCGGGGTGCTGTTGGTGTGCCTGTGGTCCTGGCCGTCGGCCGCGGCCGCGATCGGGGTGTGGCCGTCGGTCGCGGCCGGGGTGCTGCGGGCGCTGCGCGGGCCGCGCGGCGGCGGCTCCCTGCCGCGCCGGTGCGCCGCGGTGCTCGCCGACGTGCTGCTGCCGGCGGTGTTCCCGTACGTGCGGCCGGTGCGGCGCCGGACGCTGCGCAGGGCCGTGACTGTCTGTGCCGTCCTGTGCGTCTCCGTAGCCGATCGCCGGCGATGATCCCGCGTTTTGACCCCTGTGGTGAGCCCCGGTATTCTGCTCTTTCGTTGTGTATTGGCTTGCTCATTCTCACGGGACGGGCCCTTACACCGGTCCACCGGGCCGATGACCAGCGACCAGCACGCGGTTTGCGTCACCGCAGTGCGGTCAAGGCTGTCGTGATCGTTTCGGTGACCTGTTCAGGACCATTCACTCGAAGCGAAGGCTACGAACCGTGCGTACGTACAGCCCCAAGCCCGGCGATGTGACGCGCCAGTGGCACGTCATCGACGCCCAGGACGTTGTCCTGGGTCGTCTCGCCACCACCGCAGCGACCCTCCTCCGGGGCAAGCACAAGCCGATCTATGCGCCCCACGTCGACGCTGGTGACTTCGTCATCATCATCAACGCGGACAAGGTGCACCTGTCCGGCAACAAGCGGACCCAGAAGATGGCGTACCGCCACTCCGGCTACCCGGGTGGTCTGCGCTCCGTCCGTTACGACGAGCTGCTCGACAAGAACCCCGAGAAGGCCATCGAGAAGGCCGTCAAGGGCATGCTCCCCAAGAACACTCTGGGCCGTCAGATGCTCTCGAAGCTGAAGGTCTACAAGGGTGACCAGCACCCGCACGGCGCGCAGCAGCCGCAGCCGTACGAGATCACCCAGGTCGCGCAGTAAGTCCGGCCACCCCCTAAGACTGAAGAGAATCTGAGGAGAATCGTGGCCGAGACCACTGCCGAGCAGCCGCTCGAAGAGCTTGACATCGACAGCTACACCACCGAGTCCGAGGTGCCCGTCGAGGGCGAGTACACCTCGGAGTCCATGGCCTCCCGCTTCGGCGAGCCCCAGCCGGCCGCCGGCCTGGGCCGTCGCAAGAACGCCATCGCCCGCGTCCGGATCATCCCGGGCACCGGCAAGTGGAAGATCAACGGTCGCACCCTCGAGGACTACTTCCCGAACAAGGTGCACCAGCAGGAAGTCAACGAGCCCTTCAAGGTGCTCGAGCTCGAGGGCCGCTACGACGTCGTCGCCCGCATCGCCGGTGGCGGTGTCTCCGGCCAGGCCGGTGCGCTCCGTCTCGGTGTCGCCCGCGCGCTGAACGAGGCGGACGTCGACAACAACCGCGGCGCCCTCAAGAAGGCCGGCTTCCTCCGCCGCGACGACCGTGCGGTCGAGCGCAAGAAGGCCGGTCTGAAGAAGGCCCGCAAGGCCCCGCAGTACAGCAAGCGCTAATCGCGTCGCTGTCGTTGCGACTGTCTTCGCAACGTTGCGCCTGATTTCGCAACGATCGCCCCGGCGGCACGTTCTGTGCCGCCGGGGCGTTCCCGTACACAACCCCTGCGGATGTCGGACCGTCCCCGGGGATGTACTGGAGCCGCACTCTCTCGCAATTCGGAGGACACCACAGTGGGACGACTCTTCGGCACGGACGGCGTGCGCGGTGTCGCCAACGCGGATCTGACGGCGGAGATGGCCCTCGGCCTCTCCGTGGCCGCGGCGCACGTACTGGCCGAGGCGGGCACGTTCGAGGGACACCGGCCGACCGCGGTGGTCGGGCGTGATCCGCGTGCGTCCGGGGAGTTCCTGGAGGCCGCCGTGGTCGCGGGCCTCGCCAGTGCCGGCGTGGACGTGCTGCGGGTCGGCGTGCTGCCGACGCCGGCGGTGGCGTACCTGACCGGCGAGCTCGGCGCCGACCTCGGTGTGATGCTCTCCGCGAGCCACAACGCCATGCCCGACAACGGCATCAAGTTCTTCGCCCGCGGCGGGCACAAGCTCGCCGACGAGCTGGAGGACCGGATCGAGTCCGTCTACGAGGAGCACCGCACCGGCGCCCCGTGGGACCGGCCGACCGGGGCCGGAGTGGGCCGCGTGCGCGACTCCGAGGAGGGCGCCGACCGGTACGTCGAGCATCTGCTGCGCGTCCTGCCGAACCGGCTCGACGGGCTGAAGGTCGTCCTCGACGAGGCGCACGGCGCCGCCTCCCGGGTCTCGCCCGAGGTGTTCCAGCGGGCCGGTGCCGAGGTCGTCACGATCGGGGCCGAGCCGGACGGGCTCAACATCAACGACGGCTGCGGCTCCACGCACCTGGACAAGATCAAGGCCGCCGTCGTCGAGCACGGGGCCGACCTGGGCATCGCGCACGACGGGGACGCCGACCGGTGCCTCGCCGTGGACCACACCGGCGAGGAGGTGGACGGCGACCAGATCCTGGCCGTGCTCGCCCTGGCCATGCGGGAGGCGTCCACGCTGCGGGCCGAGACGGTCGTGGCGACGGTGATGTCCAACCTGGGCTTCAAGCTGGCCATGGAGCGCGAGGGCATCCGGCTCGTGCAGACCGCCGTGGGCGACCGGTACGTGCTGGAGGAGATGAAGGAGCACGGGTACGCCCTCGGGGGCGAGCAGTCCGGGCACGTGATCATTCTCGACCACGCGACGACGGGCGACGGCACGCTGACGGGGCTGCTGCTGGCGGCGCGGGTCGCGCAGAGCGGGCGTCCGTTGCGGGAGCTGGCGTCGGTGATGGAGCGGCTGCCGCAGGTGCTGATCAATGTGCGGGACGTCGACAAGTCCCGGGTGACGACGTCGGCCGAGCTGTCCTCGGCGGTTGCCGACGCGGAGCGGGAGCTGGGCGCTACCGGGCGGGTGTTGTTGCGGTCCTCGGGGACCGAGCCGTTGGTGCGGGTGATGGTGGAGGCGGCTGACATCGAGCAGGCTCGGTCTGTTGCGGGGCGGCTCGCCGATGCGGTGAAGTCCGCGCTCGGTTAGGGAACGGGCCCGGGGGTGGAGGGTTCTGCTGGGGGCGGGCCGCGGGTCGTGTGTGGCTTGTCGCGCCCGCGCGGCGGAGCCGCATATGGATATACAGCCCCGCGCCCCTGAGGACGCTGCCCTTACGGCGTTTTCCTGTGCTGTGTGGACCAGAGCCATTTCTGGGTCAGCAACGTCAGTGTGCCGGCGACGATGATGCCCAGCAGGTTCAGCAGGAGTTGTTCCGTGGAGCCCCAGGTCTGTTTCGTGTCGCCGTAGCTCAGGGCTACGGCGGCGTTCGCGGCGGCCGGGACCGTGGTCACCGAGATGGCCACGCCCACCAGGGCGCCCGACTTGGCGGAGGTCAGGGAGAGCGTGCCGGCGATGCCGGCCAGGACCGCCACGACGAAGGAGAACCAGTCGGGGGCGTAGATGAAGCCCGTGTTGGGGCGGTCCGCCCTGAGTTGCTCCTCGCTGAACAGGTGGACCGCGTCCATGAAGAGGCTGAAGCCGACCGTCACCGCCATCGCCACCGCGAAGCCCACCAGGAGGGCGATCAGCGAGCGCAGGGCCAGGCGTCCCCTGCGGCGGACGATCGCGGTGCAGATGCCGGCGAGCGGGCCGAACTCCGGGCCCACCGCCATGGCGCCCACGATCAGGATCGCGTTGTCCAGGACCACGCCGCAGGCCGCGATCATCGTGGCGAGGGTGATGAACGCGAGGTAGGTGACGGAGAGGGTCGACTCCTCGTGCGTCGCGTCGCTGAGGTGCTCCCACAGGACCGCGTCGGCGCCCTCGCCGGGTGCGTCGGCCTCGGCCCGCTCGGCCCGCTCGGACAGGGACAGGTCGATGGTCTCGACGGCTATGGAACCGCTGGTGTCGATGCCGAGTTCCCGCAGGCCGGTGAGCAGTTCGTCGCCCGCCTCCCGCGCCACGTCGCACATCACGACGTCCCCGGCGGGGTTGCGGGCGGCGGCCGGCAGGACGACGACGTGGGTGGTGCCGACCGTCTTCTCGATCAGCCGCATCACGTCGTCGGTCTGCCCGGACGGCGTGATCAGTCGCAGGTGGAGCATGACGACTATCTAACAGGTCTTTCCCCCGGGCGTCACAGCTTGCGCAGGCTGAGGCGCTGCACCTTGTGGTCCGGGCCCTTGCGCAGGACGAGGGTGGCGCGGCCTCGGGTGGGCGCGATGTTCTCGACCAGATTGGGCTGGTTGATCGTGCGCCACATCGTCCGGGCGTAGTCGAGGGCCTCCTCCTCCGAGACCTGGGTGTACTTGCGGAAGTACGAGGACGGGTTCTGGAAGGCGGTCGCGCGCAGCTTGCGGAAGCGGTTGAGGTACCAGCGCTCGATGTCCTCGACCCGGGCATCCACGTACACGCTGAAGTCGAAGTAGTCGGCGAGACCGACCCGGGTGCGGCCGTCCTTGCCGGGGAGGGCGGGCTGGAGGACGTTCAGGCCCTCGACGATCAGGATGTCGGGGCGGCGGACGGTGAGCTTCTCGCCGGGGACGATGTCGTAGATCAGATGGGAGTAGACGGGGGCCGTGACCTCGTCCTTGCCGGCCTTGATGTCGGCGACGAAGCGGGTCAGCGCGCGGCGGTCGAAGGACTCGGGGAATCCCTTCCGCGACATCAGGCCGCGGGCCTGGAGCTCCTTGGTGGGCAGCAGGAAGCCGTCGGTGGTGACCAGCTCGACGCGCGGGTGTTCCGGCCAGCGCGAGAGCAGGGCCTGGAGGAGCCGGGCGACCGTCGACTTGCCCACGGCGACCGACCCGGCGACTCCTATGACGAACGGGGTGCCGGACTGGGAGCCCTGCTCGCCCAGGAACGTGTTGAGCGCGCCTCTGAGGCCGTCGGTGGCGCCGACGTAGAGGTTGAGAAGCCTGGACAGCGGGAGGTAGATGTCCCGCACCTCGTCGAGGTCGATGACATCGCCGAGGCCGCGCAGCTTCTCGACCTCCTCGGCCGTCAGCGGCAGCGGCGTCTTGTCGCGCAACGCGCTCCACTCGGCTCGGGTGAGGTCGACGTAGGGAGTCGCCTCCGGCCGCTGCCGGTGGGCGCTCCGGGGCATCGAGGAAGCCGGAGAGATCACAGTCCATTGTTACGGCCGTACGAACGGACGGTGAGGTGGGATCCGTCACGCAGCGTCCTCAGGCCTTCCCATTCGCGAGGAAAGCGACCAAGGGGAGGAATGTCAGTGGCGTGCGTCACAGTTGTGGGAGAGGTGGGCCCGGGCCGGGGTCCAGGAACGCCGAGGGGTGACCCATGACGTATGCGATAGAAGCGGAAGGCCTGGTCAAACGGTTCAAGGAGACCGAGGCGCTGGCCGGTGTCGATCTGGCGGCCCGCAAGGGCACGGTGCTTGGGCTGCTGGGGCCCAATGGCGCCGGGAAGACGACCGCGGTGCGGATCTTCGCGACGCTGCTGCGCCCGGACGGGGGCTCGGCCCGGGTGGCCGGTCACGACGTGGTCCGCGAGGCCGGGGTCGTACGGGCCACGGTCGGGCTGACCGGGCAGTACGCGGCGGTCGACGAGAACCTGACCGGCACGGAGAATCTCCTGCTCATCGGCAGACTGCTGGGTCTGCCGAGGCGGGAGGCCAAGGCGCGGGCCGGTGAGCTGCTGGAACGCTTCCAGCTGACGCACGCGGCCGGCCGGGCCGCGAAGACCTTCTCCGGAGGCATGCGCCGGCGCCTGGACCTCGCGGCCAGCCTGGTCGGACGGCCCAGCATCCTCTTCCTCGACGAGCCGACCACGGGCCTGGACCCCCACAGCCGCGGCGAGCTGTGGGACCTGCTGCGCGGCCTGGTCGCGGACGGTGCGACCGCCCTGCTGACCACGCAGTACCTGAACGAGGCCGATGTGCTCGCCGACGACATCGTGGTGATCGACAAGGGCCGGGTGATCGCCGAGGGCGCGCCGGACCAGCTGAAGGCCCAGGTCGGCGGCCAGGTGCTGGAGCTGCGGCCGATCCTCGGGCAGGACCTCGCGCGGGCGCACGCGCTGGTGGCCGGGGCCGCCGGCCCGGAGACCCGGATCGAGGGCGAGAGGATCACCGCTCCGGTGAAGGACCCCGAGCTGATGCCGGCCGTCGTGCGCGCGCTGGACCGGGAGGGGATCGCGGTGGGCGAGCTGGCCCTGCGCCGCTCCTCGCTCGACGAGGTCTTCCTCGCCCTGACCGGCCACCGGGCCGAACCGGGTGAGCCCGAACAGGACGGCGGCACGGCCGTCCGGGACGAGGGCGAAGGCGAGGGCGAGCTGGAGAAGGCGGTGAGCCGCTCATGACCGCCACCACCATCACCGCGCCGGTCACCGCGTCGGGCCGCGTGCCGCCCCTCGCCGGGCTGCGGCAGACCTTCACGATGGCCTGGCGGAGCCTGGTCGCCGTCAAGCACAACCCGCTCGAACTGGTCGACTACAGCATCACGCCGATCATGTTCGTCTTCCTGTTCACCTACGTGCTGGGCGGGCAGATGGCCGGATCGCCCGAGGCGTATCTGAAGTACGCGCTGCCCGGGATCATCGTGCAGAACACGCTGTTCATGACGATGTACACGGCCATGGCGCTCAACACCGACCTCACCAAGGGCGTCTTCGACCGGCTGCGCAGCCTGCCCATCGCGCGCTCCGCCCCGCTGATCGGGCGGATCACCGCCGACCTCGCCAAGCATGTGTGGGCGATGCTGCTGATGATCGGCCTCGGACTGGCCCTCGGCTTCCGCATCACCGGCGGCTTCGGCGGGTTCCTGCTCGGCGCGCTGCTGCTGGTGGTGTTCGCCGCGGCCGTGTCGTGGTGCGCGGTGCTGATCGGGATGATGGCCGGTGACGCGGAGAAGGTGCAGGCCTTCGCCTTCACCCTCATCTTCCCGATCACCTTCACCAGCAGCGCCTTCGTCGTCGTCGACACCATGCCGGGCTGGCTCCAGGCGTGGAGCGACGTCAACCCGGTCACCCACCTGTCCGACGCCTTCCGCGGGCTGCTGCTCGGCGGGGCGGTGGCGGAGCCGGTGCTGTGGTCGCTGGTGTGGGCGGCGGGGATCGCGCTCGTGTTCTATCCGCTGGCGATGAGGGCGTACCGCGCGAAAGTGTGAGAACGAGGGGTCAGGCCTTCGTACCCCGGTGGGAATTTCCGATTTCGGGCACGCAACGGCAGGTTCGGCGCGGGAAACGACCCTAAGCTTGCGGCCCATGTGTGGAATCGTGGGATACGTGGGGCTGCAGGCGGCGCTCGAGGTCGTGACGGCCGGGCTGAAGCGGCTGGAGTACCGGGGGTACGACTCGGCGGGCGTCGCCGTGCTGGCCGACGGCGGGCTGGCGACGGCAAAGAAGGCGGGCAAGCTCCTCAACCTGGAGAAGGAACTGGACGGCAGGCCGCTGCCGACGGGCACGACGGGCATCGGTCACACGCGGTGGGCCACACACGGCGGCCCGACCGACGCCAACGCCCACCCGCACATCGACAACGCGGGGCGGGTCGCGGTCGTCCACAACGGCATCATCGAGAACTTCGCCCTGCTGCGGGCCGAGTTGGAGGAGCGGGGGCACGAGCTGACCTCCGAGACCGACACCGAGGTCGTCGCGCATCTGCTCGCCGAGGAGTTCTCGTCGTGCGCGGACCTCGCCGAGGCGATGCGGCTGGTGTGCCGGCGGCTGGAGGGCGCGTTCACGCTGGTCGCCGTGCACGCCGACGAGCCGGACGTGGTGGTGGGCGCGCGGCGGAACTCGCCGCTGGTGGTGGGCGTCGGAGAGGGCGAGGCCTTTCTCGCCTCGGACGTCGCCGCGTTCATCGCCCACACGCGGTCGGCGATCGAGCTGGGACAGGACCAGGTGGTGGAACTGCGCCGCGACGGCGTGACGGTGACGGGCTTCGACGGCCGCCCCGCCGATGTCCGCTCGTACCACGTCGACTGGGACGCGTCGGCCGCGGAAAAGGGGGGCTACGACTACTTCATGCTCAAGGAGATCGCCGAGCAGCCCAAGGCGGTCGCCGATACGCTGCTGGGCCGGATCGACGGCTCGGGTTCGCTGACCCTTGACGAGGTGCGGATCCCCGCGGGGGTGCTGCGGGAGATCGACAAGGTCGTCATCGTCGCGTGCGGTACGGCCTTCCATGCCGGGATGATCGCCAAGTACGCCATCGAGCACTGGACGCGTCTGCCGTGCGAGGTGGAACTGGCCAGTGAGTTCCGGTACCGGGATCCGATCCTCGACGCGCAGACCCTCGTCATCGCCATCTCCCAGTCCGGCGAGACCATGGACACGCTCATGGCGCTGCGGCACGCCCGCGAGCAGGGCTCCAAAGTGCTGGCGATCTGCAACACCAACGGCTCGACGATCCCGCGCGAGTCGGACGCGGTGCTGTACACGCACGCCGGTCCCGAGGTGGCCGTCGCCTCCACCAAGGCGTTCCTGACGCAGCTCGTCGCGTGTTACCTGGTCGCCCTGTATCTGGGCCAGGTGCGGGGCACCAAGTGGGGCGACGAGATCCGGGCGGTGATCCGCGACCTGTCCTCGATCGCCGGAGCGGTGGAGCAGGTGCTGGGCACGATGGAGCCGGTGCGGGAGCTGGCGCGCACGCTCGCCTCGAAGAACACGGTGCTGTTCCTCGGCCGGCATGTGGGGTATCCGGTGGCGCTGGAGGGCGCGCTGAAGCTCAAGGAACTGGCGTACATGCACGCCGAGGGGTTCGCGGCGGGGGAGTTGAAGCACGGCCCGATCGCCCTGATCGAGGAGGATCTGCCGGTGGTCGTCGTGGTGCCGTCGCCGCGCGGGCGGTCCGTGCTGCACGACAAGATGGTGTCCAACATCCAGGAGATCCGGGCGCGGGGCGCGCGGACGATCGTCATCGCGGAGGACGGGGACGGGGCGGTGGCGCCGTACGCGGACCACTTGATCCGGGTGCCGGCCACGCCGACCCTGCTCCAGCCGCTCGTGGCGGCGGTGCCGCTCCAGGTGTTCGCGTGCGAACTGGCGACGGTTCGCGGGAACGAGGTGGACCAGCCCCGGAACCTGGCGAAGTCGGTGACGGTGGAGTAGCGGAACAACGGAAAAGGGCGAACGGCCGGTCGCCGTTCGCCCCCGTGCAGTCGGCGACTACCAGTTGATGCAGGTCTTCGGGACCCAGCCGTTCACCTTGTCGCCGCCGTAGTACCACATGTTGCTCTTCTTGCCGCAGGCCTTGTAGGAGCCACCCTTGTAGGCCTTGCCGTCGTTGCAGATCCCGCCCCGCTTGCCCTTGCCCCAGATGCCGAGGGCGGTGGCGGACGTCTTCGGCGAGGTGCGGACCTTGACGGTCTCCTTGGCCTTGACGTTGACGATCGCCTTGCTGCAGTCCTTCGGCGGGGCCGCGGCGGCGGTGCCGGCGGTAGCGACGGTGCCGGTGAGGGCAGTTGCGAAGAGAGCTATCGAAGTGGCCGCGGTCCCCAGCGACTTGAACTTCATGGTGGTGCGTTCCTCCCGTTGCGTGCGATGCGGTTTGCACATCGCGGTCATCCCGAACTGTACAAGGGGGAGGGGGAGTTCACGTTCAGGGGTTCAGTAGGGGAAGGTCCAGGGCGGCGGCGGCTTGGGGCTGTAGGGAAGCTTGGTCCAGCCGTCGGGGGTCACGTGGTAGAAGTCCCCGTTGTCGCCGTCCATCCGCGAGCTGCCGTGCACGTGCACGATGTCCGCGTGGAGGCGGTAGTGAAAGCCTCCCATCATGCCGACCACCCGGAAGAAGATCCGCACGTCCCGACCCTCCGTCAGGGGGGACAGCGGTGGCAGGAGGTGCTCGATCTCGTCGAAGCAGCTGCCGGTGCGCTCCCGCAGCATCGCGTGGAAGTGGCGCTCCAGCGCGTCGGCGGGGGTGGGAAGCTGCCGCACCGCGACCGGCTCCAGGAGCTCCAGCAGATGCGTGTGACCCCGCTCCCGGGCGATGTCCACCGGGCGCCGTCCGTCCCGGGCGCGCTGGGTGCGCCAGGCGCCGTGCGCGATCAGCCGGGAGACGACCGCGATCGTGGCGCCGTGCCAGGCGGCCTGGTGCAGCGGGGCGAACCCGCTGCGGTTCCCGGGGCGGGCGAGATTGACCCGCTCGGGATGCTGCGCCAGCTCCCCGAACAGGCCGTCCCAGTCGGCGTCCCGGGCCAGGTCCGAGAACCGGTCCCGCTCCTTCAGGTACCAGTCCCCGTAGCGCTCGCGGTCGGTGAGGCCGTCCCATTCCATGCCGATCATGCTAGTGCCGCGGCAGGCAACGTTCGCCCGTCAAGGAGCGGCGTCCGGTGCGTGCTCTGGGGGCCCCGGCCGAAGGCTGGGGGAGTGCCGGCCGGAAGCCCTCGTACGGGACGTACTCGGGCTTTCGGTCGGTGCGGCGAGTGGGGGCACCTCCCACGCCCTTGAGGCAGTGGGGGAGCGTGCCGGGCGTCGCGACGGGGCGGACGTTGCCTGCCGCGGCACTAGTCACCACCGTCGAGGCCGAAGGCGGTGGAGTCTCGCCGTAGGGTGCTGCGCATGAGCATCATCGGGGTCGGGATCGACGTTGCCGAGATCGATCGGTTCGCGGCATCGCTGGAGCGTACGCCTGCGTTGGCCGGACGGCTGTTCGTGGAGCGGGAGTTGTTGCTGCCCAGTGGGGAGCGCCGGGGGGTCGCCTCCCTGGCTGCGCGGTTCGCCGCCAAGGAGGCACTGGCCAAGGCGCTCGGTGCGCCGCCCGGGCTGCTCTGGACCGATGCCGAGGTGTGTGTCGAGGACAGTGGGCAGCCGTGGCTGCGGGTGACCGGGACCGTGGCCGCGCGCGCCGCAGAACTCGGCGTGCGGTCCTGGCACGTGTCCCTGAGCCATGACGCCGGTGTCGCCTCGGCCGTGGTGATCGCGGAAGGATGAGCCGGGTGGCCGGGGAGTTACGCGTGGACCACAGGAGCGCGCCGGAGGGCTTGGTGTGACCACGGTGAAGGGCGTCGACCCCCGCGGTACGCAGCACTGCGAGACGTCGGCTCTGGGTGTGCTGCTGCGGCATCAGGGGATCGACCTGTCCGAGCCCATGCTCTTCGGCCTCGGGTCCGGGCTGTCCTTCATCTACTGGGACAGCAAGAACATGGACTTTCCCTTTCTCGGCGGGCGGGTCAAGCCCTTCGAACTCACCAGGAACCTGGCCGCCGGGCTGGGGCTGGAACTCGCGGTCCAGGAGACCGGCTCCGCCCGTAAGGCCTGGGAGAGCGTGGCGAACGCCATCGACGCCGGACTGCCCGTCGGGCTCCAGCTCGACAGCCACCACCTGGACTACTTCACCTCGAAGGTGCACTTCGGCGGTCATGTCGTCGCCCTGTACGGCTACGACGAGCACGACGCCTACCTGGTGGACACCGGCCAGCAGGGCGGAGCCGTGTCCACCAGCCTGAGCAGCCTCGCCCGGGCCCGGGCCGCGCGCGGGCCGATGACCGCCAGGCACCGGTCCTTCACGCTCACCGTCGCCGGGAAGGTGCCCTCCCTGGAGAGCCGGATCATTCCGGCCATCACTCGATGCGCCGACGCCTTCCTCGACCCGCCCATCGCCAACCTCGGCCACCGAGGCATCGAGAAGGCCGGGAAGCTCGTACCCGGCTGGCTCCGGCGCACCGACGCCCCCCGGCGGGACCTGCCGCAGGCCGGCCTCCTCATGGAGAAGGCCGGCACCGGCGGTGCCTTGTTCCGCAACCTCTACCGCGACTTCCTCGCCGAATGCGCCCAGTTGGTCGACAGTGGCCGTCTGCGCACCGGCCACAGGCTGTACTCGGAAGCGGCCGGCTTGTGGACGCAGGTCGCGGCGCTCATCACGGACGCCGGTGAGTCGGGCGATGAGCAGTGCCTCGCACGGGCGGGCACCGTCCTCCACGACATCGCGCGCATCGAACGCGAAGCCATGGAGGCGCTGAGCCACCTGCGTGCCGAAGCCCCCGCCGGGTGAGGGCGAGGGCTCCACGGGCCAGGGCTTCGCGGGCGCGGCGTCAGCAGATCGTCTGGCTGCTGTTCACCCGCGTGATGTTGCGGAACGTCGTGTTCTCACCACACGGGCTCTCCCTGATGGCCGAGTTGGTGACCGTCAGGTTCTGGATGGTGATGTCCTTGTTGTTCGGGAACTCGGAGCGGGCGGCCAGGCGCAGTTCGCCGCCGCCCGAGATCGTGCCGCTCCGCGCGGCGAGGCTGACGTTGTAGCAGTTCTCGATCAGGACCGAGTTGTTGCCGGTATTGGAGATCGTCACCTTGTCGATCGTCGCCCCGCCGCTCTCCGAGACGCAGAACACCCCGCGTCCGCCGCCGCGCGCGATGACCTCGCCGACCCGGATGTTGGTCGGGTAGCCGCTGCCGACCCGGCCGTTGCGGTTGGCCATGCGGAAGGCGGCGTAGCCGGTGCCGGTGCCGGCGTTCTCGGCGTCCACCTTGGTGACGCTCGCGTTGATGGTCTGATTGAGCAGCAGGCCGGACTCGCCGACGTTGCGGGCGGTGACCGTGCCGATGGTGATGCCGTCGACGCCGTAGGTCTCGACCGCGTGGCTGGACGCGCCGGAGACGAAGACGTTGTCGATGCGGACGTTGCGCGTCCACTGGCTGGTGTCGCCGCGGTTGTCGATGCGGACGCCCAGGCCGCGGGTCAGGCGCATGTCTATCTGGCCGAGCACGACGTTCTGCACGTTGCGCAGGAAGATGCCGTAGAGCGGGGTGCCGGTGAGCTTGAGGTTCTGGACCTCGACGTCGCGGGTGCCGCGGGAGTAGACCGGCGCCTGGTCACCGGAGCCGCTGCCGGTGACGTTGATGGTGCCGCAGACGTCGAGGACGGTGTAGCTCGGGAGCGAGATGCGTGAGCCCGCCGAGATCGAGCCCGAGCCGCGGACCACGACCCGCTCCTTCGACGTGCGGCCCGAGGAGAGGCTGTTGACGGCCGCCTGGACGGCGGCGCGCATGTCGGTGCCGGTGTAGACCGTGCTGCCGCCGCGCCGGGTGGTCCAGTTGGCGCCGCTCTGCACGGCCTCGGCCTGGTAGGAGCCGTCCCCGCAGGCCGCCGCTCGTGTGGGCGCGGCGGTGGCGGGTGCGGTGAGGGTGCCGGCGGCGGTGAGGACGGCGGTGGCACCGGCGGCGGCGAGGAATGCGGCTCTGCGTCCCATGGTGGCCTCGGTTTCGTCGAATGTGGGGGGTGTGCAAGCGCTTTCTGCGCGGCCGGTGAGTCTGGCAAAGGGCAGGCAAAGCGTCAATGGACGCGACACGGTCCGCAGTTACGCGGGATACGGGGGAGTGGCCGGGCGGTCCTACGGGAAACTCGACCGCATGCGTAGTGCGTACAGCGTGGAGACGGTCAGGACCGCCGAACGGGAGCTGATGGCGCGGCTGCCGGAGGGGGCGCTGATGCAACGCGCCGCCGCCGGACTCGCCGCGGCCTGCGCCGACCTGCTGGGGCGGGTGTACGGGAGCAGGGTCGTGCTGCTGGTCGGGAGCGGGGACAACGGCGGTGACGCGCTGTACGCGGGGGCCCGGCTGGCCCGGCGCGGGGCCGGCGTCACTGCGGTGCTGCTCGCGCCGGAGCGGGCTCACGCCGGGGGCCTCGCGGCGCTGCGGCGGGCCGGGGGGCGGGTCGTGAGCGCCGGTGGGGCCGAAGGCGCCGGCGAGGGCGCGCAGGCTGTCGAGGAGCTGGTCGAGCGGGCGGATCTCGTCGTCGACGGCATCGTCGGGATCGGCGGGAAGGGCGGGCTGCGGCCGGACGCGGTGCCGCTGGCCGCCGCCGCCGAGCGGTCGCGGGGCGCCGTGGTCGCCGTCGATCTGCCGAGCGGGGTCGACGCCGACACCGGGGAGGTGCGCGGCGCCGCGGTCCGGGCCGATCTGACGGTGACGTTCGGCACGCACAAGCCGGGGCTGCTGGTCGATCCGGCGCGGGAGTACGCGGGGTCGGTGCGGCTGGTCGACATCGGTCTCGATCTGCCGGCCGAGCCGGAGCTGGAGGCGTTGCAGCACGCGGACGTGGCGCGGCTGCTGCCGGTGCCGCGGGCCGAGAGCGACAAGTACCGGCGGGGTGTCGTCGGTATCGCCGCGGGGTCCGCGCGCTACCCCGGCGCCGCCGTGCTCGCCGTCGCGGGAGCGCTGCGGGGCGGGGCCGGGGCCGTGCGGTACGTCGGGCCGGCCGGGGCCGCCGTCCTCACACGGTTCCCCGAGACCCTCGTGTCGGACCAGGGGCCGAATAACGCCGGGCGGGTGCAGGCGTGGGTCGTCGGGCCGGGGGCCGGGGACGACGCGGCGACGGTCGGGGAGGTGCTGGCGGCGGACGTCCCGGTGCTGGTCGACGCGGACGGGCTGCGGCTGGCCGAGGCGGCAGTCGTACGGGCGCGGCGGGCGCCGACGCTGATGACGCCGCATGCCGGGGAGGCGGCGGCGCTGCTCGGGGTCGACCGGGAGGAGGTCGAAGGCGGGCGGCTGGCCGCGGTGCGGGAGCTGGCCGGGCGGTACGGGGCGACCGTGCTGCTCAAGGGGTCCACGACGTTGGTCGCCGACTCGGGGGGCGGTGCGGTGCGGGTGAATCCGACGGGGACGTCCTGGCTGGCCACGGCCGGGAGCGGGGACGTGTTGTCGGGGCTCGCGGGGTCGTTGCTGGCGGCGGGGCTTTCCGCGGTGGACGCGGGGAGTGTGGGGGCGTATGTGCACGGGCTGGCCGGGAGGCTCGCGGCGGACGGGGCACCGGTGGGGGCGCATGACGTGGCGGAGGCCGTGCCGGAGGCTTGGCGGAATGTTCTGGGCTGAGTGAGAGGGCGTGCTGGGGGCCGGTGGGGTGCGCCGTGGGAGTGGGTCGCCCCCCTCTCCTCCCCTCCCCTTTCCCCTTCCCGTTCGCGTTCCGAGTCCGGGGCCTGCCGCGCCCGGGCCCCTGGGCGAGCTGGTCCCGGGCGTCGCGCCGGGGCCCGCGCGCCCCTGGTCCGTCGACACGCCCGGCCAGGCGCTGCCGCCGGTGGTGTACACGCCGTCGGCCGATGAGGAGGGCCGTCGAGCCGCGCGCCGCGGGGGAGGGGACGTACGCGCTCGTCGAGCACGTGCCGTCGGGGGCCGCCGCCTCGGGCGGGTCGGGCACCTCTGAGACACTGGGCGCGATGAGCGAGAGAACAGCCCCGCGGACCGCGCCCCTGCGGGCCCGAGCGGAGATCGACCTGGCCGCCCTGCGGGCCAATGTGCGGGCGCTGCGTGCCCACGCGCCGGGCGCTGCCCTGATGGCCGTGGTGAAGTCCGAGGCGTACGGCCACGGGGCCGTGCCGTGTGCCCGCGCGGCCGTCGCCGCGGGAGCGGACTGGCTGGGCACGGCGACGCCCGAGGAGGCCCTGGCCCTGCGGGCCGCCGGGCTGCCGGGCCGCATCATGTGCTGGCTGTGGACGCCGGGCGGGCCCTGGCGTGAGGCGATCGAGGCGGACGTCGACGTGTCCGTCAGCGGGATGTGGGCCCTGACGGAGGTCACCGAGGCCGCCCGGCGGGCGGACCGGCCCGCGCGTGTGCAGCTCAAGGCCGACACCGGCCTCGGACGGGGCGGCTGCCAGCCCGGGGAGGACTGGGCCGGGCTGGTCCGGGAGGCGCTGCGCGCCGAGGCCGAGGGGCTTGTGCGCGTCACGGGGCTGTGGTCGCACTTCGCCTGCGCCGACGAACCCGGCCATCCCTCCATCGCCGCCCAGCTCGGCCGCTTCCGGGAGATGGTCGCGTACGCCGAGGAGCGGGGCGTCCGCCCCGAGGTGCGGCACATCGCCAACTCTCCGGCCACGCTCACGCTGCCCGAGAGCCACTTCGACCTGGTCCGCACCGGCATCGCCACCTACGGCATCTCGCCCAGCCCCGAGCTGGGCACCCCGGCCGACTTCGGGCTGCGCCCGGTGATGACGCTCTCCGCCTCGCTCGCCCTGGTCAAGCAGGTGCCGGGTGGGCACGGTGTCAGCTACGGCCACCGGTATGTGACGCCCGGCGCGACCACTCTCGGCCTCGTCCCGCTGGGTTACGCCGACGGCATCCCGCGGCACGCCTCCTCGGCCGGGCCGGTCCTGGTCGAGGGCAAGTGGCGCACGATCGCGGGGCGGGTCGCCATGGACCAGTTCGTGGTCGACCTGGGCGGCGACGAGCCCGCGCCGGGCGCCGAGGCGGTGCTCTTCGGCCCGGGGGACCGCGGCGAGCCCACGGCCGAGGACTGGGCGCAGGCGGCCGGAACCATCGCCTACGAGATCGTGACCCGGATCGGAACGCGCGTTCCTCGCGTCTATGTGAATGAGGAACAGGACGGGTAACTCGCACAGAGGACCGGTCACGCCCAGCACGACACGCACCCTGACAACACCAGCACCATCAGCACCACCATCAGCACCACCAGCAGCAGCATCGGCAGCAGCCCGGCGAAGAGGAGCGGTACGTGAGCGAGAGCAGTGCGGAGGTCGTCGCGAATGCCGCCACCGCGGCCGTCGCGGTCTCCGCCGCGGGGGCGGCGGGGGGCTGGCGCAGGGCGACCGGCATCGCCGGTGTCGCGATAGGCGTGGTGGCCGCGGGCGCGGCCGCGGGCGTCGCCCTGGAGCGCATGACGGTCGGCCGGGGCATGCGCCAGAAGGCCCGGCTCGCCCTCGACTCCGCGGGGCCCTACGGCTCGCTGCGCGGCATGCCAGGCAAGGCGTTCGCCGACGACGGCACGGAGCTGTACTACGAGGTCGACGACCTCGACCCGGAGGCCGCGCCCGCCGCCATCGGCCCGCGCCGCCGCAGGCTCTTCGGCCGGAAGGCCCCCGCCCCCGTCACCGTCGTCTTCAGCCACGGCTACTGCCTCAGCCAGGACTCCTGGCACTTCCAGCGGGCGGCGCTCAGAGGCGTCGTACGGACCGTGCACTGGGACCAGCGCAGCCACGGCCGGTCCGGGCGGGGCGTGGCCCAGGGGCGGGACGAGCCGGTCACCATCGAGCAGCTGGGCCGCGACCTGAAGGCCGTCATCGACGCGGCCGCGCCCGAGGGGCCGCTCGTGCTGGTCGGGCACTCGATGGGCGGCATGACGGTGATGGCGCTGGCCGACCAGTACCCCGAGCTGGTCCGGGAGCGGGTCGTCGGGGCCGCCTTCGTGGGGACGTCGTCGGGGCGGCTCGGCGAGGTCAACTACGGGCTTCCGGTGGCCGGGGTCAACGCGGTGCGGCGGGTGCTGCCCGGCGTGCTGAAGGTGATGGGGCAGCGGGCCGAGCTGGTGGAGAAGGGGCGCCGGGCCACGGCGGACCTGTTCGCCGGGGTCATCAAGCGGTACTCGTTCGCGTCCCGGGACGTCGACCCGGCCGTCGCCCGGTTCGCCGAGCGGATGATCGAGAGCACGCCCATCGACGTGGTCGCCGAGTACTACCCGGCGTTCAACGACCACGACAAGACGGAGGCGCTCGGGTGTTTCGCGGACATGCCGGTGCTCGTCCTGGCCGGGGTGCAGGATCTGGTCACGCCGAGTGAGCACAGCGAGGCCATCGCCGATCTGCTGCCGGAAGCCGAGCTGGTGCTGGTGCCGGACGCGGGGCACCTGGTGATGCTGGAACACCCGGAAGTGGTCACCGACCGCCTCGCCGACCTGCTCACCCGCACGGGTGCCGTGCCCGCAGGAGCTACCGTGAAGGGCTATGGAAGCACCAGCAGCACCGCACAACCCGGCTGAGCCCGGATCCGTCCAGATCGTCGTCACCTCCCCCGAGCAGATGCGGGAGCTGGGCCGCCGGCTCGCGAAACTGCTGCGCGCCGGTGACCTGGTGATGCTCAGCGGGGAGCTCGGGGCGGGCAAGACGACGCTGACGCGTGGGCTGGGCAAGGGGCTCGGCGTGCGCGGGGCCGTGACCTCGCCGACATTCGTGATCGCCCGGGTGCATCCCTCACTGGGCGAGGGGCCGCCGCTGGTCCATGTCGACGCGTACCGGCTGTCCGGCGGGCTGGACGAGATGGAGGACCTCGATCTCGACGTCACGCTGCCCGAGTCCGTGGTCGTCGTGGAGTGGGGCGAGGGCAAGGTCGAGGAACTGACCGAGGACCGGCTCCAGGTGGTGATCCACCGCGCGATGGGCGACACGACCGACGAGGTCCGGCAGATGACGATCACCGGTGTGGGGGAACGCTGGGCTTCGGCGGACCTGAGCGTGCTCGCGGCGTAGCTCCTGACGCGTGGTGTTTTGATGAACGTTCCGACAAGGCGTCGGCAAAATGTTGCGTACGGCGTCTTGTGCGTGGTCACATGGTATCCAGTCCGTAGTTAGGTGTACCTAACTACGTCCGCCCCGCCTTCGGGAGGCGTCCATGTCGGCTACAGAGAGCAAGGGGCAACCGCTGCCGTTCGCGGTCGCCGGGGTGTCCATGCGCGACCTGCTGGCGGCGGGCGAGGCGGCTGCCCTGATCTCCACGCCCCCGCGGGCACCCGAGCCGGAGCTCACGGAGCCGGCGGCGGACCACCGCGAAGCGGCGTAGCGGCCCGGCGGACGATCACGGCCTTGCCGTCCCGGTGGCCTAGCGGCCGGCGGCCCGGTGGTCTTGCCGCCTTGCCGTCCTGGTGGCCTAGCGGCCGGCGGCCCGGTGGTCTTGCCGCCTTGCCGTCCTGGTGGCCTTGCGGCCCAGGGGTCCGGCGGCCCGGTGGCCCGGCGACTGGGCGGCCTTGCGTCCCGGCGGCCTAGCGGCCCGGCGGACGATCGGCGACCTGGCGACTCTGCGGCCAGGTGGCCTAGGACGTTTCCTCCGGATCAGTGACGGGAGCATAGGCAGCTGGCGAGCCGATACCCGGTGGGGATGGGGGCCGTACGTGTTCGAGCGAGGCGTACGATGCCTGCCGTGGATGCCTCACACGACAACTTGCGGTGCGGGCTCTGTGGGCAGGTTATGGATGCCCAGCACGAGCAGAACCATGAGGAACCGGTGGTCAGCGCCGGCAGGAGCATGGAGTACGTCGTTATCGAACTGCGTGGAGCAACTGCTCATTGTCAAGCCATCCATGACCCGTCTCGAATGTTCAAGACCGGGGCCGACGTGCTGGCGGAGCAATTGGGGATTGCCCTGCCCAATCTTCTTGGCTGCCACTACACGTGCTGGGAGACGCCTGGGGAATACGGTATCTTCCGGCGTGCCTTCGAACTGGTCTGACCTGTGACAGTGCGCCGGACCGTTTCAATTGGATCATCTGATCGTTGACTGATGTGTGTCGTTGAGTGACGCCCAGTGGGCAAGGATCGAGCCGTTGCTGCCGGACCGGGCTCCGAGGCGGGGCGGGCGGTGGCGGGATCACCGGCAGTTGATCGACGCGATCGCGTTCAAGTACCGCACCGGCATACCGTGGATGGACCTGCCCAAGCGCTTCGGGTCGTGGAAGGGCGTCCACAACCGGCTGCGGAAGTGGGCCGCCGACGGCACCTGGGAGCGCGTGTTCACCGCTCTGCTGGCCCAGGCCGACGCCGAAGGCGATCTCGCCTGGGTCGTCGCGGTCGACTCCACCATCGTCCGGGCTCATCAGCACGCCGCCGGGGCCCGTCAAAAGGGCCCCGGCCGGCGAGCCGGACCATCATGCGCTCGGACGGTCCCGCGGCGGTCTGACCACGAAGATCCACCTCGCCGCGGACAGCCGCTGCCGTCCGCTCGCTTTCGTCCTCACGCCCGGCCAGGCAGGGGACGCCCCCGCATTCGCCCAGGTCATGGCCCGCCTGCGAGTGCCGCGGCCGGTCGGCCGGAAATGGCCCTGGCCGATAAGGCGTACTCGTCCCGGGCGATCCGCGGTCATCTGCGGCGGCGTGGGATCCGGGCAGTGATCCCGCAGCCCGCCGACCAGGCCGCGAACCGCAAACGGCTCGGCCGCTTCGGTGGCCGTCCGCCGGCCTTCGACAGCGAGGCATACAAGCAACGCAACACAGTCGAGCGGTGCATCAACAGGCCCAAGCAGTGGCGCGGTCTGGCCACCCGCTACGACAAGACCGCCACCATCTACCTCGCCGGACTCCACATCGCCGCCATCTTCATCTGGTCCGCGCGGTGATCCGAAAGAAACTGCCTAGGGGTCCGAGGTCCGCGGCGTGCGGCCTGGCGTGCCCCTGACCCAGCGGCCCGGCCGCCTAGCGCACCACCACGACCTTGCGGCCGATCGTCGCGAACGTCCACATCGCCTCGCCGTCCGCGCGGGACTCGCGGATGCCGCCCGTGCGGGCCTTCGGGGCCGGGGCGGGGGGCGAGTCGTTCACGGCTGCGCTGAAGCCGATGACCACGTCGTCCACGGTGGTGAAGCGCACGACGTGTTCGACGGGGACGCCGTCGGAGCCGGTGACCGCGTTCGAGCGGGACGTGACCGAGTAGGAGCCCGGGGCCGGGTCCACCGCGCTCGGGGCGACCTTGAACGTGCGGGTGACCGCCTCGTCCCCGCCGACCAGCCACACCCGGTTGGCGCGCAGGGAGTAGACGACCCGTGCGCCCTTGCCGGAGCCGTCGGGCAGTGCGGCGGGGTCCTTCCTGGCCTGGTGCGGCGGCTTCGAGACACCGGCCGCCGGGGCGGCGCCCGCCTGTGACCTGCCCAGGCCGGCCGGGAGCGTCTGTGACGCCTGGTGGGCGAGGTAGCCGACCGTCGCCAGGGCCGCGGCGGTGAGCGCGGCCACGATCCCCGAGCTGCTGACTGCCACCGGCTCCCACCTCCGTGATGTACGTCCCTGTCGCGCACGGTGCGTATGCGGCGCCGTGACGGAAGGTGACGGTAGCAGCAGGTGACGGCCCGACAGGTACGTCCGACACGAGCCCCGGGGAGCCGTAGGCTGTTTGCGTGCTCTTGCTCGCTCTGGATACCGCCACCCCCGCCGTCACCGTCGCGCTGCACGACGGCCGGGACGTCATCGCCTCGTCGAGTCAGGTGGACGCGCGCCGGCACGGGGAACTGCTGCTGCCGGCGATCGACCGGGTGCTCGCCGAGGCCGGTCTGAAGCTCGACGCCGTCACCGGGGTCGTCGCCGGCATCGGGCCGGGCCCGTACACCGGGCTGCGCGTCGGTCTGATGACCGCCGAGACCTTCGGGCTCGCGCTCGGCGTCCCCGTGCACGGCGTGTGCACGCTGGACGGCCTCGCCTACGCCGCCGACCTGGAGGGCCCGTTCGTCGTGGCGACCGACGCCCGCCGCAAGGAGGTGTACTGGGCCCGCTACGCCGACTCCCGCACCCGCGTCACCGACCCGGCGGTCGACCGGCCCGCCGACATCGCCGAGCAGGTCGCGGGGCTGCCCGCGGTCGGCGCGGGCGCGCTGCTGTACCCGGACACCTTCCCCCAGGCGTACGAGCCCGAGCACGTGTCCGCCGCCGCGCTCGCCCGGCTGGCCGCACAGCGGCTGGCGGCGGGCGAGGAACTCCCCGCGCCTCGGCCGCTGTATCTGCGCCGCCCCGACGCCCAGGTCCCCAAGAACTACAAGGTGGTCACCCCCAAGTGACCGGGTCCGAGACGTGTGTGCTGCGCGAGATGCGCTGGTGGGACATCGACCCCGTGCTGGAGCTGGAGCGGGACCTGTTCCCCGACGACGCCTGGTCGCGGGGCATGTTCTGGTCCGAGCTGGCCCATGCGCGCGGGCCGGATGCGACCCGGAAGTACCTCGTGGCCGAGGCGGGGGAGCGGATCGTCGGGTACGCCGGTGTCGCCTCCTCCGGCGAGCAGGCCGACATCCAGACCATCGCCGTCACCCGGGAGTACTGGGGGACGGGACTGGGCGGCCGGCTCCTCACCGAACTGCTGCGGGCCGCGACCGCCTTCGAGTGCGCCGAAGTGATGCTGGAGTGCCGGGTGGACAACGTCCGCGCGCAGAAGCTCTACGAGCGCTTCGGCTTCGAGGCCATCGGCTTCCGGCGCGGCTACTACCAGCCGGGGAACGTGGACGCCCTGGTGATGCGACTGACCACGAAACCCGACAGCGGCTCCGCCGCGGGTTCGGCTCCCGTACAAGGAACCCAGACCAATGACTGACTCTCGCGACGAGCCGCTCGTCCTCGGCATCGAGACCTCCTGCGACGAGACCGGCGTAGGCATCGTCCGCGGTACCACCCTGCTCGCCGACGCCGTCGCCTCCAGCGTCGACGAGCACGCCCGCTTCGGCGGTGTCGTGCCCGAGGTCGCCTCCCGGGCGCACCTGGAGGCGATGGTCCCCACCATCGACCGCGCGCTGAAGGAGGCGGGCGTCAACGCCCGCGACCTCGACGGCATCGCCGTCACCGCCGGTCCCGGCCTCGCCGGTGCCCTGCTGGTCGGCGTCTCGGCGGCGAAGGCGTACGCGTACGCGCTCGGCAAGCCCCTGTACGGCGTCAACCACCTCGCCTCGCACATCTGCGTCGACCAGCTGGAGCACGGCCCGCTGCCCGAGCCGACCATGGCGCTGCTGGTGTCCGGCGGCCACTCCTCGCTGCTGCTGTCCTCGGACATCACCTCCGACGTCCGCCCCATGGGCGCGACCATCGACGACGCGGCCGGTGAGGCCTTCGACAAGATCGCCCGCGTGCTGAACCTGGGCTTCCCGGGCGGCCCGGTCATCGACCGGTACGCACGCGAGGGCGACCCGGACGCGATCGCCTTCCCGCGCGGCCTGACCGGTCCGCGCGACCCGGCTTACGACTTCTCCTTCTCCGGGCTGAAGACGGCCGTGGCGCGCTGGATCGAGGCGAAGCGGGCGGCGGGGGAGGAGGTCCCGGTGCGGGACGTGGCGGCCTCCTTCCAGGAGGCGGTCGTGGACGTGCTGACCCGCAAGGCCGTCCGGGCCTGCAAGGACGAGGGCGTCGACCACCTGATGATCGGCGGCGGGGTGGCCGCCAACTCCCGGCTGCGCGCCCTGGCCCAGGAGCGCTGCGAGGCGGCCGGGATCCGGCTGCGGGTGCCACGGCCCAAGCTGTGCACGGACAACGGCGCGATGGTCGCCGCGCTCGGTGCGGAGATGGTGGCCCGGAACCGGGCCGCGTCGGACTGGGACCTGCCGGCCGACTCGTCCCTGCCGGTGACGGAACCGCATGTCCCGGGCCACGACCATGTGCACGAGATCAGCAAGGAGAACCTCTACTCGTGACGGTCGCCCTGATGTGGGAGGCGCGGGCCGTGCCCGGCCGGGGCGAGGACCTGCTGGCCTGGGCACAGGCGCAGGAGCTGCCCCGCGCACCCCTGCGTCGGGAGACCCTGCGCGCTCCCCAGGACCGGGTCCTCGTCATCACCTGGTGGGACGCCCCCTACGATGCCGAGCTGCCGGAACTGCCGGAGCCGGACGGGGAGTTGGTCACACGGGCCGTGCACCGGTGGCGGTTCGAGTCGGTCGGCGCCGACTGACCCGCACCGTCACCCGGCGTCCGTCACCTCCGTCTCGCACCGCAGCCGCCGGTCGGTGCCGAGCACCCGGACCGGGCCTGTGAGCGTGAGGTGGGCCGTGTGGCGTACGTCCGCGCTGGACGCCGCGAGCCGTAGTTCCAGGGCGCCCGGTTCGACCACCCTGCGGCCTGAACGGTCGGTGAACGCCGACAGGTCCGTGTGGAAACGGAACCGCACCCGGGCCGCCTCCCCCGGCGCCAGCCGCACGCGCTGGTAGCCGATCAGCCGTACGTCGGGGCGGGTCACCGACGCCACCGGGTCGTGGAGGTACAGCTGCACGACCTCCGCGCCCTCGCGGTCGCCGGTGTTGCGGACGGTCACCGAGACGTCGTACGTCCCGTCCGTGCCGATCTCCGCCGGCTCCGCGCCGCCCGTGCCGTCCTCCCACGCGAACGTCGTGTACGAGCGGCCGTGTCCAAAGGCGTACAGCGGAGTCGGGTCGAGGTTGCTGACCTCGCCCGCGAGGCCGAGGGGCGGCTGGAGATAGGTCCAGGGCTGGCCGCCGGGTGCCTGCGGGACGCTCACGGGGAGGCGGCCCGAGGGGGTGACGCGGCCCGACAGCACTCCCGCCACCGCCGGGCCGCCCTCCTCCCCCGGGAAGAACGCCTGGACGACCGCGCCCAGGCGGCCGTGCCAGCGGCCGAGGGCGTAGGGACGGCCGGTCAGCAGCACCAGCACCACGGGCACGCCCGTGGCCACCAGTGCGTCCAGCAGCTCGCCCTGGGCGCCCGGCAGGGCGAGGTCCGTCGCGTCGCAGCCCTCGCCCGAGGTGCCGCGGCCGAACAGGCCCGCCCGGTCGCCGAGGACCGCCACGCACACGTCCGCCTCGGCGGTACGGGCGACGGCCTCCTCGAAGCCGGAGGTGTCCGGGTCCGTCACGTCGCAGCCCGGCGCGAACGTCACCTTGGCGTCGGGCAGTTCGGTGCGCAGGGCGTCGAGGACGGTCGGGATCTCGATGCCGGTCGGGACGCCGGGGTGGTGGGTGAGGACGTGGGAGGGGAAGGAGTAACAGCCCAGCATGGCCAGGGCGTCGGCCGCCCTGGGGCCGATCACCGCGATCCGGGTGTCGGGGGCGAGCGGGAGCAGGCCGTCGGGGTTGTCGAGCAGGACGACGGACTCCTCGGCCATGCGGCGAGCCAGGATCCGGTTGCCCGTCGAGTCGAGGTCGACCGTGCCGGCCGGCTCGGGGGTCCAGTCCTCGTCGAGCAGGCCCAGTTCGCACTTCTGGAGCAGGACGCGGCGGGCCGCGCGGTCCACGAGCTCCTCGGGGATCTCGCCCGAGCGGACCGCGTCCACCAGCGGATCGCCGTAGCACTTCAGGCTCGGCAGTTCGACGTCGATGCCGGCCTCCAGGGCCGCGTGGGCCGCCTCGGCCGGGGTGCCGGCGACCCGGTGCAGGGTCTGCAGGAAGCCGATGCCGAAGTAGTCCGCGACGACCGTGCCGGTGAAGCCCCACTCCTCGCGCAGGAGCCCGGTCAGCAGCTCGGGGTCCGCCGAGGCCGGCACGCCGTCCCGCTCCGTGTAGGCGGCCATCACCGAACGGGCCCCGCCCTCGCGCAGCGCCATCTCGAAGGGCGGGAGCGTGACGTCCGCGAACTCGCGGGTGCCGGCCCGTACGGGCGCCAGGTTGCGGGCGCCGGCCGAGGAGGCGTACCCGGCGAAGTGCTTCAGCGTGGCGACGACCCCGGCCGACTCCAGGCCCCGCACATAGGCCGTACCGACCGTGCCGACCAGATACGGGTCCTCGCCGATCGTCTCCTCCACCCGGCCCCAGCGCGGATCGCGTACGACGTCCAGGACGGGCGCGAGCCCTTGGTGCACGCCGGCCGAGCGCAGGTCGGCGCCGATGCGGCGGGCCATCTCCTCGACCAGCGGGGGATCCCAGGTCGCTCCCCAGGCCAGCGGGACCGGGTAGGCCGTGGCCTGCCAGGCGGTGAAGCCGGCCAGGCACTCCTCGTGCGCGACCGCCGGGATGCCGAAGCGGCCGGCCTCGGTGATACGGCGCTGGGCGCGGGCCAGAGCCTGCGCGCCCAGCGCCGGGTCCACCGGGGCGGTGCCGAAGGAGCGCGTGAGCTGGCCCAGGCCGCGGGTGATCAGTTCGGCCCATGCCTCGTCGGAGTACTCGACCGTCATGTCGTGCTGATGCGGAGCGACTCCGTCGCCGTCCGTCGCGGCGCCCACCCACACGCCGTACAGCTGGGCGGCCTTCTCCTCCAGGGTCATCCGGGAGAGCAGATCGTCGACGCGGGCGGCGGCGGGCAGGGCGGGGTCACGCCAGGGCGCGGTGGTCATGAAGCTCCTGTCGGGTGGACGGACGGCCCTCTCACGAACGGTGCTCACGAGCGTTCTCACGCCCGGTTCAGCGAATGTTTCGGTCAGTATGTCGAATGTTCCGGGAACCTATGGCGCCACGGGGACTTCGTCAAGGGGGCCCGCAGGGATACGATCGCCGCCATGACATCCCCGGAGCCGGTTGAAAGCCGGACGCAAACCCGGACGCAGGGGCGCAGCGCGCAGACCGCGACGCTCGCCGAGATCGCCCGTGAGGCCGGTGTGTCGGCACCGACTGTTTCGAAGGTGCTGAACGGCCGGGCCGACGTAGCCCCCGCCACGCGGGCCCGCGTCGAGGAGCTGCTGCGGGCCCACGGCTACCGGCGCCGCCGTGCCGAGGCGACCCGCTCACCCCTCATCGACCTGGTCTTCCACGAGCTGGAGAGCGCCTGGGCGCTGGAGGTCATCCGGGGCGTGGAGAACGTCGCGCGGGACGCGGGGCTCAGCGTGGTGCTGTCGGAGAGCGCGGGGCGGCTCACCCCCGGGCGGACCTGGGCCGACCAGGTCGCCGCGCGCCGCCCGCACGGCGTGATCCTGGTCCTGTCCGGGCTCGACGAGTCGCAGCGGGCGCTGCTGACCAGCCGTGCCATCCCGTTCGTGGTGATGGACCCGGCCGGCGACCCGGGGGCCGACGTGCCCTCGATCGGCGCGACCAACTGGCAGGGCGGTCTCGCCGCCACCCGGCATCTGGTCGAGCTGGGGCACCGCAGGATCGGCGCGATCAGCGGGCCGACGCAGATGATGTGCAGCCGCGCCCGGGTCGACGGCTACCGGGCCGCGCTGGAGACAGCCGGGCTGCCGGTCGACCCCGCGCTGATCGCGAACGGCGACTTCCACCACGAGGCCGGCTACCGGCTCGGTCTGGAGCTGCTGCGCCGCCCGGACCGGCCGACCGCCGTCTTCGCGGGGAACGACCTCCAGGCGCTCGGGCTGTACGAGGCCGCGCGCGAGCTGGGGCTGCGCATCCCCGAGGACCTGAGCGTCGTCGGGTTCGACGACCTGCCGGTGGCGCCCCTGGTCGGGCCGCCGCTGACGACCGTACGGCAGCCGCTGACGGAGATGGCCGAGGCGGCGGCCAAGCTGGTCCTCGACCTCGGCCGCGAGGCCGGCACCCCGGCGGCCACCCGGGTGGAGCTGGCGACGAGCCTGGTGGTGCGCAGCAGTACGGCGGCGGTGCCCGTGGGCGGCTGACCACTGATGCTGTATTGACGGGTCTTCCGGGCGCCTCCACACTGCACCGAAGCCAATCGGTTGCACCACCGAAACTTTCGGAGGCACCGCAATGAGATCGCTGAGATCGGGCTTACTCACCTCCCTGTTGGCCGGAGTCGTCACGGCCGGTTCCCTGCTGCTCACGGCCCCCGCGTCCCACGCCGCCGACGCCCCGCTGCGCGACCTGGCCGAGGCCAAGGGCAAGGTCATGGGCACGGCGGTCACCGGTTCGAAACTCACCGGCACCTACGGCGAGATCGCCGGCCGCGAGTTCAACTGGCTCACCCCCGGCAACGCCATGAAGTGGGGCTCCGTCGAGCCGAGCCGGGGCGGCCACAACTGGGCCGAGGCCGACCAGATCGTGAACTTCGCCGAGGCCCACGGCCAGCAGGTGCGCGGGCACACCCTGCTCTGGCACCAGCAGAACCCGGGCTGGCTGACGAACGGCAGCTGGACCCGGGACCAGCTCAGCACCATCGTCCAGGACCACATCGCCACCGAGGTCGGCCGCTACAAGGGGCGGCTGGCCGCCTGGGACGTGGTGAACGAGCCCTTCAACGAGGACGGCACCTACCGCCAGACCCTCTTCCACAACACCCTCGGCCAGGACTACATCGCCCAGGCCCTCACCTGGGCCCGGGCCGCCGACCCGAGCGCCAAGCTGTACATCAACGACTACAACGTCGAGGGCGTCAACGCGAAGAGCACGGCCCTGTACAACCTGGTCAAGTCGCTGAAGGAGCGCGGAGTCCCGATCGACGGAGTCGGGCTTCAGGCCCATCTCATCGTCGGCCAGGTGCCCTCCACGCTGCAGCAGAACATCCAGCGCTTCGCCGATCTGGGCGTCGACGTGGCGATCACCGAGCTGGACATCCGGATGCAGCTGCCGGCGACGCGGGCGAAGCTGACCCAGCAGGCCGCCGACTACCAGGCGGTCATGAACGCCTGCGTGGCGGTCGCGCGCTGTACCGGTGTCACCGTCTGGGGCTTCACCGACTCCGACTCCTGGATCCCGGACACCTTCCCCGGGCAGGGCGCGGCGACCCCGTACGACGAGAACTACCAGCCGAAACCGGCGTACCACGCCATCGCTGAGGCCCTCGGCGGGACGACGACCCCGCCGCCGACGGGCGCCTGCTCGGCGACGTACAGCGTCACCAGTCAGTGGAGCAGCGGCTACACGGGCCAGGTGCGGATCGCCTGCTCGGGGGCCTCGCTGTCGTCGTGGAAGGCGGACTGGACGTTCGGCGCCGGGCAGCGGATCACGCAGGCCTGGAACGCGAACTGCACGCAGTCGGGCGCGGCGGTCAGTTGCACGAACGCCCCGTACAACGGGTCGGTGCCGGACGGCGGTTCGGTCACCTTCGGCTTCAACGGCTCGTGGAACGGGAGCAACCCGGTGCCCGTGGTGACGCTGGGGTGAGACCGGACCGAGAAGTCTGAGAATTTCCGAAGAAAGTCGTCCTGGGGGTCCTGCCCGTAATAATTCGGACTTACGTTCCTGCCCGTGACGGGACGTGACGGACACGGGGACGGGAACGGGGACGCGGGCAGAGCGGTGGGCCGGCGGTCGAGAGCGCTGCGGATCGCCGGTCTCGCCCTGGCGGGAGCCCTGGTGCTCGGCGTCGGCTCGGCGGGCTGGGCCTACTGGCATCTCAACGACAACATCAAAAGCGTCGACATCGACAACGCGCTCGGCGGCAACCGCCCGCCGAAGCCGGTGGTCACGCCGTCCCCCTCCGCACCGGCCCTGCCCGGCGAGGCCCTCAACATCCTGGTCCTGGGCTCCGACTCGCGCAGCGGCGAGGAGAACCAGCGGCTCGGCGGCGGCGACAGCTCCGGCGCCCGCTCCGACACGGCGATGGTCGTCCACCTCGACGCCGGGCGCACCAGCGCGACGGTGGTGAGCATCCCGCGCGACACCCTGGTCACCCGCCCCTCCTGCCCGCGCCCGTCCGGCGGCTCGACGGCCGTCGCCCACAACTCCATGTTCAACAACGCGTACGCGGTGGGCGGACCGGCCTGCGCGGTGAAGACGGTCGAGTCGATGACCGGCGTCCGCATGGACCACTACATCGAGATCGACTTCTCCGGCTTCGCCAAGCTCGTGGACGCACTCGGCGGCGTCACCGTCACCACGGACGAGGACATCGCCGACGACGACAGCCATCTGCACCTGAAGGCGGGCACCCACCACCTGGACGGCACGCGGGCCCTCGCCCTGGCCCGCACCCGGCACGGCATAGGCGACGGCAGCGACCTGGGACGGATAGGCCTCCAGCAGAAGCTGGTGAAGGCACTGCTGGACCAGATCGCCGCGCAGGACCTGCTCACCGACCCGGCGAAGCTGTACCGGGTCGCGGACGCCGTGACCGCCGGCCTCACCACCGACACCGGCCTGGACTCCCTCGCCGAGCTGACCCGGCTCGGGCAGAGCGTGCAGGGTCTGTCGGCGAGCGCGGTGCGGACGGTGACGATGCCGGTGGTGCCGGCGCCGTCGGATCCCAACCGGGTGGTGGCCGAGCAGCCGGAGGCCCGGAAGCTGTGGGAGTCGCTGCGCTGACCCGCTCTGCGCGGCGACCCCGCCCTGCGGGACTACCACCTGCTGCCCAGCGTCCGTGGCGGCGTCCTCGCCCGCCTCGGCCGTACGGCGGAGGCCCGGGCGGAGTTCGAACGGGCGGCGTCGCTGACGCGGAACGAGCGGGAGCGGGAGCTGCTGCGGCGGCGGGCGGCGGAGCAGGCCTGAAGGTCAGGCCGGGTGCCCGATGAGCATCGCCGGCGCCCCCGCCACCCGGGTCAGGAACACCGTCGCCGCGTGCGGCCCCTGCGGCTTGACCTTCCTGCGGAGTTCCTCCGGCTCGACCGCCGAGCCCCGCTTCTTCACCGTGAGGTTCCCGACCTCCCGCCCCCGCAGCAGCGCCTTCAGCTTCTTGACGTTGAAGGGGAGATGGTCGGTGATCTCGTAGGCGGTGGCGTACGGCGTCGGGCGCAGCTCGTCCGCGGTGACGTAGGCGATCGTCGCGTCCAGCAGCCCGCCGTCGAGCTCCTCGGCCACCTCGGCGACCAGGTGGGCCCGGATGACGGCGCCGTCGGGCTCGTACAGGTAGCGGCCGGGCGGGCGGACCCGCGGGTCGGGCAGGCCGCGGGAGAGCAGGGTGCGGGGGCCCGGCAGCAGGGTGGCCCGTACCGCCCCGGGCGCGGTGCCGAACCACAGCACCGCCTCCTTCACGTCGCCGCCGTCGGAGATCCACTCGGCCTCGGCGTCCTCGGGGACCGCCTCGTGCGGGATGCCGGGGGCGATCTTCAGTGCGGCGGCGCGGGGGGCGCGGCGGGCCGCGGAGACCGCCCAGGACAAGGGCGGCGAGTACGCCTCGGGGTCGAAGATCCGGCCCCGGCCGCCACGCCTGGCCGGGTCGACGAACACGGCGTCGTAACCGGCCGTGTCCACCTCCGTGACATCCGCCTCCCGCACCTCGATCAGGCCGTCCAGCCCCAGCACCTCGGCGTTCGCCCGAGCCGCCGCGGCCGTCGCCGGGTCCCGGTCGACGGCCAGGACCCGGATCCCGGCCCGGGCCAGTGCGATCGCGTCACCGCCGATGCCGCAGCACAGGTCGGCGACCGAGGTCACGCCCGACTCCGCGAGCCGCCGCGCCCGGTAGGCCGCCACGCTCGCCCGGGTCGACTGCTCCACCCCGTTCGGCGTGAAGAACATCCGCCCCGCGTCCTGCGCCCCGAACTTCACCACCGCCCGCTGCCGCAGCCGCGCCTGCCCCAGCGCCGCCGACACCAGCTCGGCGGGGTGCTCACGGCGCAACCGGGTCGCGACGGCCAGCTCCCGCGCCGGATCGGTGTCCCGCACCTCGTCGAGGAGGGCGCGGCCTTCGGGGGTGAGGAGGAGGGCGAGGTCGTTCACCGGATCATTGTGGGCCACGGGGTGGTGCGGGTCGCGTGCGCGGTGAAGCGGTCCGGGCCGGGGTGCCGGTCGGTCCGGGCCCGGGACGGCCGGCGGGTCCGGGCCGGCACGCGGGTCGGCCCATGGCCGCGCGGGGAGCGGTGGTCCGTCGTGCGGCGTGCGGTGGGCGGCGGGGTCCCGCTCTGCGGGCGTCCGTTGCTCCGGCGGCACGGGACGCGGAGCCGGCTCCGGCCCGGCACCCTGCGGCACCGCCGGAACGGGGCGCTCGGCCCGGTGGTCCGTCGTGCCGCGGAGGCCGGCCCGTCCGGGGCTGGGCGGCGGGGCGGCTGTGTCACTCCGTGCGCGCTCGAAGGCCCGCCGCCCCGGGTCCGGGCGGACCCGGGTGATCCGTCCGCGTCCAAGAGGAGCGAGCCCGGACCTGTCGGCCACTCGGTGGATGCTGCGCCGTCCGTCGCGGTGTCGGGGCCGGTCCCGGGACGCCGGCTGGGAGGATCCCGCATCATGCGAGCAGTCGTACAAAATGACAAAAGGCGGGCATCTGGCGGTGTGCGGATCTGCCTCGCCGTGCTCATCCTCGCCACCATCGCCTCGGGCTGCGCGCAGGGCGACAACGGCCGGATCACCGCGGCCGGCGGCCAGCAGCCCCTCGACGCGCCCCCGGCCCGCGCGCTCGACTCCTACGCCTCCAGACTGCGCGCCGCGCACGCCGCCCGGGTCGCCGCCGCGCAGCGCTGGGGGCTGCGGACCGTCCCGCTGACCGCCCCGCCGGCCCCCGCGAAGAAGCCGAGGATCAGGACCCGCGCGGGCTTCGAGGTGAAGGGCCACCGGAGACTGAACCTCCCGCCCGTCTTCACCACTGTCCCCACCCGGGACAAGGTCGTCTTCCTCACCATCGACGACGGCGCCGAGAAGGACCCGGCGTTCCTGCGGATGATGAGCGACCTGAAAATCCCGTACAGCGCCTTCCTCAGCGGCTACCTGATCAGGAACGACTACGGCTACTTCGAGAAGATGCAGGACCGGGGCGTGGTCCTGAACAACCACACCCTCCGCCACCGCCTCATGCGGGGCCTGCCCTACCGCGCGCAGAAGCGCGAGATCTGCGGCATGCAGCGCCTCATCGAGAAGCGTTACGGCAAGCGCCCGACCCTCTTCCGCCCGCCCTACGGCAGCTACGACCGGGCGACCCTGCACGCCGCCAAGGCCTGCGGCATCGAGTACGCCCCCCTCTGGAACGAGGAGGTCTTCGCCGACCACTGGGAGTACCGCGAGCGGGACCGGAGACTGCACCCGGGCGACATCGTCCTCACCCACTTCCGCGGCCGCGACCACTGGCAGGGCACGATGCCCGACATGATCCGCCGCTTCCTGAACAAGGTCACGGCCGAGGGGTACGCGGTGGGCCGGCTGGAGGACTACCTGTGAGGCGGCGATCGCCGGCCGCCATGGTGTGCGCGGGCGCGATCCTGCTGGCCGGCTGCGCCGGGGCCGCGGGGGAGCACACGGGCGCGGACGGCCGGGGCCAGTCCCCGGCGCACGCGTCGAGCGACGTCCGCGGGCCGGACCGGGGCGGCCTCCCGCCCGTCCTGGACCACGTCCGCACCCGGGACCGGGTGGTCTTCCTGACCTACGACGACGGCGCCGAGCGCGACCCGCACTTCGTCACCCTCGTCCGCGAACGGCGGCTTCCGGTCAGCATGTTCCTCACGGACAGCGTCGTGGGGCCCGGCTACGGCCACTTCGCCCGCCTGCGCGCGGTCGGCGCGTCCATCCAGAACCACACCCTCGACCACCCCGCCCTGCGCGGTCTGCCCTACGCCGGCCAGCGCGCCGAGATCTGCGGCCAGCAGCACAAACTCCGCTCCCGCTTCGGCATCCGCCCCCACCTCTTCCGCCCGCCCTACGGCACGTACGACACGACGACCCTGCGCGCCGCCGCCGACTGCGGCATCCGGGCGGTCGTCCTCTGGAGGGCCTCCCTGAACCCCGACGGCACCCTGACGTACACCCGCGGCAAGCCCGCGCTGCGCCCCGGCGACGTCATCTCGGTGCCATCCGGTGAGAGCGCGTCCCTGACGCTCACGGAACAGACGGAGCGCCTGCTGAGGGAGATCGAGGGAAGGGGGCTGCGGGTGGGGCGGTTGGAGAACTACGTCTGACTCCTGAGCGCCCGGTGGTGCCGATGCTCAGCCGAGGCCGGGTGCCCAGCACATACGTACGACGGCCCGGTTCCACGGCCGACGCGCCGCCGGCAATTGGCACTCCGCTTGACCGAGTGCTAATCGCAGTCATAGTCTCGGCTCTGGCACTCCCCACTGGAGAGTGCCAACACAGCGACGGGCAGGTCCGGCACCCGCGACGACGGATCCACCTGGTCGCCACCTCAGACAGTTAACCCCGTGAGATCTCCGAAGGGGGAGGTCGGATCGTGACGACCACCAGCTCCAAGGTTGCCATCAAGCCGCTCGAGGACCGCATCGTGGTCCAGCCGCTCGACGCCGAGCAGACCACCGCCTCTGGCCTGGTCATCCCGGACACCGCCAAGGAGAAGCCCCAGGAGGGCGTCGTCCTGGCCGTGGGCCCGGGCCGCTTCGAGGACGGCAACCGTCTTCCGCTCGACGTCTCCGTCGGCGACGTCGTGCTCTACAGCAAGTACGGCGGCACCGAGGTGAAGTACAACGGCGAGGAGTACCTCGTCCTCTCGGCCCGTGACGTGCTCGCGATCGTCGAGAAGTAATTCACCCCAAGCACATTGCTTTGAGCTGCGCCCCTGGCCCCCCGCGATCGATAAGAAGCCGGGCGCCCGGGGCGCAGTGCCGTTACCCCTGATTCCGGAAGAGGGCTCACGCTCCCATGGCGAAGATCCTGAAGTTCGACGAGGACGCCCGTCGCGCCCTCGAGCGCGGCGTCAACAAGCTTGCCGACACGGTCAAGGTGACGATCGGCCCCAAGGGCCGCAACGTCGTCATCGACAAGAAGTTCGGCGCCCCCACCATCACCAACGACGGTGTCACGATCGCCCGCGAGGTCGAGATCGAGGACCCGTACGAGAACCTCGGTGCCCAGCTGGTCAAGGAGGTGGCGACCAAGACCAACGACATCGCGGGTGACGGTACGACCACCGCGACCGTGCTCGCCCAGGCGCTCGTGCGCGAGGGCCTGAAGAACGTCGCCGCCGGTGCCTCCCCGGCCGCCCTGAAGAAGGGCATCGACGCCGCCGTCGCCGCGATCTCCGAGGACCTGCTCGCCTCGGCCCGCCCGATCGACGAGAAGTCCGACATCGCCGCCGTCGCCGCGCTGTCCGCCCAGGACCAGCAGGTCGGCGAGCTCATCGCCGAGGCGATGGACAAGGTCGGCAAGGACGGTGTCATCACCGTCGAGGAATCCAACACCTTCGGTCTGGAGCTGGACTTCACCGAGGGCATGGCCTTCGACAAGGGCTACCTGTCGCCGTACTTCGTGACGGACCAGGAGCGCATGGAAGCCGTCCTGGACGACCCGTACATCCTCATCACGCAGGGCAAGATCTCCGCCATCGCGGACCTCCTGCCGCTGCTGGAGAAGGTCATCCAGTCCAACTCCTCCAAGCCGCTGCTGATCATCGCCGAGGACGTCGAGGGCGAGGCCCTGTCGACCCTCGTCGTGAACAAGATCCGCGGCACCTTCAACGCCGTCGCGGTGAAGGCCCCCGGCTTCGGCGACCGCCGCAAGGCGATGCTGCAGGACCTGGCGGTCCTCACCGGCGCCACGGTCGTCTCCGAGGAGGTCGGCCTCAAGCTCGACCAGGTCGGCCTGGACGTGCTCGGCTCCGCCCGCCGCGTCACCGTCACCAAGGACGACACCACGGTCGTCGACGGTGCCGGCAACAAGGACGACGTGCAGGGCCGCGTCGCCCAGATCAAGGCCGAGATCGAGACCACCGACTCCGACTGGGACCGCGAGAAGCTCCAGGAGCGCCTCGCGAAGCTGGCCGGCGGCGTGTGCGTCATCCGTGTGGGTGCCGCCACCGAGGTCGAGCTCAAGGAGCGCAAGCACCGTCTGGAGGACGCCATCTCCGCGACCCGCGCCGCGGTCGAGGAGGGCATCGTCTCCGGTGGTGGCTCCGCTCTGGTCCACGCCGCCAAGGTCCTCGAGGGCGGCCTCGGCAAGTCCGGCGACGAGGCCACCGGTGTCGCGGTCGTCCGCCGCGCGGTCGTCGAGCCGCTGCGCTGGATCGCCGAGAACGCCGGCCTGGAGGGCTACGTCATCACCTCCAAGGTCGCCGAGCTCGACAAGGGCCAGGGCTTCAACGCCGCCACCGGAGAGTACGGCGACCTGATCAAGGCCGGCGTCATCGACCCGGTCAAGGTCACCCGCTCCGCCCTGGAGAACGCCGCCTCCATCGCCTCCCTCCTGCTCACGACCGAGACCCTGGTTGTCGAGAAGAAGGAAGAGGAGGAGCCGGCCGCCGCGGGCCACGGCCACGGCCACGCCCACTGACGCACGATGCGTGACGGCTGACGACCTCAGTCGGCCCGAGCCCGAGCGAAGGCCCGGCACCCCGGAGACGGGGCTGCCGGGCCTTCGCCGTGCCGTCCGCCGGTCAGGGAACCGTGACGGGGCCGGCGACGGTCTACCCACAAGAACGGGCGGATCATGAGGGGGTAGGGATGAACCAGGTGCTCTATGGGGAAAGTTCCCGCAACCCGCTGGCGCGGACCGTGCGGCTCACCGAGGACGGACTGCGCAGGGGCGGCAGGACGACCCCCCTGGACGAGCTGAACCTCGCCGCCATGGCAGAAGCGTTCCTGCGGGGCCGCTGGCTCGGCGGTGGGGGCACCGAACGCCCCCTGGCGGCGCTGCCGCAGGGCCCCGGCGTCGTCCCGGTCACCCGCGTGACCGGCACCACCACCCCCCTGAAGGCCCGTCAGGCCGCCGAGTTCGCCCACGCGCTGGGCGAACTGGCGGTGCGCAGATGCGGCGGTCCGGACCACGTCGCCGCTCTCACCTCGCAGGCGCAGGCGGAGGGCGTACCGCTGTGGATCGCACGCCGCTACGCGCCCGGCCCCGCTGGGCGGGTGGCCGTCGCCGTGGACCGGCGCCTGGTCCGCGTGGATGTCTGGGGCCCGCACGCCCCCGCCGTACGGCTCAGGGCACCGTACGGCTACCGCCCCGACAGCGCCGACAGGGCCGGCGGCCTGGTCATGACCGTCGGTGACACCGCCGCACGGCTCGAACTGAGCAGGAGGATGCGCAAGTCCAAGAGCAAGGTCGAGATCCGCCTGCCCGACCGGCTCTGGACCCTGCGCCGCGAGGACGCCGAGAGCTCGTGCCTGCTGCGCGACGACCGCCGGGTCGCGCTGTTGACCCGCCCCTCACGGTGGCCCGGCCCCCCGCCCGGCTCGGTGCTGCTGCCGCTGGCCGACGTGCACCACGAGAGCCCCGACCCCTTGGACGCCGTCATGGCCCACGCGGTCGCGGTGTCCTTCGGGCTCGGCGACACGACTGGCCTGGCCAGATTCCGCGCCGTGAAGACCCGCAGGGACACGGACGACGACATCTGGGAGCGCCCCTGGTTCAGCAACCTCGGCAGGGACCGCACCGACAACGAACCCGGGGGCGGCGACGGCTGGGGCAGCGACGGCGGGGACGGCGGCGACGGAGGAGGGGGCGGCAGCGACGGCGGCGGGGACGGAGGAGGCGGGGGCGGAGGCGACTAGCCGCCCGGCGGCGGAACCTCACTCGGCTCCGGGGGAGTCGTAGAGCCGCTTGCCGTCGTCCGGGGCCACGGCTTCCCACTCCCCGGTATGGTCCGACTTTTCCGCACTCCGGTTCCTGATCGTCCAGGTGACCCGGACGTTCTCGAACTCCCGGGCCCTGGGCCGGCTCGCCGCCGACGGCCTCGCGGGCCCGGACGCCTGGTCGGCCTTCGTCAACCCCACGTGACCACCGCTGCCCCGAAAGGGGACAGCGGACTCCGGCGCCGCAGGAACGATGCATCCGCGCGCCCCCAGTGAGGACGGCCGCCGCGGCGTCACCCACCGGTTGTGGCGTGTGCGCCGGCCAGGAGCGCCGATATGTACCTTCTGACCGACACCGTCACAGATCACGGGAGCCGGTGACTCCCGGGGAGGACGCCATGCTCAAGAAGACGCTGGGTATCGTCACGGCGGCCGTGGCCCTGACCGCGCTGCTGCCCATGGGGACGGCACAGGCCGCCACCTGTAAAGGCTCCGACTGCACGGGCAGGAACCCGCAGGCGACGGGCTGCGGCGCCGATGCCCGCACGCTCAAGGGCAGCAGGATCCCGCCGGCCGGCGGCGGCCCGGCGGTCGAGCTGCGGGTCTCACCGTCCTGCAGCGCGGCCTGGGCCCGTATCGACAAGGCCAACAGCAACTGGCGCTTCAAGATCGAGACCAAGAAGGGTCCCACGTACACGGAGCACGCCTCGCCCAACTACCCGGCGTACACCGCCATGGTGTGGAACAGCTACGCCTACCGGGCCTGTGTCGAGCAGTACGACGGCGCGGGCGGTTCCTGGACCTGCACGAAGTGGTTCTGACGGCGGGGCCGGCCACCGACGGCGCCGAAGCCCCCGCACCGGGCGGACCCGACGGGCCGGGGCACGGCTCCCGGCCCGCCACGACGTGCTGCGCGGGCCGGACGGGCCGGCCCCGGAAACGTCCGGGGGATGCCACGGACGTGCGGCGCCCGGCCGGACGACGGAAGGCCGTCAGTCCTCGTCCGGGAGCGCCTCGGCGCCGTTCCGCCCGTGCATCCCGGTGAAGAACGGGTTGGCCGCGGCGGTGCCGCTCTCCAGGGCGGCGGCCTCGCCGGACCGGCCCTCCGCCCGCAGGGCACGGACGACGTCGTGGACCACCGCCGCCTCGTTCCACCGGTAGACATCGAGGGCGGCGTCGAAGTCGGCGTGCGCCTCCGCGTAGTGACCGAGGTCGCGGTGGGCGACCCCGCGCAGATGACGGGCCATGGCATTGGCGTAGGCGTCACCGGCGCGTTCGGTCACCTCGACGGCATGGGTGAGCGGTCCGCGGGCCTCCGCGGGCCTACCTGCCTTCAGATGCAGCCAGCCGGCGTCCCGCTGGGTGTGGGCGACCCACATCTCATCGCCGACCTGCCGGAAGATCCCGATCGCCGTCCCGGCCGTCTCGCTGGCCGCGTCCAGGTCGCCCAGGCCCGCCAGGACGCGGATCCTGGCGTTGGCGACCCGCCCCACCCGGTGCCGTTCGCCCATCGGCCCGAAGATCTCCTCCGCCCGCCGGTAGCAGTCGAGCGCTTCGTCACGGCGGCCGAGGAGACGGTAGATCTTTCCGAGGGCGTAGAGGGAGGCGCCCTCCCATCTGCGGTCGTTCAGCACACGGAAGTCGTGGATCGCCGCCTCCAGCAGCGGTGCCGCCTCCTCCGGCCGCCGCAGGTAGCCGAGGGTTTCCGCGAGCGTCCGCCGCAGCCGGGCGCACGCCCGGAGGTCACCGGCCTGCTCGGCCAGCCGCAGCGCCTCCCGCTGGCTCCGCTCCGCGAGTTCCGGCTTCCCCCGCCACCTCTGGAACTCGCCCAGCCTCTCGAGGGAGTTCAGGACGTGCCAGGAGTCACCGACCGTCCGTAACCGGTCCACCGCCGCGGTCATGTGCCGCAGGGCGTCCCGGAAGTCGTGCTTCGCCGCGTGTGCGGTGGCGACGACGATCTCGTCCCGGGCCCGGTCCACCGCGTCCGGCGTCTCCCCGTCCTCCGTGTCGCCGGTCACCAGCAGCTCCAGTGCCGTGTCCGGGGTGAGTTCTCACGGGGCTGTAGTTCAGAGGAGTACCGAGGTCACAGCTCCGTAGGCTCCAGAGCCCCCAGCTGCTGCATCAGCCCCAGCCGGTCGTACTGCCACCAGCCCTCGGCGAGCTTCCCGTCCGGCGTGCAGCGGTGGACGGTCGTCCCGGTCATGGTGACGTCCTTCCCGGTCGGCGGAATCCCGAGGAACTCCCCCTTGTGGTGCCCCTTCCAGGTCCACCGCGTGCACACCCGGTCACCCTGGGCGATCTGGTCCTCGATCGTGAACGAGAAGTCGAACCCGCCCCGCCACACCTCCACCTCGCGCCGCAACGCGTCCAGCCCGATGACGTCCTGCACATTGGCCGGATCATGGTCGTGGTAGTCCTCGATGAACACGTCGTTGAACGCGGGCGCCGCACCCTGCCCGGGCGCCAGCTCGAAGAACCTGCGCGCCGTGGCCGCGTTCAGCTGCTCGTCCCGCACCACGTCCAGGTCCGTGAACGTCGGCGCCTCGTCGCAGAGCGCCACCATGTCCTGGAAGATCCGGTCGGTCTCCGGAAGCCCGGAGTTGCGCATCGCGTCCTCGTACGACGGGAACTCCACGATCTCGACGATGTGCGAGGAGTCGGCCCGGTCCTTCGCCACCACACTGTGCGTAGCGGTCCGTTTTCCCTTGGTCTGCTCGACCCACCTGTCCATCAGCCGGTTCATCTCGTCGAGCCGGCTGGTCCTGCATTCGATGAGCTGTACGAAGGTCATGGCCTCGCCTCCGGCCCCCCTGGGTCCGGCTGAACAGTTCCATTGTCCCCACCAGAGCCGCTCGCCGCCTCCCGGCCCTTTGGCATCATGAGGCCATGCGCTGGTGGGGGAAGCGGGGGGAGCGGTCGGTGGCCGCGGGTGGTGACATCGCCCTGGCCGTCACCGGCGATCACAACCGCATCCTGCTCGCCCCGGCGGTGCGTTCGGCGTACTGGGAGCAGGTCCGCCGCATCGCCCCGCCCCGACTCGTCGACCGCGAGGAGGAGTTGGCCGAGCTGTCCGCCTTCGCCACGGCGGACTCCGGCGCTGCGTACGCCTGGTGGCGCGCGGGCGCCTGGGCCGGCAAGACGGCACTGCTGTCATGGTTCGCCCTGCACCCTCCGCAGGGCGTACGGATCGTGCCGTTCTTCATCACGGCCCGCCTGGGCGCCCAGAACGACGTCGCGGCGTACGTGGACGTCGTACTCGAACAACTGGCGGAACTCGCCGGAGAGGCCCTGCCCGCCCACCTGACCGTGGCGACCCGCGAGGCCCACCTCCTGTACCTGTACGGCGCCGCCGCCCGCGCCTGCGCCGAGCGCGGGCAACGCCTGGTCCTCCTGGTCGACGGCCTGGACGAGGACCGCGGCGTCACGACCGGCCCGGACGCCCACAGCATCGCGAGCCTGCTGCCCGCCCGCCCGGAGGCCGGCATGCGGGTCCTGGTCGCGGGGCGGCTCAACCCGCCGCTGCCCGGTGACGTACCCGAGGACCATCCGCTGCGCGACCACGCGATCGTACGGACGCTGTCGCCGTCCCCGTACGCCCGGGCGATCCGCGCGGAGGCGGAACGCGAACTGAAGCGGCTGATCGGGACGGGTGGCCTGGAGCACGACCTGCTGGGCCTGGTGGCGGTGGCGCGCGGCGGCCTGACCGCCGAGGACCTGGCGGCCCTGACCGGAGCGGTTCCGTACCGGGTGCGGGATGTCCTGAGGACCCGGGCGGGGCGGACCTTCGGCCTGCGTGTCAACGTCTACCTGCTCGGTCACGAGGAGCTGCAGTCCCAGGCGGAGGAGATGCTCGGTCCGTCCGAGACGGGCCTCTACCGCGCGAAGCTGCACGCCTGGGCGGAGGAGTGGCGCGGGCGCGGCTGGCCGGAGGATACGCCGGAGTACCTGCTGCGGGGGTACTTCCGGATGCTCCGGTCCACCGGTGACCTGGAGCGGATGCTCCGGTGCGGGGCGGACATCCGACGGCAGGAACGCATGCTGGCCCTGACCGGCAGTGACGCGTCCGCCGTGACCGAGATCCACCTCACCGAGGACCTGATCATCGAGCGCGGTGCGCGACGGCCGCTCGACTCACTGCGCCTGGCGGTCCACCGGGAACGGCTGGTCGACCGCAGCGCGGGCGCACCGGACTCCCTTCCGCACGCCTGGGCCCTGGCCGGGCAGACCGGCCGGGCCGTCGCACTGGCCCGCAGCCTCCCGAACGGCCATCGCCGGGGCATGGGCCTGGCCGCCGTCGCCGATGTACTGCTGGAACGGGGAGACGGCGACGGGACGCTGGAACTGCTCGCCGAGGCGGAGCAGGCCGCCCGCCAGGGCGAGGGGCAGAGCCGGGACGACCTGGCACGCTGCACGGTGGCGGACCTCTTCGCCCGCGCCGGGCAGTTCGACAGGGCGGCAGCGCTGGCGCGGACGGTCAGCACCCAGTACTTCGACATCCACACCTACGTTCAGGTCGGCAATGCCTGCCTCGCGGCCCAGCGCTGGGATCTCGCACAGGAGCTGGTCGACGGCGCGCCGAACCAGGAGTGCCGCACCGGGATGAGGAACACCCTGATCGAGGCCCACGCGGCGGCAGGCCGTCATGCCGAGGCGGAAACGATGGCCAGAGCGAGCGAACCGGGCGCCCGCGCCGACGCGCTGATCACCCTGGCCTCCGCACTGCGCGAGTCGGGGCAGCGGCAACGCGCTGATGCCCTGTGCGCCGAGGCCGTGGCGTCGGTGCGGGGCCGTGCGGAGCCCGAAGAGGTGGTGAACCTCCTGGCCGGGGCGGGCGAGTTCGACCAGGCCGAGGCGTTCCTGGCCGGCCTGCACGGCGAGGCGGGCCACGGGGAGGCCACGGAGCGGCTGGCCGGGTGGCTGGCGTGGGCCGGGCAGCTCGACCGGGCCGAGGCACTGCTCGACACGGTCGGGCATGGCAGAGAGAACCACGTGCTGCGGGAGGTGGCACAGGCCCGGGCGAGAGCCGGGCGCTACGAGCAGGCCGAGGAACTGGCCCGGCAGATCCCCGCCGCGGATGTCGCGTGGGCGACGCTCTGCTCGGTCGTGCGCATCATGGCGGACGGGGGCGAGGCCGACCGGGCCGAGGCGTTGGCACGCACCCTCGGCCCGCGGACGGAGGGCCCGTCGGCCCTCTACGAGGTCGTCGAATCCCTCGCGCAGTCCGGAGACCCGGACCGGGCCCGGACGCTCGCCGACTCCCTGGCCCACCCGGTGGAGCACACGCACGCGTCGGTCGAAGTGGCTGCCGCACTGGCGCGGGCAGGACGGAGCGAGGAGGCCGCGCGGCTCCTGCTCGACGTCGAGAGCCGGACCCGAGTGCTCCATCCGCTGACGGCCGCCCGGAAACTCGGCGTCGCCGCCACTGCTCTGGCCGAAGCGGGGCACCCCGAAGCGGCGCTGGCGGTGCTCGACGGGACCGAGACGCTGGTCGCTGACCACCGGAGCGAGCCCGACGTCTCTCCGGGGGAGTACAGCACGTCCCTGCGGGCGCTGGCCGCCGCCCGCACGGCCACCGGAGAGCCGGACCGGGCGGAGCGGCTGGCAGGGCGGGCACCTGACGACGTCGAGCGGCGCTATCTCCTGGCCCCGGTGGTGCGGGCATGGGCCAGATCCGGCGAGGTGGCACGGGCCGAAGCGGTGATGAGGGCCGAGGCGGAGGCGGATTCCACCCTCGCGGGAATCCTGGCGCCGCTGGACGTGCCGTTCGCTCGTGGTCTGGCCGAAGCCGGCCATGCCGCACGGGCCGAGGCCTATGTGCGCGAGAACTCCCGGCCCGGCGCCCGTACCTCGGCACTCTGCGAACTCGCCGTGACGTTGACCGAAGCGGGTCACCTCGACAGGGCGCGGCACATCGTCCACGAAGTGATCACGCTCGCGGGCGCGTACGACCGCCCCTCCGCGATGGAACTGAGTGCTCTGGTCAGGGCCCTGGCCGCGGCGGGGGAGACCGAGGCCGCCCGGGCCGCGCTCGACGCGATGCCGCCACCGGGCCCGCCGATCGGTTCCACCTGGTACATCGGGGCCATAGCGGTGGCCGAGGCCCTGACCGCCCTCGGGCACCACGAGCGTGCCGGAGAAACGCTGCAAACCATCGAGGACCCGTATGACCGCGCTCGGGGGACGCTCGCCCTGGTCGACGTGCTGGCCGCTTCGGGAGAGTGCTCCCGCGCCGAGGAACTCGCACGGACGCTGTCCGCTCCCGCGACGCTGTCCAGGGCCTGGGCGGGCATCGCGGCCGCGACGACCGACGGTGAACAGGCCCGGCGCCTGGCTGCCCTGGCCCTCCAGGGCGGTGAGTGGGTGTCGGTCCTGCCCGCCCTCCTCAGGCAGGCACCGGACGTGGTGCCGCTCGTGGTGGAGGCGGCCGACGCGATGAAGTCCGCCTGCGGGCAGCACACCGGGGCTTCTACTGCGGCCCGTACTTCCGCCCCGTCCTAGACGACACCGCGCCGAGCATCCCCCGCGGCACCAGCTTCGCCGCCCCCATCAGCGCCTTGTAGCGGGGGTCCGGGATGGACAGCGTCTTGCCGCGGGCCAGGTCGTGCAGTGCCGCCGCCACCAGCTTGTCCGCGTCGAGCCACATCCAGGCCGGGATGTTGTCCGTGCCCATGCCGGCCCGCTCGTGGAACTCGGTGCGCACGAAGCCGGGGCAGAGCGCCATCAGCCGTACGCCGCTGCCGGCCAGGTCGCGTGCGGCACCCTGGGTGAACTGCACGACCCAGGCCTTGGAAGCGCCGTAGGTGCCCCGCGGGACGAACGCGGCCACCGACGCGACGTTCACGACGCCACCGCGGCCGCGCTCCCGCATGGCCTCCGTCGCCGCGGACGTCAGCCGCAGCACCGCCTCGCAGTGCACCTTCAGCATCCGCAGCTCGTCGGCCATGGGAACGTCGAGGAAACGGCCCTTGTTGCCGAATCCGGCGTTGTTGACCAGCAGGTCGACGGGGTTCTTGCGGTCGCCCAGCCGGTCGGCCACCGACTTGATGCCCTGGTCCTCGGCGAGGTCGGCCGTCAGCACCTCGGCCTCGATGCCGTGCCGGTCGTGCAGCTCGGTCGCCTGCTCCCGGAGCCGCTTGGTGTCGCGGGCCACCAGCACGAGGTTGTGTCCGTCCGCCGCCAGCCGCCGCGCGAACGCGGCCCCGATGCCTGCCGTCGATCCCGTAATCAGAGCCGTTGTCATGGCAGAAGGTTAGTGACCTGCACCATGTGCATCCGCTTGTCCGCGGGGGTCTCGCCGGTGAAGGGTCGGTGGAGACCGTGCGGCGAGCGGCCCAGCCGTCAGACCCCGTGCTGCTCCGCGTACTCCCGCGCCAGCCTCAGGGACTCCGGGTGCAGCGCCTCGCCCGCCGGCAGCAGCCGCGGCAACAGCGTCCGCTCGGTGGTCACCGCCCGGAACTGGAGAGCCACGGTCACGTCGTGCTCCGGCCGGTGCACGATCTCCACGGGGTCGCCGGCCCGAATCTCGCCGGGCTCGATCACCCGCAGATACGCCCCGGGCGCGCCCCGCTGCGTGAACCGCCTCACCCACTGCCTCTCGTCCAGATGGCCCTGGAACGTGCGGCACGGGATCCGCCCGCAGGTGACCTCCAGCACCACCTCGGGCCCGACGCGCCAGCGCTCGCCGATCCGCGCGCCGGACACGTCGAGCCCCTGTGTCGTGAGGTTCTCGCCGAACGACCCGGCGGGCAGCGGCCGGCCCAGCTCGCGTTCCCACGCGTCCATGTCCTCGCGCGCCATCGCGTAGACCGCCTGGTCGTCGCCGCCGTGGTGCTCCAGCTTGCACACCGCGTCCCCGGCCAGCCCGCTCCCGCCGACGCCCTTGGGCCCGGGGGCCGAGACCCGCACCGGCCCGTCCACCGGCCGCTTGTCGATTCCGGTCACACCCTCCGGGTTGTCCGTGTACGGCACGGGCTTGGCGCGGCCCAGATTCACAGACAGAAGCCTCATGCCCGCACGGTAGGGGAATCGGCCCCAAAGCGTCGACGCATTATTCGGAGCGGCTTCAAAGGGTCGCTTATCCTCGAAGGGTGATCGAAGCCCGTCATCTCCGTGTCCTGCGCGCCGTCGCGGCCACCGGCTCCTTCTCCGCCGCGGGCCGCGAACTGGGGTGCACCCAGCCCGCCGTCAGCCAGCAGATGAAGGCCCTGGAAGCCTCCGTCGGCACACCTCTGCTGATCCGTACGGGACGCGAGATGCGCCTGACCCAGGCCGGCGAGGCGCTGGTGCGGCACGCCGCCGGGATCCTCGCCGGGCTCACGGCCGCGGAGGAGGAGGTCGCCGCCATCGCCGGGCTGCGCGCGGGCCGGGTCCGGCTCGTCTCCTTCCCCAGCGGCAGCTCCACGCTCGTACCGACGGCCCTCGCCGCCCTGCGCGACGCCCACCCCGGCACCCGGGTCTTCCTGGAGGAGGCCGAACCGCCCGCCTCCGTCGGCATGCTGCGCGAGGGCGACTGCGACGTGGCGCTCGCCTTCCGCTACGAGGGGGCGGCGGGCGCCGAGGAGTGGGAGGACCTGGTCGTACGGCCGCTGCTGACGGACCGGCTCGTCGCACTCGTTCCGGAGCGGCACCGGCTCGCGGGCGCGCAGTCCGTCGCGATCGGCGAACTCGCGCGGGAGCCGTGGATCGCGGGCTGCCCGCGCTGCCGCGGCCAGCTCGTCGAGGTGTGCGCGGTTGCCGGCTTCACCCCGCGCATCGACTTCGCGACCGACGACTACCCGGCGGTCGCCGGCCTGGTCGGCGCCGGCCTGGGCGTGGCCGTGCTGCCCCAGCTGGCCATCGAGTCCGTACGGCCCAGGGGAGTACGGACCGTGACGCTGGAACCGGCGGTGCGCCGGGAGATCGTCGCGCTCACCCTGCCCGACCTCGCACAGGTCCCGGCGGTGGCGGCGACGCTCGGCCAACTGGCACGGGCCGCCCGCCGCTAGCCACAGCGCAGGCACGTCCGGCCACACAGCGCAGGCGCGTCCGGCCACAGCGCAGGCGCGTCAAAAACCGACGGCACGCGTGCGCGTGCCTGTTTGCAGAAACGTTCCTTCAGTTGTTCGAGGCGGCGTGCCCGCCGGATGTCGACGCCGACACCAGCCGGTTGCGCGCCCGTCCCATCAGCTCTTCGCGCTCGTCCTCGGTCAGCCCGCCCCACACGCCGTACGGTTCCCGCACCGCCAGCGCGTGGGCGGCGCACTCGGCACGCACAGGGCACCTCATGCAGACCTCTTTGGCCGAGTTCTCGCGAGCGCTCCGAGCCGCACCGCGCTCGCCCTCCGGATGGAAGAAGAGCGAGCTGTCCACCCCGCGACAGGCAGCCAGCAGCTGCCAGTCCCACAGGTCCGCGTTCGGTCCGGGAAGGCGGGAGAAATCTGCCATTACGTGACCCCTTGTAGCCGTTTTGGGCGGATCCGGTGTCCACGACCGTACAACTACGATCTAAGGAGATGAAAATATGACTCATTGCGAATCTAGCTCCAGACACTGGCAAAGCGGAAGAAATGGATCCGAACGGGGCATAGGTTGTGATGAAAGTTCGAGGGTCTGTTGCGCATGTCTGCACCGTGTCCGGCCCCTCACGTAGAGTGCCGAAGATGTCAGCCGCCCCCGTAACTCTTTCGAGTGACCGTCGTTGAGAGTGCGAGGCGGTTGAAGGAACAAGCGCTCGGGCAGGCGTCCGAGACGGTCGACCGCACAGGTGACGATTTCGTACCAGCCTGGAGGCTCAAGGTGACGCGCATCAGCTGCGGAGGGCGGCCATGACTTCCGTCCTCGTCTGCGACGACTCCCCGCTTGCCCGAGAGGCGCTCCGCCGCGCGGTCGCGACCGTGCCCGGCGTAGAGCGCGTGACGACGGCGGCCAACGGCGAGGAAGTCCTCCGCCGCTGGGGGGCCGACCGCTCGGACCTGATTCTGATGGACGTACGCATGCCCGGCCTGGGCGGCGTCGAGACGGTCCGGCGGCTGCTGTCCGCCGACCCCGGTGCGCGCATCATCATGCTCACCGTCGCCGAGGACCTGGACGGTGTGGCCCTCGCGGTCGCCGCCGGTGCCCGCGGCTATCTGCACAAGGACGCCTCCCGCGCGGAGCTCCGCGCGACGGTGACGCAGGCGCTGGCCGACCCGACCTGGCGGCTCGCCCCGCGCCGGCTGCGCTCGGCCGAGATGGGCGCCGCGCCGACGCTCACGGCGCGTGAGATCCAGGTCCTCGAAGGCATGAGCCACGGCCGCTCGAACGCCGAGATCGGCCGCGAGCTGTTCCTCTCTGAGGACACCGTCAAGACGCACGCCCGGCGCCTGTTCAAGAAGCTCGGCGCCTCGGACCGGGCCCACGCCGTGGCGCTCGGCTTCCGGTGGGGTCTGGTGCGCTAGGGCCTGTCCTTCGGATCGGGCCGGCTTCGACGCGCGGGCTCCGGCCGGGGCCGGAGAGCGGGGGCACCTGGATGCCCCCGCGCGAGCCGTACACGCGGGCGCCGAGGCCGGCGGCCGACGACAGCCCTGGAGGGGATCCGTCCCCGCCCGGCCTAGGTCGAGAGCTCGGCCGGGTGCACGCGAGAACCCACGGACCCGGGATGATCCGAACGGCAGGCCCCAGCGGTCGCAGTGGGGGCACGGAAAGCCAGGTCGGCGGGGGTGGACCCGGGGTCCGCCGGGAGCCCGCTGCTCGTTTCGCCGCGGATGCCGCATCCTTGAGGGTGTGGAGTTCCTCGGGGACGAGTCGGTCGAGCGGAAGGGGAGGGCGCAGGGGATGAGTTCCGGCGCACCTGCTCATAACGCTTCGGTGCACAACAACGGGCGCGGTGCCACGGACCCGGCGGCCGCAAGGCACCATGGACCGATGCGCGACGACGAGGCGGTCAATGCCCAAGGGGCGATCGGCGCGCTCGTCCACCGCGCCGTCGACGGGGACGAGCAGGCCACGCACGACCTGCTCGCCCATGTCCACCCCCTGGCCCTGCGCTACTGCCGGACCCGTCTGTCCCGCCTCCCGGGCGACGCCCGGCACTTCGTGGAGGACCTCGCCCAGGAGGTCTGCGTGGCGGTGCTCCTCGCACTGCCCCGCTACCGGGACACCGGGCGCCCCTTCGAGGCGTTCGTCTTCGCCATCGCCGCCCACAAGGTCGCCGACCTCCAGCGCGCGGCGATGCGCCACCCCGGCTCGACGGCCGTCCCCTCCGACGAGATGCCGGAGCGGCCCGACGACTCCCTGGGACCGGAGGAGCGCGCCCTGCTCAGCAGCGACGCGGAATGGGCCAAGAAACTGCTGGCCAACCTGCCCGAGAACCAGCGGGAGCTGTTGCTGCTGCGGATCGCGGTGGGTCTGACGGCCGAGGAGACGGGCCAGATGTTGGGAATGTCACCCGGCGCGGTCCGGGTGGCGCAGCACAGGGCGCTGAGCCGGCTGCGGGCGCTGGCCGAGCAGTAGTCCTGTGTGAACAACCCCTTCACTGAACAGGCGGTGTGCTGCTTCCGTACGAACATACGAAGCCCGGAGCCAGGCGGAACCGTGGAATGAGACAGCTGCGCTTCCCGTTAGCATGGACATCCGCACCGATCAAGGCCATTTGGGGAAGGTGTCATGACTGCCAACGTCGACGGAGTGCCCGGTAAATTCGCGACACTCGGGCTGACCTACGACGACGTGCTGCTGCTGCCGGGTGCATCCGAAGTGCTCCCCAACGCGGTCGACACCTCGTCCCGCATCTCCCGCAACGTGCGGGTCAACATCCCGCTGTTGTCCGCCGCCATGGACAAGGTCACCGAGTCGCGCATGGCGATCGCCATGGCCCGCCAGGGCGGCGTCGGGGTCCTGCACCGCAACCTCTCCATCGAGGACCAGGTCAACCAGGTCGACCTGGTGAAGCGGTCCGAGTCCGGGATGGTCACCGACCCGATCACGGTGCACCCGGACGCGACGCTCGGCGAGGCCGACGCCCTGTGCGCCAAGTTCCGCATCAGCGGCGTCCCCGTCACCGACGGCAACGGCAAGCTGCTCGGCATCGTCACCAACCGCGACATGGCCTTCGAGACCGACCGCTCCCGTCAGGTGCGCGAGGTCATGACCCCCATGCCCCTGGTGACCGGCAAGGTCGGCATCTCCGGCCCCGACGCCATGGAGCTGCTGCGCCGCCACAAGATCGAGAAGCTTCCGCTGGTCGACGACGCGGGTGTCCTCAAGGGCCTCATCACGGTCAAGGACTTCGTCAAGGCCGAGCAGTACCCCAACGCGGCCAAGGACGCCGAGGGCCGTCTCCTCGTGGGCGCCGCCGTGGGCGCCAGCCCCGAGGCCCTGGAGCGGGCCCAGGCGCTCGCCGCCGCCGGCGTGGACTTCCTGGTCGTCGACACCTCGCACGGCCACAACAGCAACGCCCTCAGCTGGATGTCGAAGATCAAGTCGAGCGTCGGCGTCGACGTGATCGGCGGCAACGTCGCCACGCGCGACGGCGCCCAGGCGCTGATCGACGCCGGTGTCGACGGCATCAAGGTGGGCGTCGGCCCCGGCTCGATCTGTACCACCCGGGTCGTCGCCGGTATCGGCGTCCCGCAGGTCACCGCCATCTACGAGGCGTCGCTCGCCGCCCGTCCGGCCGGCGTGCCGCTGATCGGTGACGGCGGCCTGCAGTACTCGGGCGACATCGGCAAGGCGCTCGCCGCGGGCGCCGACACGGTCATGCTGGGCAGCCTGCTCGCCGGTTGTGAGGAGTCCCCGGGCGAGCTTCAGTTCATCAACGGCAAGCAGTTCAAGTCGTACCGCGGCATGGGCTCGCTCGGTGCGATGCAGTCCCGCGGCCAGGCCAAGTCGTACTCCAAGGACCGCTACTTCCAGGCCGAGGTCGGCTCCGACGACAAGCTGGTGCCCGAGGGCATCGAGGGCCAGGTGCCCTACCGCGGCCCGCTGGCCAACGTGCTGCACCAGCTCGTCGGCGGTCTGCGCCAGACGATGGGCTATGTGGGCGCCGCCTCCATCGAGGAGATGGAGACCAAGGGCCGCTTCGTCCGGATCACCTCCGCCGGTCTCAAGGAGAGCCACCCGCACGACATCCAGATGACGGTCGAGGCGCCCAACTACAGCCGTAGTAAGTAGTCCCCAGGCCTGCCGAGGGCGGTTCCGGAGCATCCGGGGCCGCCCTCTCCATGCCCGTCGGCGATACTGGAAGACGCTGAAACGCAAAGGGAAAGGCCACCAACGTGACTGAGATCGAGATCGGGCGCGGCAAGCGCGGCCGCCGGGCGTACGCCTTCGACGACATCGCCGTCGTCCCCAGCCGCCGTACGCGGGACCCGAAGGAGGTCTCGATCGCCTGGCAGATCGACGCCTACCGCTTCGAGCTGCCGTTCCTGGCCGCCCCCATGGACTCGGTCGTCTCCCCGGCCACCGCCATCCGCATCGGCGAGCTGGGCGGCCTCGGCGTGCTGAACCTCGAAGGTCTGTGGACGCGCTACGAGGACCCGCAGCCGCTGCTCGACGAGATCGCCGAGCTGCCCGCCGAGGCCGCCACCCGGCGCCTCCAGGAGATCTACGCCGCGCCCATCAAGGAGGAGCTGATCGGCGCGCGGATCAAGGAGGTGCGCGACTCGGGCGTGGTCACGGCCGCGGCGCTCTCCCCGCAGCGCACGGCCCAGTTCTCCAAGGCCGTCGTCGACGCGGGCGTGGACATCTTCGTCATCCGCGGTACGACGGTCTCCGCGGAGCACGTCTCCGGTTCGCACGAACCGCTGAACCTGAAGCAGTTCATCTACGAGCTGGACGTCCCGGTGATCGTCGGCGGCTGCGCCACGTACACCGCCGCTCTGCACCTGATGCGCACCGGTGCGGCAGGCGTGCTGGTCGGCTTCGGCGGCGGTGCCGCGCACACCACGCGCAACGTGCTGGGCATCCAGGTCCCGATGGCGACGGCGGTCGCCGATGTGGCCGCGGCCCGCCGCGACTACATGGACGAGTCCGGCGGCCGGTACGTGCACGTGATCGCGGACGGCGGTGTCGGCTGGTCCGGCGACCTGCCCAAGGCGATCGCCTGCGGCGCCGACGCGGTCATGATGGGCTCCCCGCTCGCCCGCGCGACCGACGGGCCGGGCAAGGGCCACCACTGGGGCATGGAGGCCGTGAACGAGGAGCTGCCGCGCGGCCAGAAGGTCGACCTCGGCACGGTCGGCACGATCGAGGAGATCCTCACGGGCCCGTCCCACACCCCCGACGGATCGATGAACCTCTTCGGCGCACTGCGGCGGGCGATGGCCACGACCGGGTACAGCGAGCTGAAGGAGTTCCAGCGGGTCGAGGTGACGGTGGCGGACTCGCAGCACCGGCGGTAGTCCGTTCCAGGACTGAGAAGGGCCTGGTCACTCGGGGGAGTGGCCGGGCCCTTTCGCATGCCCAACTGGCTTGCGCGGGGCGCGTGTTGCCGTAGGGGGGCGCACGGTTGCCTTCGGGCCGGTTGGCCCCGTTGAGGGCGGTTTCGAGGCGCTAGTGTCCGTGATCGGCGCCCCAGGTTCTTCTGGGTGCCCCCTTCCAAGGACACGGTTCCGGACCCCGGCCCTCGGGGCCCGGCCCGAATCCGACGTGCTGTCTACCGGGTCAATGGGCAGCGTCGTGGAAGGGGGCGCCCATGGGACGCCACCGCAAGCCCACCCGCTGGGACCGACTCCGTCTTCGGATGGTGCAGTGCCGGAGGAGGTGGATCTTGCGGATTTTCGGATGGTGAGCGGCCGCCCCCACGAAGACTAGGGGCGGACACTCCGTGATCCATCCTGGAGCCTGCCCGCAGCGACCACTGCGGTGGGCTCCACCTTGTTTCGGATGGTGAGCGGCCGCCCCCAAGAGAGCTAGGGGCGGACACTCCGTGATCCATCCAGGAGCCTGCCGCAGCGACCACTGCGGTGGGCTCCGCCTTGTTTCCGTAAGGTACCCGCGCCGCGTGCCGCATGCCACCAGCCCCAGGGCTCACGCACCCCGCACGCCCCTCTTCACAACCGATGCGCCGCCCCCGTGGGCGCCGCTCCCCGCGTGTCCAGCAGCAGCTGTGCCTTCACCGACAGGCCTTGCAGGTCGTACGTGCGGTGCTGCTGGAGGAGGATGGTCAGGTCCGCGTCGGCGACCGCCTCGTAGAGGGAGTCCACTCGGGGGACGGGGCGGTCCAGGACGCTCCAGGCGGGGACGTGCGGGTCGTGGTAGCTGACCGAGGCGCCCAGTTCCATCAGGCGCAGGGCGATCTCCTGGGCGGGCGTGCCGTGCAGGTCGGCGAGGTCGGGCTTGTAGGTGACGCCCAGGAGCAGCACGCGTGCGCCGCGGGCCGACTTGCCGTGCTCGTTGAGGAGCGTGGCGGCGCGCTGGACGACGTAGCCGGGCATGCGGCTGTTGACCTGCTGGGCCAGTTCCACCATGCGCAGGGTGCGGCCGCCGCGGGTCGTCAGGTCCTGCGGGACGGCGTGGCCGCCGACGCCGGGGCCGGGGCGGAAGGCCTGGAAGCCGAACGGCTTGGTCTCCGCGCAGCGGACGACGTCCCACAGGTCGACGCCCAGGTCGTGGCAGAGGACGGCCATCTCGTTGACGAGGGCGATGTTGACGTGCCGGTAGTTGGTCTCCAGCAGTTGCACGGTCTCCGCCTCGCGGGGTCCACGCGCGCGTACCACCTTGTCGGTGAGCCGTCCGTAGAAGGCGGCGGCCGACTCCGTGCAGGCCGGGGTGAGGCCGCCGATGACCTTGGGGGTGTTGGCGGGCGTGAAGTCGCGGTTGCCGGGGTCGACGCGGCTGGGGGAGTAGGCGAGGTGGAAGTCGCGGCCCGCGCGCAGCCCCGATCCCTCTTCGAGGAGAGGGCGCAGGAATTCCTCTGTCGTCCCCGGGTACACAGGGGACTCCAGGATCACAGTGGTGTGCGGGCGCAGGTGCGCGGCCAGGGTGCGGGCGGCCGCCTCCAGCTGGCTCAGGTCGAGTCCGCCGTCCATGCCCCGCGGGGTCGGTGCGCAGATGACCGCGGTGCGCACCCGGCCGAGCTCGGCCCCGTTCGTGGTCGGCCGGAAGCCCCCCGAGAGCATCCGGCGCTGTTCGGCGGCGCTGAGGGAGCCGGCCTCGGGGCCGGTCCGGTAGCCGATGGTGGCGACGCCTGCGGCGACGGCGGCCTGGGCCAGGGGCAGGCCGTACGGGCCGAGTCCGATGACGGCGAGATCTGCGGGCATGGCGTGGCCGTCCTTCCCGATAGCCGAAGTGGGACAGGTGCGCAAGCCCTGTGGACAGGACGGGCGAGCGCAATGTCAGACTAGGAGTAAATATGACCGATATGCGGGATTGCTCGCCCGAGTTTCGGTGAGTGTCCCGTGGGCGTTGTCCACAGGCTGATGGCCCGTGGTGGCTGAAGTCGGGCAACGCGGTCAGAATTTGGGCATGGGATACGGACGGGGTCTCACCCGACGGGTGCGGCCGGCGCGACCGAGGCGGCACCAGCCGCCGCGATGAGCGGGAGGCAGCGGTGAGGACAGCGACACTCGGGCCGGCGCAACGCGCCGAGTCACTCGCATCTATGGCCGAGCGCGAGCTGGACGTGCTGGTGGTGGGCGCAGGCGTGGTCGGTGCGGGTACCGCCCTCGACGCCGCGACCAGAGGCCTGTCCACGGGACTGGTCGAGGCGCGTGACTGGGCGTCGGGCACCTCCAGCCGGTCCAGCAAGCTGATCCACGGCGGCCTGCGCTATCTGGAGATGCTCGACTTCGCGCTCGTCCGGGAGGCCCTGAAGGAACGCGGCCTGCTCCTGGAGCGGCTCGCCCCGCATCTGGTGAAGCCCGTGCCGTTCCTGTACCCCTTGCAGCACAAGGGCTGGGAGCGGCTGTACGCCGGGTCGGGCGTCGCGATGTACGACGCCATGTCCATGGCCCGGGGGCATGGCCGGGGCCTGCCCATGCACCGCCATCTGACCCGCTCTCACGCCCTGCGCGTGGCGCCCTGCTTGAAGAAGGACGCGCTGGTCGGGGCGCTGCAGTACTACGACGCCCAGATGGACGACGCCCGATACGTGGCGACCCTGGTGCGCACGGCGGTGGCGTACGGCGCGCAGGCCGCCAACCGCGCCCGTGTGACGGGTTTCCTGCGCGAGGGCGAGCGGGTCGTCGGTGCGAAGGTGCAGGACGTGGAGGGCGGCGGCGAGTACGAGATCCGTGCCAAGCAGGTCGTCAACGCGACCGGCGTGTGGACGGACGACACCCAGGCGATGGTCGGGGAGCGCGGCCAGTTCCACGTCCGGGCGTCCAAGGGCATCCATCTGGTCGTACCGCGCGACCGGATCCACTCCACGACCGGGCTGATCCTGCGCACGGAGAAGTCCGTGCTGTTCGTCATCCCCTGGGGCCGGCACTGGATCGTCGGCACCACGGACACCGACTGGGACCTCGACAAGGCCCACCCGGCCGCGTCCAGCGCGGACATCGACTACCTGCTGGAACATGTCAACTCGGTGCTCGCGGTGCCGCTCACCAGGGATGATGTCCAGGGCGTGTACGCGGGCCTGCGGCCGCTGCTCGCGGGCGAGTCGGACGCCACCAGCAAGCTGTCGCGCGAGCACACGGTGGCGCATCCCGTGCCCGGGCTCGTCGTCGTGGCGGGCGGCAAGTACACGACCTACCGGGTCATGGCCAAGGACGCGGTGGACGCGGCGGTGCACGGGCTGGACATGCGTGTCGCCGAGTGCGTCACCGAGGACGTGCCGCTGCTGGGTGCCGAGGGCTACCGGGCGCTGTGGAACGCGCGGGCGCGGATAGCGGCCCGGACCGGACTGCATGTGGTGCGGGTGGAGCACCTGCTCAATCGGTACGGGACGATGGCCGAGGAACTCCTCGCGCTCATCGCCGAGGACCCTTCCCTGGGCGAGCCCCTGCCGGCGGCCGACGACTATCTGCGCGCCGAGATCGTCTACGCGGCCTCGCACGAGGGGGCGCGGCATCTGGACGACGTGCTGACCCGGCGGACGCGCATCTCCATCGAGACCTTCGACCGGGGCACGCGCAGCGCCCGTGACGCCGCCGAGCTGATGGCTCAGGTCCTCGGCTGGGACAAGGACCAGATCGAGCGCGAGGTGCAGCACTACGAGAAGCGGGTGGAGGCCGAGCGGGAGTCGCAGCGCCAGCCGGACGACCTGACGGCGGACGCGGCGCGGCTGGGGGCGCCGGACATCGTGCCGCTCTAGGTGGCTGTTCCCGCGATTGGGGCGGCGCGTTCGACATCACCCGAACGAGTGTCAGAAACCGGGATCCTCGTTCGGAACCCGGTCGTTCTACGAGGTGCGGGGGCAGAACTCGGCCGCGAGCACCGCGGGTTCGAGACCGGGATCCGCGATCGCGTCCGTGTTCACGCGGAAGGTGAGGACACGCCGGCCGTCGACGGTGGCTGCGGTGCGCACGTAGCTGCCGGATATGTGCCCGTTGTGCCCCCACACCGTCGTGCCGCACGGCAGTTTCTCGGGAAACAGGCCCATGCCGTACGCGCCGTGTGCCGCACGGGTGTCGAGCATCTCGCGCAGCCGGTGCGGGGGCAGCAGCCGCCCGCCGAGCAGGGCCGAGTAGAAGCGGTTCAGATCGGCGAGCGTGGACACCAGCTCGCCCGCGGCGCCGGCCCCCCGCGGGTCGAGATCGGTGACGTCGGTTCCGTCGGCGGCGTAGGCGCGGCCGTGCGGGGAGGGCAGCGAGGAGCGGGATCCGGGGAAGGAGGTGCCCGTCAGACGCAGGGGAGTGATGATGCGGCGCTCGGCCTCGACGGCGTACGAGTGGCCGGTGACCTGCTGGACGACCAGGCCGAGCAGGACGTAGTTGGTGTTCGAGTAGGAGAAGCGGCCGCGTTCGGCCGGGGGGTGGGTGACCGCGATGCGTATGGCCTGACGGGGTGTGACGGGTGCCGTTCCGCCGGTGGCCGCGGTGTAGTCGTACAGGCCGCTGGTGTGGGTGAGCAGGGAGCGCAGGGTCAGCGCGCGGCCGTCGTTGCCCGCTCCCCGCACCAGGCCCGGCAGGTGCTGCTCCACGGTGTCGGACAGCGACAGCCGGTGCTCGGCGGCCAGTTGCAGCACGACCGTCGCGATGAACGTCTTCGTGACGCTGCCGGCGCGGAAATGGTCCGACCGGGCGATTCCCTGCCCGGCGTGGGCATAGCGGGCGGTTGCCTGCTCCTGGGCCAGCAGGGCCGCGGCCGGTGCCCTGCCCCGGGTCACCAGCAGCGGAAGCACCGCGTCCGTCGGCGGAGCCGAGAGAGCCGACGAGTCGGCCGGAAGCAGGCCGAGGAGGGCCACGGACACAGGCAGGGACAGCAAGGTCCGAAAGGGCGGCACACGGGCTCCTCCCTGGTCGGGGCGTCGGGGGCCCATCATGCAGGGCGGCGCGCCGGGCGCCGCGACCGGGTTCCGGATGGGCGGGGCCGAGGGGGCGTTTCACCAGAGGGCCCCTGGGGCGCTGGGCACTTGTCGGGTGAGAGACAATGGAGGCTCTGTCAGGGCGGGTTGTATGAGGGGACGCATGTCGGAGGCGGAGCGGGCGGGCACATCTCGTCAGGACACTCGTCAGGACAACAGGGAGCGTCTCCTCGCGGGGCGTTACCGGCTGGGCGAGGTGCTCGGCCGCGGTGGCATGGGCACGGTGTGGCGGGCCCAGGACGAGACCCTGGGGCGGACGGTCGCCGTCAAGGAGCTGCGGTTCCCGTCGAACATCGACGAGGAGGAGAAGCGGCGGCTGATCACGCGGACGCTGCGCGAGGCCAAGGCGATCGCGCGGATCCGCAACAACAGCGCGGTGACGGTCTTCGACGTGGTCCAGGAGGACGACCGGCCCTGGATCGTGATGGAGCTCGTCGAGGGCAAGTCGCTCGCCGAGGTCATCCGGGAGGACGGCCTCCTCGAACCGAAGCGGGCCGCCGAAGTCGGGCTCGCCGTCCTGGACGTGCTGCGCTCCGCGCACCGTGAGGGCATCCTGCACCGCGACGTGAAGCCGTCGAACGTGCTCATCGCCGAGGACGGCCGGGTCGTGCTCACGGACTTCGGCATCGCCCAGGTCGAGGGTGACCCGTCCATCACCTCGACCGGCATGCTCGTCGGCGCGCCCTCCTACATCTCCCCGGAGCGGGCGCGCGGGCACAAGCCGGGTCCGGCGGCCGACCTGTGGTCGCTCGGCGGGCTGCTGTACGCGGCGGTGGAGGGCACGCCGCCGTACGACAAGGGGTCGGCCATAGCGACTCTCACGGCGGTGATGACCGAGCCGTTGGAGGAGCCGAAGAACGCCGGCCCGCTGAAGGACGTCATCTACGGGCTGCTCACCAAGGACCCCGCCCAGCGGCTCGACGACGCGGGCGCCCGGGCGCTGCTGAACTCGGTCATCCACGCCCCCGCGCCGGCCGAGCCGGAGCCGATGGACGCGACGAAGGTCGTGCCGCTGCCGGCGCAGCCGGACAAGTCCTCGCGCAAGGGGAGTCCGGCCGGCTCCGGGAGCAAGCGGAGCGAGGAGCCCGGGGAGCGGCTGCGCGGGGCGCTGCGTTCCGTGCGCAAGGCCGCCGTGGGGACGGGCGGGGCCTCGGCCGCGTCCCGGACCCGGTCCGAGGAGGGCACGGCCTCTTGCGGACCGGAGGGCGCGAAGGCCGGGGCCGGAGACGCGGGTGCCTCCGTGTCGACGCCCGGTTCGGCGTCGGCCTCGGGGGCCGCTGCCGGTGCCGGGGCCGGTGCGCAGGGGGCGAAGGCGACGTCCGAGGGCCGGAGTTCGGGATGGCCCGTCATGCCGCGGCCGGACCTGCCGCCGCGGCCGACGCCCAGGGCGCCGCTCACCGACGTGGTGCCGCGGCGCACCATGGTGATCATCGCGGCGGTCGTGGTGCTCGCCGTGATCGGCACGGTGCTCGCCATCGCGCTCGGCGGAGACGACAAGGACTCGAAGGGGTCCGCCGGAGGGAACGGCGGCAAGGCCGTCGCCACCGCGCCCAGCAGCGCCGACACCAAGGGCGACGAGAGCGACGGCACGCGCACCGACAGCGCGGCGACGCAGCCCACGCCGTCGGAGCCCGCCTCGAACAGCACGGCAGGCGACCGGGCGAGCGAGTCCTCCGCCGGCGGCAAGGGAACCGCCGCGGTGTCGACGCACCAGGGCAGCCAGGGCTACTCGATCGGTCTGCCCAAGGGGTGGAAGTACGGGTCCACGGGTGCCGCGGGCGACCGGTTCACCGGGCCCGACGGGCAGAAGCTGCTCATCGCCTGGACATCCACGCCCAAGGGCGACCCGGTGGCGGACTGGAAGAGCCAGGAGCGCTACATGCAGCGCGCGCAGTACAAGAAGATCCGGATAGAGCAGGTGGACTACCGCGGCTGGAACACGGCCGACTGGGAGTTCACCTACGTGGAGAGCGGCACCAAGTACCGGACCATCGACCGGGGTTTCGTCGTCGACGACCGGCAGGGCTACGCGCTGATGTACACGGCGAAAGCGGCCGGCTGGGGCGATGAGCTGCGCAAGGAGACCTGGCGGACGCTGACCAAGACCTTCGAACCCAAGTCCTGAGCATGAGCGGCCCCGGGTTTGGGGAGGCAGATCTGGCATCCCCACATTGCGGGTTGCCTGCGGCACGTATCGTAAATGTTTGCGGACCGTGCGCAGCCGGAACGGACCGTGGGGCGAACGGATGTGACCGACCAGGCTGCCGGGGGAGGCATCGTGGACGACTATGCGGGACGGGTGCTCGCCGACCGCTACCGCCTGCCGCTGCCGCCGTCCGACGAGTACGAACTCACCGAGTCCCGGGCCTTCGACACCTACAGCGGACAGGAAGTCCTGGTCAGGGCAGTGCCGTTGCCGGAGGTGGTCGAGGCGGAGGTCCTCGACGCGGAGGGGCTGCCCGACGGCTTCACGGCCCGTGACGGCGGCGCGCGCAGGCCCGGCGCCCGTGCGGGCATCCGGCGACCCACGGACCCGGTCGTACGGCGCGCGGTCGAGGCCGCGCAGTCCGCGGCGGCCATTCCTGACCATCCCCGACTCGACCAGGTCTTCGACGTGTTCGCCGAGGGCGGCTCGCTGTGGATCGTCAGTGAACTGGTGGCCGCGCGTCCGCTGGCGGCGCTGCTCGCCGAGAAGCCGCTGACGCCGTACCGGGCGGCCGAGGTGGCCTCCGACGTCCTCATGGCGCTGCGGGTGCTGCACGGGCACGGCTGGGTGCACCGGAACATCACCGCGCGGACGGTCCTCGTCTGCGACGACGGCCGGGTGATGCTGACCGGACTGGCGGTGGGCGCGGCGGAGGAGGCGCTGTGCGGGTACGACCCCGTTCCGGCTCCGGCCCTCGGCGAGCCCGGCCAGGAGACCAGTGGCGCCGGGCCGGCCGATGGCGTCGGCGGTCCTGGCGGTGCCGGTGGCTCAGGAGGCGTCGGTGGCCCGGGTGTCGCCGGTGTATCGGGCAGCGGTGGCGCGGGTGACCCCGAGGCCGCGCGGCGGGCCGCCATCGAGGCTCGGGAGGCCCGGGGACTGCCGGCGGTCGGAGCCGACGCGGGGAGCGGGGTCTCGCCCGTGCCGGCCCGCAGGAGCGAGGCCGACAGCGCGGACCCGCGGGCCGCGCGAGCCGGGGCGATCGCGGCCTACCGGGCGGGTGCCCGTGCCGCGGCCCGGGTCCATGAGACGCAGCAGAACGGCCGGGCGGCGCTGCCCGGCGCCCGGCCCGCCCCGGACGGCGGAGCCGGGCCCCACGTCAACGGCTCGGCGCAGTCGCCGTACGTCCCCGGGCAGAGCACAGGGCCCGGCGGGGCCGCACCGGGGCAGACAGCCGGCCCCTACGGCGTGAGCGGTGGCCCCCGGACGACCGCTTGGCACGGCGCCACGCCCCGCGGCGCAACGGGCAGCGTGCCCTCGCCGGGACAGGAACAGACGGCGCTCCCGGCCCCGGAGCCCGCTGCTTCCGGCGAGCCCACCCGGTGGGACGACCTGGTCGCCCACAGCCCCGCGCCCCGGCGCGGCCCGGCCACGGCGCTGGCCGCCGAGCGGGCGCGGCAGGCGCGGATGGCCGTAGTGGGCCCCGTGACGGAGCGCTGGGCGCCGGAGCAGGCCGGACCCGTGCACGAGAACTGGCAGTTGGCCGCGCCGATCGGTCCCGCCACCGACCTGTGGGCGCTCGGCGCGCTGCTCTTCCGGGCCGTACAGGGGCATGCGCCCTACCCGGAGGAGTCGACGGCCGAGCTGGTGCAGATGGTGTGCGCGGAACCGCCCGCGTACGCCGAGGAGTGCGGGCCGCTCAGGCCGGTCGTGGAGTCGCTGCTGCGACAGGACCCGACCGAGCGCCTCGACGTCGAGGAGCTGCGCGGCTGGCTGCGCTCGCTGGTGCGCTCGGCGCCCGAGCCGGAGGCCGGTGTGCACGTCGTCGCGGCGCCGCCCGTCGACGCGAGCCGGCTGCCCGTCGTACGGCGCCGGGGCGAGCTCGTGCGCAGGCGGCGGGCCGGACTGCCCGCGCACCACGGACGGCACAAGCGGGCCAGGAAGGAGTCCCGCTCGCCGCACCGCCTCGGCCGCACCCTGCTCCTGCTCGTCCTGCTCGTGATGGCCGCGGCGATCGCCTACGCCATGCTCTTCATGCCCAAGTCGCAGACCGACGGCGCGCAGGGCACGGACCGCACCGGAGCCGCCGGTGAAGTCAGCCAGGCGCCCGAGCCGGAGGCCAGCGGCGAGCCCCGGCCCGACCGGGCGTCGCCCGAGCCGGAGAAGAGCCCGTCGACATCGGCCGGTTCCACGCAGACCCAGACCACCGGCCCCGAGGTCGCCGACGGCTTCACCCTGCGCAAGGACTCGGCGGGCTTCCAGGTCGCCGTCGCCAAGGGCTGGGACCGTACGCCGCGGGGCGGCAGCGGCCAGGTCGTCTACGCGAAGGGCGACTTCGAGCTCATCGTCGTACCGGGCCGGGACAGCGCGTCGGAGTACGGCAGCGATCCGATGGTCTACCAGCGGGAGAAGGAGCGCGAGTTGCAGCCGTACCGCGACTCCAGCTGGGCCACCTCCACAGGGCTGAAGACGATCGAGGTGGGCGGACGGACCATGGCCGAGGGGCAGTTCACCTGGAGCGGCGACGACGGGGGCGAGCTGTATGTGCGCAACCTGGCGATGCTGGTCGACGGGCGGTACCACGTGGTCCAGGTGCGCGGACCGGAGTCGGAACGGGACGAGGTGACGCGGCTGTACGAGCAGGCGGCGGCGACGTACAGGACGACGAAATGATCTCCTGACGCGCCGGCCGTGCAGGGGCGTTCACCTCACGGTTCCCTCCTGTCCCAGGTGGCGACAACCGTCACAGTGCGGTCACCGTGGTACCCCGCTTGTTCCCTGGGGAAGGGCGGGTCCTTACGCTGACCCTGTCAAGACCATTGCGGGGCAACGTGAATCAGATGCAGGGCCTGCTCGTCGCGGGCCGCTACCGGCTCGCCGACTCCATCGGCAGTGGCGGCATGGGCCGGGTATGGCGAGCACATGATGAGGTGCTGCACCGGTCCGTCGCCATCAAGGAGCTGACGGCCGCCCTCTACGTCTCCGAGAGCGAGCAGGCCATCCTGCTGGCGCGCACCCGGGCCGAGGCCAGGGCCGCCGCGCGGATCAACCACTCCGCGGTCGTCACCGTGCACGACGTGCTGGAGCACGACGGCCGCCCGTGGATCGTGATGGAGCTGGTCGAGGGCCGCTCCCTGGCCGACGCGGTCAAGGAGGAGGGGCGCGTCGAGCCGCGCGAGGCGGCGCGCATCGGCATGTGGGTGCTGCGGGCCCTGCGCGCCGCGCACACCGCCGGCGTCCTGCACCGCGACGTCAAGCCGGGCAACGTCCTCCTCGCCCGGGACGGACGTGTCCTGCTCACCGACTTCGGCATCGCCCAGATCGAGGGCGACACCACCATCACCCGGACCGGAGAGGTCGTCGGCTCGGTCGACTATCTGGCGCCCGAGCGCGTGCGCGGCCATGACCCGGGCCCGTCCTCCGACCTGTGGGCGCTCGGCGCGACGCTCTACACGGCGGTCGAGGGCCGCTCGCCGTTCCGCCGCACCACACCGCTGACCACCATGCAGGCCGTGGTCGAGGAGGAGGCCGCCGAGCTTCAGCACGCGGATGCGCTCACTCCGGTCATCACCGCCCTGCTGCGCAAGGATCCGGCCACCCGGCCCGACGCGTCCGAGGCCGAGCAGATGCTCGCCGAGGCGGCGGAGGGGCGGCGGCCGAGCGAGGCGCAGGCGTATGTGCCGACGCAGTACGGGGGACCGTCGCCGTACCGGGACGCGCACAGCGGCACGGGCACGTCCGGCACGAACCCTTCGAGCACGAACCCGTCCGGCACGGGCACGGCCGCTGCCGGCTCGGGATCGCACACCCGGACGCCGCTCCCGCCGCCGGCCGGGACGCGCGCCGGCGGGACGCCGACGACCGGTGCCGCCACGGCCGGCACCGCGGCAGCCGGGGCCTTCGCCACCGGGCACGGGATGCCCGATCCCATCATGGTCGGCCCGATGGCGGCGGGTGCGCGGCCGGCCGGTCCGGGCCGGCGCCGCCGGCTTCGCACCCTCGCCCTCGTCGTCGCTCTCGCGGCCATCATCGGCGGAGGCACCGCGGTGGTGCTCCAGCAGTGGAACGAGAGCCGGCAGACGGCGGGCTCCGCATCCGGTACCACCCGCACGGAGCGGCCCGGGGGCTCGGTGCCCGACGGCTGGACCCGCCGCGACGACCCCGTGGGTTTCAGCCTCTACCTGCCCAAGGGCTGGAAGCGTCAGACCTTCGGCCCGCAGGGCGAGCTGAAGCAGATCGACTACACACCCGACGGCGGCCGCCACTTCGTCCGGATCGCCGTCGACACCTCCCCGGACTTCGCCGACCCGTACGCCCACCAGCTCGACCTGGAACAGCAGTTGCAGCGGCTGGTCCACTACAAGCGCGTGAAGCTGGAACGCAACGTCTACCGTGACCGGGACGGTGCGCTGTGGGAGTACACATGGACCGCGCAGGCGAAGGACACCGAGTTCCCCGGTCCGCGCCGGGCCATCGAGGAGACGTACGTCGCCCGCGACGGCACCGAGTACGCGCTCTACATGTCGGCGCCCGCGCAGGACTGGGCGAAGGCGCGCAAGCAGTTCACGGCGCTGTTGCAGGGCTGGCAGGAGAAGACCCCTGACGCGGGAGGCTCCTGACGTGGGCTCCTGACGCGGGCCCCGAAGCGGGAGGCCTCTGACCCAGGGCCGTGTGTTTCGGCCACCCGCGGTCCGCTGCCCCGGAGGCCGTCCCTCCGTTGGGGCATGATTGCCGCATGGGGACCGAGGGGCACAACATGCGTGTCATCGCGGGCCGTTACCGGCTCGAGGCGAGGCTCGGGCGCGGTGGCATGGGCGTGGTCTGGCGGGCGACCGACCAGCTGCTCGGCCGGGGCGTGGCCGTCAAGGAACTCCCCTTCGACGAGACGCTCTCCGAGGCGGAAGCGCGTCGGCAGCGGGACCGTACGCTGCGCGAGGCGCGGGCCGTCGCCCAGCTCAGCCATCCGCACATCATCGTCGTCCATGACGTCGTCGAGGACGACGAACGCCCGTACATCGTCATGGAGTTGATCGAGGGCGGCTCGCTCGCCGACCGGCTCGCCACCGAAGGCCCGGTCGACGCCGCCGAGGCCGCACGGATCGGCATCGCCCTGCTCGGCGCGTTGCGCGCCGCGCACGCGGCCGGGGTGCTGCACCGCGACCTCAAGCCCGACAACGTGCTGCTGGAGGCCGGTACCGACCGGGTCGTCCTCACCGACTTCGGTATCGCCCAGGTCGCGGGCGCCCCCACGCTCACCGAGAACGGTTCTTTCGTCGGCTCGCCCGAGTACACCGCGCCCGAGCGGATGTCGGGAGTCAGGACCGGGCCCGAGTCCGACCTGTGGTCGCTGGGCGCGCTGCTGTGCGCGGCCCTCAGCGGCGAGTCGCCGTTCCACCGCGACTCGCTGGGCGGCGTCCTGCACGCGGTCGTCGTCGGCGACATACGCCCGCCCGCGCAGGCCGGCCCGCTCCTGCCCGTCGTCCATGGCCTGCTGGAACGCGACCCGGACCGGCGGCTGGACGCGGACCGGGCGGAGCGGATGCTGCGGGCGTTCCGCGAGACGGGCAGTACGCCGCAGGCTCCGCCGCCCGGGTACCCGCCGACGGTGCGGGACGCCTCGTACGGACGGCCGCCGGACGGCGCCTATCGGCGACCGCCGATGCCGCCGATGCCGCCGATGGGCCTGCCCGGCCCGGACCAGCGGTACGAGCAGGTGCTCCGGCAGCCCACGCGCCGGGTGCTCGTGGCCGCGCTGCTGGTCGCCGCGATGGCCGGGGCCGGTGTGTCGGCGGCGGCGCTGCTCATGGACGAGGGCGGCGGGGACGGCGGCCGTACGCCGAAGAGCTCGGCGCCGAGAACGCCGTCGGCCGGCCCGTCGTCCCACGGTACGCGCACTCCCAGCACTCCGGCGGTCACCAGCGCCACCACGACCGCCGCCCCCTCGGCCTCGCCTTGACATGGTGCGCGGCCGATGAGCCTCGTACCGGACAAAGGGGAGGTAGTGACCGGATCACGTCACGGGTCTGTGACCGGGACGCGTCCGTGCTGGATGCGCAAGCGCTTGGCGCGATATGGATGACCTCATGAGCAGCAACGGGGGAGCCCGATCCGGGGCCGACGAGCCAACGAGTTTCGCTCTGCAACCACCGAATCCACCGGTGCCGGTACCAGGGAACCCGTACGCGACGCCCACCCAGGTCGTGTCCACCGAGGTCGTACCGCCCCCGTCTGCGGCAGCGGTCCAGGATCCCGGAGCCGGGCGGCTCATCGCCGGGCGTTACCGGTTGATCGCCAAACTCGGGCACGGCGGCATGGGCACGGTGTGGCGCGCCAAGGACGAGACGGTGGACCGGGAGGTCGCCGTCAAGGAACCCCGCGTCCCGGAGCATCTTCCCGAACGCGAACGCGCCAACGCCTTCGAGCGGATGCGCCGCGAGGCACGTGCCGCGGCCCGGCTCGATCATCCGGCGGTGGTCGACGTCCACGATGTCGCGGTCGTGGAGGGGCAGCCGTGGATCGTGATGGAGCTCGTGCGGGGCCGTTCGCTGGGCGACGCGCTCCAGGAGGGCACCCTGTCCGCGCGCGAGGCGGCCCGGATCGGCCTGGAGGTGCTCGGCGCGCTGGAGGCCGCGCACGCGGCGGGCATCCTGCACCGTGACGTGAAACCGGACAACGTGCTGCTCGGCCGCTACGACCGGGTCGTCCTCACCGACTTCGGCATCGCGCAGATCGAGGGCGAGACCAACCTGACCGACACCGGCGGCTTCGTCGGCTCGCCCGAGTACATCGCGCCCGAGCGGGTGCTGGGCCAGCGCCCGGGGCCGGCCAGTGACCTGTGGTCCCTCGGCGTGGTGCTCTACGCGGCGACGGAGGGCGTCTCGCCGTTCCGCCGCAGCAACACCCCGGCCACGCTCCAGTCCGTCCTCAACGCCGCGCCCGCGCCGCCCACCTCCGCCCAGGGCCCGCTGGCCGAAGCCATCACCGGCCTGCTGCACAAGGACCCGGCCCGCCGCCCGGACGCCGCCCGGGTGCGCGCCCTGCTGGAGGCCGCGGCGAACCCGCCGGCCGTCCAGGCCACGCAGGTCGTCCCCATGACGGGTGGTCAGGATCGAAGACTCCGGCTCGGCCGAAAGGGGTGGGCGGGACTCGGTGCGGCGGTCGTCGCGGTGGCGGTGACGGCGTACCTGGTGCTGGCGAACCCGTTCGCCGGGCCGCTGCCCGAGGGCTGGACGACACGCCAGGAGAAGGACCTCGCCGCGTCGCTGGCCGTTCCCGGCGACTACCAGCGGACCGTGCCCGACCGGCAGTCGGACCAGGGGCACGGGGTCAGGTACACCGACTGGAGCGGCAGCATCTGGATCGGCCTGACGCTCGAAAAGAAGTCGGAGGACACCGGCCGCGCCATCGCCGGCTCCGCGGCCGCCGAGATGTACGACGACGACACCGGGTTCAAGGACACCGGCAGCTACAGCCTGGACATGCCCGAGAACCCGAAGACGGCTCCCAAGGACACCACCTACAGGGGGAAGAAGGCCGCCGAGAACACCGTCAAGTACCTCACCGACGACACCGAGAACGCCCGTCCCCGCGAGCTCAGGATCTTCTACTACCGGACCTCCGGCGGCGACATGTACAAGCTCACCGTCAGCTACCCGGGCAGGGGCGACTTCACCAAGCGCGGACGAGAGGTGGCCGGCACGGCGATCGCGAACCTGGACATCGACGGGACCTGAACCGCCCTGCCGCCACTGCCTCGCGTCGACAAGGAGCCGCTCCGCGGGGTACTGATGGGGCATGAGCAACGACGGGGGCGGGACGGGCGCCCAGGGCCGGTCGGTCGGTGGGCGATACCGGCTGATCGAGCGCATCGGCTCCGGCGGAACGGGCACCGTCTGGCGGGCCTACGACGAGCTCGTGCAGCGGGAAGTCGCCGTCAAGCAGCCCCGGTTGCCGGGCGACCCGGGCGACCGGGAGGACGACGGCCACCGGCGTGCGGCCCACCGGCTCTTCCGCGAGGCCCGCGCCGCCGCTCGAGTCGACCACCCCGCGGCCGTCACCATCCACGACGTGGTCGTCGAGCCCGAGCGGCAGCCGGACGCCCGCGCCGGGCGGGCCGATCGCCCCGGCCGGTGCGGACGCGACGGGCTGGACGCGGTCGACGCGGTGCTCGACGGACTCCCCTGGATCGTCATGGAGTTGGTGCCGGGCGAGTCCCTGCACGAGGTGCTCCGGCGCGGCCCGGTCGAGGCGCGCGAAGCCGCCCGGATCGGCCTCGCCGTCCTCGGTGCCCTGCGTGCCGCGCACTCCGTCGGCATCGTGCACCGGGACGTGAAACCGGCCAATGTGCTCCTCGGCCCCCGCCGGCGGGTCGTCGTCACGGACTTCGGCACCGCCCACATGCCGGGCGAGGAAGCGCTCACGCCCGGAGGGGAGTTCACCGGCTCGCTGGACTTCGTCGCGCCCGAGCGGATGTCCGGCCGCATCGCCGGGCCCGCCTCCGACCTGTGGTCCCTGGGCGTCCTGCTGTACGCGGCCGTCGAGGGGGCGTCCCCGTTCCACCGGGACACGCCGGAGGCCACGCTCGCCGCGATCCTCGCCTGTGAGCCGCCCGAACCGAAGCAGGCCGGACCGCTCGGACCGCTGATCGGGCGGCTGCTGGTGCGGGACCCCGAACGGCGGCCGGACCCCGAGGAGGTCGCGAAGGCGCTGAAGGCGGCGGCCGGGCAGTGGCCGGCGGCGGAGGAGATTTCGAAGGAGACCCAGCAGGCCGCTGACATACGGGAGTCGTCGGATCTACGGGAGCTGTCGGATATACGGAAGTCGTCGGATATATGGGAGTCCTCGGGTGTACGGGAGTCCTCGGCCATACGGGATTCTCCAGGTGCCATGGATTCCGCGACGGAGGGCCCCGACCCGCTCCGGCTCACCGACGGCAAGGCCGCGCCACCGGAGGAACCCCGACCCGGCCCCGAGGCGCGGAACCGCCCCGCACCCCCGAAGCTCCAGAGCCTTCTCCGCCCCGGTCCGCTCGCCCTGATGAGCGCACTGCTCGCCGGCGGCATGGGCGCCGCCACCCGCCTCGGCGACACCAGCGGCACGCAGACCGCCGAAGCGACGGAGTCCTGGACCCCGCACAGTGATCCGGACCTGGCGGCCGTACTCCATCTCCCGAGCCGCTACCGCGAACTCGACCGGACCGGCAGCGCGACCGACCAGCCCCGCACGGTGCTCTACGGCGACGAACAGGGCGGCACCGTCCAGGTCCGCCTCCTCCTGTGGGACCGGGCCCCGGGCTCCCCGATGGACCAGGTCCGGAACGCACCCGTCGTGCGGGGGGACACGCAGTACTCCCGCACCGGCGTCCATGGCTACGAGGCCGTCCTAGCCGACACCGCCTACCACTTGGACGAGGACCCCAGACGGGTCATGCGGGTGCTGATCCGCACCGACGACGACCGCATGTACGAACTGCGCGTCGACATGCCCAAGGGCACGCCCGAAGAGGAGGAGGGCATCTCGGTGTTCGAGGGCGCCCGGGACCGGCTCGGGATCGTAAAAGGCTGAATCACACCAACTGGTCACCGCACAACGGCCTGATCAGGGCGTTCGTTGCCAGCAGCCACTGGCGCCTTGTGTGCACTCGGTGAAGCCGTATTACCGACGGGTACCCAAAGGCTCCGCCGGGGCATACCCTGCGGCTCATGACGGACGCGCACGCCCCGGAGAAGACCGGCACGGCACTGGCCGGCACGAACCCCCTCGCCCCCGCCCCGGAGGGCGCCCGCACCGCCGCCGACGTGGTCACCCCCGAGCTGGTCGCCCAGCTCACCAAGGGTGTGTCCGGCTCCGGCCGGACCGCCAACCACACGCCGTTCACCGGCGAGAAGCTGGCCGACCTCCCCGAGTCGACGCCCGAGGACGTGGCCCGGGCGTTCGAACTGGCCCGCGCCGCCCAGGCCGTGTGGGCGCAGACCCCGGTGCGGCAGCGCGCGGCCGTCCTGCTGCGCTTCCACGACCTGGTGCTGGAGCGCCAGGCCGAGGTGCTCGACCTGATCCAGCTGGAGACCGGCAAGGCCCGGCTGCACGCCCACGAGGAGGTCCAGGCCGTCGCGGTCGCCGCCCGGCACTACGGCCGCAAGGCCCCCGCCTATCTCCGCCCGAAGCGGCACGCCGGTGCGATGCCGACCCTCACCAAGGTCATCGAACGGCGCCATCCGCGCGGTGTCGTCGGCCAGATCGCGCCCTGGAACTACCCGCTGGAGCTGTCGGTCGGCGACGCGCTCCCCGCCTTCGTCGCGGGCAACGCGGTCGTCATGAAGCCCGACACGGAGACCTGCCTGACCGCCCTGTGGGCCCGTGACCTGCTGATCGAGGCCGGACTGCCCGCCGACGTCTTCCAGGTCGTCCTCGGTGACGGCCCGGTCGTCGGTCCGGAGGTCGTCCGGCACGCCGACTACGTCTCCTTCACCGGCTCCACCCGCACCGGCCGCGAGGTCGCCCAGGGCGCCGCCGCCCGGCTGGTCGGCGTCTCCCTCGAACTCGGCGGCAAGAACGCCATGCTGGTGCTGGAGGACGCCGACATCGAGAAGGCCGCGGCCGGAGCCGTCCGTGCCTGCTTCTCCTCCGCGGGCCAGCTGTGCATCTCCATCGAGAGGCTGTACGTCCACGAGTCGATAGCGGACGCCTTCCTGGAGCGCTTCGCCGCCCGTACGAAGGCCATCCGCCTCGGCACGTCCCTGGCGTACGGCGCCGACATGGGCTCCCTGGTCGGCGAGCGCCAGCTGGAGACCGTCACCCGGCACGTGGAGGAGGCGGTCGCCAAGGGCGCGAAGGTCCTCGCGGGCGGCGTGGCCCGACCGGACATCGGCCCGTACTTCTTCGAGCCCACGATCCTCGACGAGGTCGCCACGGACATGTCCGTCTGCACAGAGGAGACGTTCGGCCCGGTCGTCTCGGTCTACCGCTTCACGAGCGAGGACGAGGCGATCGAGCGCGCCAACGCCACGGCGTACGGCCTGAACTCCTCGGTGTGGACGAAGAACGGCCGACGCGGCCAGGAGGTGGCTGCCCGTCTGCGCACCGGCACCGTCAACATCAACGAGGGGTACGCCCCCGCGTACGGCAGCGTCCAGTCGCCCATGGGCGGCATGAAGGACTCCGGCCTCGGCCGCCGCCACGGTGCCGAGGGCATCCTCAAGTACACCGAGGCCCAGACGGTCGCCCATCAGCGAGTCCTGCCGATGGCCCCCTCGCTGGGCATGGACGACGAGAAGTACGCCCAGTTCATGAGCAGGAGCCTGCGCCTGATGAAGGCGTTCCGGTTCCGGTGATGCAGCGAGGAGAGCACGTGCCTCAGGACGCTTACGACTACGACGTCATCGTGGTCGGCTCCGGCTTCGGCGGCTCGGTGACCGCCCTGCGCCTCACGGAGAAGGGCTACAAGGTCGGCGTCCTGGAGGCCGGCCGCCGCTTCACCCGCGAGTCCCTCCCGAAGAACTCCTGGGACCTCAAGAACTACCTGTGGGCGCCGAAACTCGGTATGTACGGCATCCAGCGCATCCACCTCCTGGGCAACGTCATGGTCCTGGCCGGAGCGGGCGTCGGCGGCGGCTCCCTCAACTACGCCAACACCCTCTACGTCCCGCCCAAGCCGTTCTTCGAGGACCCCCAGTGGCGGGACATCACGGACTGGCAGGAGGAGCTGAAGCCGTACTACGACCAGGCCCGGCGCATGCTCGGCGTCCGGCTCAACCCGACCATGACCCCGTCCGACGTGCACCTGAAGGCCGCGGCGGAGCGCATGGGCTGCGGTGACTCCTTCCACCTCGCCCCGGTCGGCGTCTTCTTCGGCGACGGCGAGGACGCGGACGGCACGGCGAAGGCGAAGCCGGGGCAGGAGGTGCCCGACCCGTACTTCGGCGGGGCGGGCCCGGCCCGCAGGGCCTGCGCGGAGTGCGGCGAGTGCATGACCGGCTGCCGCCACGGCGCCAAGAACACCCTCAACGAGAACTACCTGTACCTCGCCGAGAAGGCCGGCGCGGTCGTCCACCCCCTGACGACGGTCGTCTCCGTCACCGACGACTCGCGCGGCGGGTACGCGGTCGCCACCCTGCCCACCGACGACCGCCGCAAGGCCGAGGGCCGCACCTACAGGGCCCGCCAGGTCGTCCTCGCCGCCGGCACGTACGGCACCCAGACGCTGCTGCACCGTATGAAGGCCGGCGGCCAGCTGCCGTACATATCGGACAAGCTGGGCGGGCTGACCCGCACCAACTCCGAGGCCCTGGTCGGCGCCCAGACCGACGACCGGCGCTACCGCAAGGCGCACGGCGCGCCGAAGGCCGACTTCACGCGGGGCGTGGCCATCACGTCGTCGATCCACCCGGACGAGAACACCCACATCGAGCCCGTCCGCTACGGCAAGGGCTCCAACTCGATGGGCAGCCTGTCGATCCTCCAGGTCCCGTACGCCGGGAACAACTCGGGCACCTCACGGGTCCTGGGCTTTCTCGCCCACGCGGCGAAACACCCCTTGCTGGTGCTGCGCTCCCTGTCCAACCGCCGCTGGTCGGAGCGGACCATCATCGGCCTGGTGATGCAGTCGCTGGACAACTCCCTGACGACGTACCTGAAACCGTCGGGCGTCGGCCGCGGGCTGCTCACCGCCCGCCAGGGCCACGGCGCGCCCAACCCGAAGCAGATCAGGGCGGCCACGGAGAGCGCGTCGGCACTCGCCGCCGAGATCAACGGCTTCGCGGGCTCGAACGTCGGCGAACTGATGGGCACCCCGCTCACGGCCCACTTCCTGGGCGGCTGCCCGATCGGCGACTCCCGCGAGACCGGCGTGATCGACCCCTACCACCGCCTCTACGGGCACCCCGGCATCTCGGTCGTCGACGGCGCCGCCGTCTCCGCCAACCTGGGCGTCAACCCGTCCCTCACCATCACCGCCCAGGCCGAGCGGGCCATGTCGTTCTGGCCCAACAAGGGCGAGCCCGACCCGCGTCCGCGGCAGGGCGCGGCCTACGAGCGTCTCCAGCCGGTCGAGCCGAAGTCCCCGGCGGTCCCGGCGGACGCGTTCGGCGCGCTGCGGCTGCCGTTCCTCGGTCTGCCGGCCGTACCGCCGAAGAACTGACCGGCAGGCGGCAGCGGAAGAGGGACCTGCGCCCCCCTCCGAGCACAGGTCCCTCTTCCGCTGGTGCAACGGCCTGCCGGCCGCCATGGCTTACGCCTGGACGCCCGCCTTGCGGCGGCGCACGACGAAGACCGCACCGGCACCGGCGACGACCGCGGCACCGCCGACGAGGCTGATCATCGGCAGGGCGGAGCTGGAGCCGGTCTCGGCGAGGCTGCCGGTGACCTCCGGCGTGTTGCCGCTCGGCTTCTCGTCGGTGACGGGCGCCTTGCCGCCTTCCTGCGGCTTGGTGCCGCCGGTGTCCGTACCGGCCGGGACGATCTGGAACTTGTACGACACGTCGCCGAAGCCGGTGCACTCGGCGTCGTTGTCGCCGTAGATCGTCGCGCCGAGCGAGAAGCCGGCGCCGACCGGGGCGGACTTGCTGACGCTGAGACGCAGCGGGATGTTGACCTCGTAGTCGGGCTTCAGCTCGTCGGTGTAACCGACATAACCGACCGCGTAGCCGCCCGCGTTGAGGTCGACCCAGATCTTGTCCTGGGGGTCCCAGGCCTGGAGCTTGACCTGCTTGCTGGAGAACAGCTCCTCGCCGTTCTTGTCGGGGGAGGCCCCGGCGAAGAAGTCGAGGTCGTTGAGGGTGGAGTCGGAGTTGTTGAGCACGTTCAGCGAGAACTTGTGCCAGCCGCTGCCCGCCGCGATCTTGCCGGGAAGGCCGGTGATGCTGACGTCGACCTTGGTGTCCTCGCACACCGAGGGCTCGGGGTCGGGGGACTCCGACTCCTCGGGCTCGGAGGCGCTCGGCGCCGGGGAGGACTCGCTGGTGGAGGGGCTCGGCGACGTGGACGCTTCGGGAGCGGACTCGCTGGTGGAGGGGCTCGGCGACGCGGACGTCTCGGGAGCGGACTCGCTGGTGGAGGGGCTCGGGGACGTGGATGCCTCGGGAGCGGACTCGCTCACGGACGTGCTCGGCGACGGCGTCGTTTCGTCGGTCGCGTATGCGGCCGGTGCCGCGAGCAGTGCGACCGGGGCTATGACCGCCGTAGCGGCCGCTGCTGCCATGGCGCGGCGAAGCTTCATGAAGACCTCGGAGAGTCCGGGCGTACCGCAGGGTGCGGTACGAACGTTGGGGGAGGCCTCCGCGTGTGGGGCGCGGGAGTGCCCTTGGTTCGGCAGGTTTGATCCGTGAAGCCTGTGAATGGTTGTGTTGGCATTCACAGAATTCTTATGTGGCCTGAGTCACACTCAAGACGTTCTTGTGAAGGCGCCGCCCGCCCGCTTAGATCTTGACTTCGTGTCTGAAAAGCCGTCCGACGATCAGCCGTCGGCCTCGGAGTTCCCCGACGACGTCTGGGAGCAGTTCATCCGCGACGCCGAGCGGAACAACCATGCCGCAGCCCCGAAGGAGCCGTCCGCACGGGCGCGCATGGTGACGGAGCGGCTGAGACAGCAGGAGGCCCGGGGCGAGTCGCCTCCCGGGTGGCGAACGGGCCCGGCCTGGCAGGAGATGAACGGCCGGGCGGCGAGGCGCCGCAAGCTGTGGGCCGTACTCGGCGTGCCCCTCGCCGTCGCCGTGGCGCTGGTGGCGCTGAAACCGTCGCTGCTGCCCGGCGACCCCTTCGGCGCGGACGAGTCATCGGCCGCGGCCTCACCGCTGCCCGACGAGACCGCGGCCCCCAGCGCCGCGCCCGGGGCGGCGGACCCCGAAATGCCCACCCTGGACGAGCCGTTCGCCGGCTCACCGGCGCTGCGCTGGGCCGACGGCGAGGCCGGCATCGTGCTGCCCGAGGCCAAGGCCGTCGGGCCGGTCTCCAAGGACCGTGTGGAGCAGGCGCTGAGGCTGACGAAGAAGCTGCTGGTGGGAGCCAACCTCGACCCGAGGGCGGTGCGCGGCGCCCGTCCCGAGGCCGCGCTCTCCGTGCTCGACCCCAAGCAGCCGGACGTCCTCGACGACCTCGGCACCGCCCTGCGCTCCCCGAGCAGGAAGCACGACCCGGTGACGCTGTTCAGCCGTTTCGACCCCGACGAGGTGCGTCCGGCCGGCGACGTGATCAAGACCCGCGGCCGCATGACGTTCGGGAAGGGATCGCACGGGGGCGTCGCCGTGCGTGCCGACTACACCTTCGTCTACCCCGTCGTACGGGCCGACGGCCCCACCGAGGTCACCCGCACCATCGTGCGCCGGGTGCTCGACGTCGAACTGGCCGACCCCGCCCGGTACCAGGTCACCGAGGGCCGGCTGCTGCTCCTGGAGTACGACCAGGAGATCGGCAACTCCTCCTGCGACGTCCACGACGGGTATCTGCACCCGGAGTTCCCGTCGAGCCGGCCCTCGGGCGCGGTGCCGAGCGGGCCGACGACGGATCCGTACGACCGGAGCAGGGACATCGACCGCGACCCGGACGAGTGCGGGACGGTCTCGCGCACCTGACGGCCCTCGGGACGACCGGCGACGCAGGCGAAGGGCCCCGCGGGGTGGAGCCGCGGGGCCCTTCTTCTGGTCAGCACCGACGTCAGGGCAGCGCCGGTGCCTTGGAAGCGGCGCCGGGGGGTGCGCCGCTGGTCTGTACCTCTGGCAGTGGGGCAATGCGGGTGCCCGCGAGGGGGACTTGGGCTGTCTACGCATCGTGCTGGATGAACGCGGCGCCCGCAACCTTTCGATCCAGCCTTGTGCATTTTTGCAAGGTCCGCCGGTCGGCCCCGGGCGTCCCCGGAGCCGACCGTTCTCTTGGGTGACCGGGCTGCTGTCCCCTGCCGTCCGGTCACTTCCCTGGAGCGAGGTCCCACGACGCACGGCACGATCCGTACGTCTCATCGCTCCAGCGGGCCACGCGTGGTTTCTCTCGGGCCCGCGCCTGGCTGGCACGGACACCGGGACCAACGAAGCGGCCCGCGGGACGGTCACGCGCCGCACGGGGGGAGAAGAGGGCGCACGTCTGTCCTGGGAACGGGGTTTCAGATCCTGCCCCGGCACAGCTCCAGCAGGGTCATCGCGAGGGCCGTGCCCGGCTTGCCCAGAGCCTCCCGGTAGTGGCCGAGGACCTCCATCTCGCGGGAGAGGTTCACGCGCCGGCCGCCGGAGGAGATCCGGGCCTCCTGGATGACGGCGGAGACGGCCACCCGTTCCTGGATCAGGCCGATGATCCGGTCGTCCAGCGCGTCGATGCGCTCACGCGCGCCGGTGATCACGCCGGCGGCCTCGGGGGTACGGGCGCCGGTCACGTCGGTGGCGTTCATGGGGGCTCCTTGTCGTCGAGCGGTGCCCCGGAGCGGCAAGGCCCGGACGACGGCAGACGCCCCGGACCTTGTCGGCCCGGGGCGCCTGGGAAGTCGCTTGTCAGTTGCTCAAGCAGCACGACCATGGCAGCCGGCGGGCCGGGTGCCATAGGTAAAGACGAACGTCTGGTGCTGGAGCATGGGGCAAGTATGCCCCGCTCCCCGGGGGCGTCCAACACGGTTCGCATCCTGAGACGGTCCCGGCTCCCGGCGCCCGGACGACGCCCCCCGGCACCCCGGTAGAATCGGGTGGCACAAGACCCCCGCCCCACCGCCGGAAGGCACCCTGTGTCATCAGCGACTCCCGCTGCCAGCGCCGCCGACACCGTCCTGGTCGTCGACTTCGGCGCGCAGTACGCCCAGCTCATCGCCCGTCGTGTCCGCGAGGCGCGGGTCTACAGCGAGATCGTGCCGAGCACCATGCCGGTCGCCGAGATGCTCGCCAAGAACCCCGCGGCGATCATCCTCTCCGGCGGCCCCTCGTCGGTGTACGAGGAAGGCGCGCCCCGCCTCGACCGCGCGCTCTTCGAGGCCGGCGTCCCCGTCTTCGGCATGTGCTACGGCTTCCAGCTCATGGCGCAGAGCCTCGGCGGCACCGTCGACAACACCGGAGCCCGCGAGTACGGCCGCACCGAGCTGCACGTCTCCAAGTCGTCCTCCACCCTCTTCGAGGGCACCCCCGCCGAGCAGACCGTCTGGATGTCGCACGGCGACGCCTGCTCCGCCGCCCCCGAGGGCTTCTCCGTCACGGCCTCCACGGACGTCGTCCCGGTCGCCGCCTTCGAGAACGACGAGAAGAAGCTGTACGGCGTCCAGTACCACCCCGAGGTGATGCACTCCACGCACGGGCAGCAGGTGCTGGAGCACTTCCTGTACCGGGGCGCCGGCCTGACCCCGTCCTGGACCACGGGCAGTGTCATCGAGGAGCAGGTCGCCGCCATCCGCGAGCAGGTCGGCGACAGGCGCGCCATCTGCGGGCTGTCCGGCGGCGTGGACTCCGCGGTCGCCGCGGCCCTCGTCCAGAAGGCCATCGGCTCCCAGCTGACCTGCGTTTACGTCGACCACGGGCTGATGCGCAAGGGCGAGACCGAGCAAGTCGAGAAGGACTTCGTGGCCGCGACCGGCGTGCAGCTGAAGGTCGTGGACGCGGAGGAGCGGTTCCTCAAGGCGCTGGCCGGGGTCTCCGACCCCGAGGAGAAGCGGAAGATCATCGGCCGCGAGTTCATCCGGGTCTTCGAGCAGGCCCAGGCCGAGATCATCGCCGACCAGGGCCCGGCCGTGGAGTTCCTCGTCCAGGGCACCCTCTACCCCGACGTGGTCGAGTCCGGCGGCGGCACCGGCACCGCCAACATCAAGTCCCACCACAACGTCGGCGGCCTCCCCGAGGACCTCGAGTTCAAGCTCATCGAGCCGCTGCGCAAGCTCTTCAAGGACGAGGTCCGCATGGTCGGCCAGGAGCTCGGCCTGCCGGACGAGATCGTCCAGCGTCAGCCCTTCCCCGGCCCCGGCCTCGGTATCCGGATCGTCGGCGAGGTCACCAAGGAGCGCCTGGACCTGCTGCGCGAGGCCGACGCCATCGCCCGCGAGGAGCTCACGGCGGCCGGCCTCGACCGGGACATCTGGCAGTGCCCGGTGGTCCTCCTCGCGGATGTCCGCAGCGTCGGCGTCCAGGGCGACGGCCGTACGTACGGCCACCCGATCGTCCTGCGGCCCGTCTCCTCCGAGGACGCGATGACCGCCGACTGGTCGCGCCTGCCGTACGACGTCCTCGCCCGGATCTCCACGCGCATCACCAACGAGGTCAAGGACGTCAACCGGGTCGTCCTCGACGTCACCTCGAAGCCGCCGGGGACGATCGAGTGGGAGTAGCTCCCAGGCCCTATGTGCGCTTGATCGTGCGCAGGGGCTCGCCGGGCGTCCAGATCTGGACGACGAGGAACTTGTCGTCCTCGACGTAGGTCCGTACGACCTCCGTGAGCTCGGTACGGAAGAGGTGGAACGGCTCCGGCGGTTCCACCTCTTCGACGTACCGCGCCTTCGTCTCCGCGTCGTCGACCTCGATCGCCCGCCCGCTGATCCGCACGTCGCCGCCGCCCATGCCCGTGCCCTCCCCTGGGTTCGCCTGGAGCGCGAAGCGCGGGTCGCGGCGCAGGTCGAGCGCCTTGAGCGAGTCCGGCATCATGCCGAGCCACAGCTCGCCGTTCAGGAACCGCACCTCCAGGCCGCTGGTGCGGGGCGAGCCGTCCTTCCGGAGGGTGGCGAGGACGTGGTGGGTGTAGGCGCCGAAGCGCTTCTCGACGGTGTCGGCCATGTCCGGTTCGGTGGTGGCGAAGGCCGCCCAGTTCGCTGTCATGGGGAGAGTGTCGCGCCGAAATCCGACATCTTCTGTCGGCTATTCGTGGGGTCGGGGAGACCGGGGGCGAAAGGGGTGCGCACGGATGCGTACAGGCGCGTACAGGTGCTCACGGATGCTCAAGGGTGCTCACGGGTGCTCGCGCTGGCCACGGTTGCTCGCGGCTGCTCGCGGCTGCTCACGGGTGCTCGCGGCTGCTCGCGGCTGCTCACGGGTGCTCGCGGCTGCTCGCGGCTGCTCACGGGTGCTTGCGGCGGTTCACGGTGCTCAGGCGTCCTCGCGGGTACTCACGAGGCGTCCGCCGGGGCGCCCCTCTCATCTTCACGGAACGGTTCTGTTCTTCCCGGCCCGACCGGCGGTAGCTTCCGCCCCGTACGTAGAACCAGCGCTGGAGGACCTATGCACGGGCCCACCCCGCCCCTGCCGCTGCCCACCGACCGGCTGCGGTTCGCGATGCCGCCCATGCACGAGTCGGTGGAGGACGAACGCCGGCACCGCAAGGAACGGCTCGCGGGCGCCCTGCGGATCTTCGGGCGGCTCGGCTACGAGGACGGCGTGTCCGGGCACATCACCGCCCGCGACCCCGAGTACACCGACTGCTTCTGGGTCAACCCGTTCGGGATGCCCTTCCGGCACGTCACCGTGAGCGACCTGGTGCTCGCCAACCAGGACGGCCAGGTCGTCGAGGGCGGCTACCACGTCAACCAGGCCGCCTTCACCGTGCACGCCCAGGTCCACGCCGCCCGCCCCGACGTGGTCGCCGTCGCCCACTGCCACTCGGTGCACGGCCGGGCGCTCGCCGCCCTCGGCGAGCTGCTGGAGCCGATCACCCAGGAGAGCTGCGCCTTCTACGAGGATCACGCCCTCTACGACGCCTACACCGGCGTCGCCGTCGACGCCGAGGAGGGACGGCGCATCGCGGCCGCGCTCGGCTCCCGCAAGGCGCTCGTGCTGCGCAACCACGGGCTGCTGACCGTCGGCGACTCGGTGGACGCCGCCGCCTGGTGGTTCGTGTCGATGGAACGGTCCTGTCAGGTCCAGCTGACCGCGCAGGCCGCCGGGCGGCCGGTCCGCATCGACCACCGGATGGCGGTGGCGACGCGAGAGCAGTTGGGGGGCGACCTGGTGGCGTGGATCAACTACCAGCCGATGTGGCGGGAGGTCAGCCGGAGCGAGCCGGATCTGCTGAGCTGAGCTGACCTGAGCGGCCCGCCCGTCAGAAGCCGCGGAGCACCGCTGCCTTCGTCCTGGCGAACTCCTCGTCGGTGAGCACACCCTCCCGGTACAGCTCGCCCAACTGCCGGAGGCGGCGCACCAGCACGTCGTGGTGGTCGGCCGCGGGCGGAACGGCGCCGGCCGGGCGGGAGCCGTGCGCGCCGCCTTCGTGGGTCCCGGCCGCGGCGCGGGTGGACGGGTGCGGCAGCCGGGCGGTGACCGCCGTCGCCACAAGCGCGGTCAGCAGGTCGCGGCGGACGCTGCCCCACAGGTTCGAGGACGACACCCGAGACCGCCTCCAGCGGCACGGCGATCTCTCCGTACGTCTGCCGGAACAGCGGCACCGAGCGGTGCAGACCGGGCGTGATCCGGACCGTACTGCCGTCGAAGGCCCAGGTCCCGTCACGCTGGATGATCTCGGCCATAAGGGAATTCTCCCGGTTGGGTCAACACGGCGTGCCGAATTTCACCCGTGTTGACCAGGTCGGGCGGACGCGGACCAGGTGGTGAAGGGATAATCCGCTGTCGTCGCACGGGAGTTGTGCAGCGGTGTTTCCGGGGTCCGGAAGACCGACGGTGGTTGGGTCGCGGGAAGGCGGGCGTCGGGCGTGACGGTGTGCGAGGTGGGACAGGGCGGTGCGCCCGGAGGTATGCAGGGCGGTGCGCACGGCAGTGTGAACGGCGGTGTGCGCGGAGGTGGGTGCGCCTGCGGGGACTGTCCGCACGGGGCGCGTGAGGGGCATCGGAGGGCCGTCGCCGGGTTTCTGCGCAGGCGCGACGAGTTCGCGGCCGGGCAGGGGCTGCCGGCCGCGGTGGCCCACTCCGCCTCCGCCTCCCGGCAGTGGGTCTCGGAGGAACTGGCGCAGTCCGCGGAACTCGTCGCCGAGCGCGGCCGGGCCGAGGGGCGGGCCTGGCTGGCTGGCCTCTGGCGCCGCACGGCGGGGGCCGTGTGGGCGGTCGTCGTGCTGTTGCTGCTCGGGCAGTCCCTCACCGCGGTCGGCGCGGGCTGGACGGCGGCCCGTACGGCCGGGCTGGCCGCCGCGCTGGTGGTCGCCGGGGCGCTGACGGCGGCGTCGTGGTTCCACCGGGCGAAGGGCGGTGCGCTGGCGCCCCTCATCGGTGAGGACAACCGGCTGTCCACCTCCCGTACGGTGGCCGGGGCGTGGGTGCTCTTCGTGGCCTACTCGGTGCTCTTGCTGGCGGCGCGGCTGGCGGGCGCCTCCCGGCACGCCGACCGGGACGCGCTGCTCTCGGGGCTGGAACTCGCCCGTGGGGCGGGGATCCTGACCGTGCTCGCCGTGGTGTGCGGGATCGCCGTGCTCGTGCGGCGGGTGGTCGGACTGCGGGTGCTGGCGCAACGGCTCCAGAAGGTACCCGCCGACCGGCCGCGAGCCGCCGACCTGCTGACCGACGACGCGGGCCGGGGCACCTTCGCCGACATCCAGTACGTCGTGGTCAGCGCCGTCGCCCTGGTCTTCGCGGCGGTACGGCTGGCCCGGCGGCCGGACCAGTTGCCGGATCTGCCGTGGGGGCTGGCGGTGGTCGTCCTGGTGTCGGCGGCGACGTACCTGGCCGGCAAGTACGCGGAAGGGGGCCGGCCGGTCATCCTCTCCGTCGTACGGTCGCGGGAGGCGGGGGATCTGGACGGGCCGATTCGCACGGGCGACGACATCGAGATCCGGGGCGCCGGGTTCGTACCGCCGGGTGCGCAGAGGGCCGACCGGCTGGCCCGGATGGTCGTCCGCGTCGGTGCCGTGCATGTCCACGTCCCGTTGGTGCCGGTGCCCGGGGGTTTCGACAACCCGACGGACACACTGCTGACCGTGCCGGTACCGGCGGATGTGGAGCCAGGGCGGGTGGAGGTACAGGTGGTCACGGCGGCGGGGGTGGAGACGAACCGGTATGCGGTCGACGTGACGGAGTGACGGAGTGACGGACTGACGAAGTGATGGGGTGCCGGTTGGCGCCTGCGGATGGCTTGCAGGGGTGCCGCTGCGCCGGTTGTGCGACGCCCCGGCCCCGGCACCGACGCCGAGCACCTGGAAGCGCTAATCGCCTGGCCGCCAGTAACAAAAGCCGCCGCACAGGATTGAGCTGGGTCGGTTTGTCGTACGTATGGTCGTTGAGGGGGTCTCGGCACCGGCGGGCGAGAGGCGGCTAGCAGCGATGACTCACGGCATGAGAACGGACACGCACACCCCCCACTTCGGCAGCGGAGGAGACTGGCGGGACACCGCCGTCCGCTACGCCCTCCTTCCCCTGCGGTTCTTCCTCGGCATCACCTTCATCTACGCCGGCCTCGACAAACTCACCGACAGCGCCTTCATGAAGGACTCCGGTTCCGGCTCCATCGGCGACATGATGCGCGCCGTCCGCGACTCCTCCGCCATCCCCGCCCTGGTGGACCTCTCACTGAAGAGCCCTGTCGGCTTCGGCTACGCCATCGCCTTCGGAGAACTGGCCGTCGGTATCGGCACCCTGCTCGGCCTGCTCGCCCGGCTGGCCGCACTCGGCGGCGCGCTGATCTCCCTCAGCCTGTGGCTGACCGTGAGCTGGGCGTCCGACCCGTACTACTACGGCAACGACCTCGCCTACCTCATGGCCTGGATCCCCCTCGTGCTCGCGGGCGCTCCTCTGTTCTCCCTCGACGCCGCCTTGCGGTCGCGGCGACGCCAGAGGACAGGGGACTACCGGTAGCGCACGTCCGTGGGCGTGCGGCGGCGTGGCCTGTCGTCAGGCGGCGATGTCCGGGCCGGGCTCGTCGGTGGTACGGCCCGACCCCCGGCGCCGGCGTATCCGGCCCGTCAGGAACGCCACTGCGCCGGCCAGGAACAGCCCGCCCATGACGAGTGGTAGCGCCACGAACCACGGGGTCTCCCAGGCGCCGCCCGCGTCACCGGCGTAGAGGACGCCCACCAGGGTGAGGACGGTGCCGGCGACCAGCTTTCCGGGCTGGAGTTCATGACGCAGCACGGGCCACCTCCGCCTGTCCCATGCCGACCTGGAGATCCAGGTCGAGGGTGCCCGACTTCTTGACGCCCTGGGCGGGGGAGAGGGTTATCTCCTTGTGCTGGCCCGGTTTCACGTCCACGTCCTTCGTGTCGTCGCCAGGCAGCTGCAGGTCTCCGAGCCCTACGTCGACGCTCAGCCGCACGGTCACGTCCTCGGGCACCACCACCTTCACCCGGCCCACACCGACGTCGGCGCGGGTCGTGACCGTCCTGTTCCGATCCACGTCCACCCTCGACAGATCCAGGGTGCCGACGCCCGTGCCCAGGTCGTACCGCCGGTGTACGTCCGCCACCGTCGTGGGCTGCCAGGTCGTGCGGGTCCACTGCGTGCCGATGTTCTTGGGCAGTGCCGCCGAGCCGGCGAGCAGGCCCGCCGTGATGATCGCCAGGAGGATCGAGCCCGCGCCGGTCCGCCCCAGGAAGGCGCTGACCGCTATGCCCAGGCCCAGAACGGCGAGCGCGCAGGACAGACCGGTCTGCACACTCGTGCCGAGCGGGTGGTGGTCCCAGGTCAGGATCGTGCCCAGGGCGCCCGCGAGCAGGGCCAGCAGGAAGACCCAGCCGCCGATCCAGCGGGGCCCGCGCGGCTCGGGCGGCCGGGTGCGCGGGACGGGTATGTCCTCGCGGTCGGGGGCCTCGGTGCCGCGGCTGATGTTGATGGCCGCGGCGACGTCAAGGTCGCGGGTGTCGCGCGGGCCCCAGAGGTAGCCAGTGCCGCCGACGTGGGTGCCGTCCTTGACGATGGGGTCGCGCCACCAGGACGGGTAGGTGATGAACACCGGCGGTGCCTGGGGTTCGGGCGGGGCGTCGGCGACGGCCTGGGCGGCCAGCGGGTCGGGGCTGGGGGCGCCGCGCTGGCGCGACCAGTAGCCGGCGCCCGCGAGGAGGAGGGAGAGGACGACGGCGAAGGTCAGTACCCCGCCGTTCTTCAGCATGGTCAGGAACACGCCGCAGCCGACCAGCGCGAACAGCACCGCTGTCAGGGCCTGGCCGTCGACGCGGCCGGTCAGCAGCTTGCGCACCTCGTTCTCTTCCTCGTCGTCGTAGGGCACGACGAGCCAGGCGAAGCCGTAGAAGAGGAGGCCGATGCCGCCGGTGGCCGAGAGCACCGCGAGGGTGATCCGGAAGATCACCGGGTCCATGTCGCACTGCCGCCCGAGCCCGGCGCAGACGCCGGCCAGGGCCTTGTTGCGGCGGTCGCGCCGGAACCTGTGCGGTGGCCCGGGCGGGGCGGCCTCCCCCGCGGGGCCGGCCGCGCCGGGCGTGGCTCCCTTCTGTTCTCCCGCGCCCGCGGGCCCGTGCGCGCGGGAAGGCGCGGGGGAGCCGGCGCCCGCGGCGGGCGCGGCATCCTGCGGCCCGGCGCCCGGTGCGGGGCGCGGGCCGGAGCCGGGTCCCGGACCCGTCGCGGCGTGCTCGTGATCGGTCATGGGTCCATGGTGACGGGCGCGGCGGCGCCGCGGCAGCCGGAATGACCCTGGCCCGACCCTGATATCGGCCCTGAGGACCGGCTCGGGAAGCGTTCGAAGGCCCGGGTCCGGAGATCAGGGGAGTCTCCGGGGCCGACCCTGATGCTCCGGTCTGCCGGCCGTGTGACCATCAATGGCATGTCGGAAGCCGCAGCAGCGCCACTCGCCGAACCGCGGCCGCCGCGCAAGCTCTACCGCAGCAGTGACGGACGCTGGCTCGGTGGTGTGGCGCGAGGGCTCGCCGGGCACCTCGGGCTGCCCGTGATCTGGGTACGGCTCGTCTTCGTCGGCCTGTTCATGGCCGACGGCCTCGGTGCGCTGCTGTACGCCGCGTTCTGGTTCTTCGTCCCGCTCGGCGTCGGAGGCGTCGAGGCGCAGAAGCAGAAGCCGCCCTCGCTGGTCGCCTCGGAGACCTCGCCCGACGGCCGCCGCAGACTCGTCGCCCGCAGGCCCGACAAGGGCCAGATCGTGGCCCTGCTCCTCATGGTCGTCGTGGCCATGGTGTTCGTGGGCAATGTGAACCTCAGCGGCGGTGCCAGGGCCTACCTCTGGCCGGCGGTGCTCGTCGGCGCGGGCGTCGCCCTGGTCTGGCGGCAGGCCGACAACGCCCGCCGGGCCCGCTGGGTCGAGGTCGGCCGCCGGCGGCGCACTCTCACGCTGCTGCGCTCGGTGGGCGGTGTGCTGCTGGTGACGGCCGGCGTCTCCGGCATCTTCGTCCTGCAGGGCTCCGCCGCCCACCTCGGCTCCGTCCTCCAGGCGGCCCTCGCGGTCCTCGTAGGGATAACGCTTCTCGCCGGGCCGTATCTGGTGCGCATGACCCAGGACCTCTCGGAGGAGCGCCTGATGCGCATCCGCGCGCAGGAGCGCGCGGAGGTCGCCGCGCATGTGCACGACTCGGTGCTGCACACCCTCACCCTGATCCAGCGCAACGCGGAGAACGCGAGCGAGGTGCGCCGCCTCGCCCGCGCCCAGGAGCGCGACCTGCGCACCTGGCTGTACAAGCCGGAGGGCACCGGCAAGGAGGAGGCCGACGAACCCACCACCCTCGCCGACGCCGTACGGCGCAACGCGGCCGAGGTGGAGGACAAGCACGGCGTGCCCATCGAGGTCGTGGTCGTGGGCGACTGCCCGCTCGACGAGAGAATCAGCGCGCAGATGCAGGCCGCGCGCGAAGCAATGGTGAACGCCGCCAAGTACGGTGGCGAGGGCGGAGCCGTACAGGTCTTCGCCGAGGTCGAGGGGAAGACGGTCTTCGTGTCCGTCCGGGACCGCGGCCCCGGCTTCGACCTCGACTCGATACCCGCCGACCGGATGGGTGTCAGAGAATCGATCATCGGCCGCATGGAGCGCAATGGCGGTACGGCGCGACTGCGCGCGGTGCCGGACGGCGGCACGGAGGTCGAGCTGGAGATGGAGAGGGCGGAGAAGACGTCATGAGCGACCCGACCGAGGCGAACGGTACGGCGGGATCGGCGGAGGCGCCCGGGCCCGCGGAGTCGGACGGCGGCACCGGCGGGCGTCGCGTGCGCGTGGTCCTCGTCGACGACCACCGCATGTTCCGTACGGGGGTCCAGGCCGAGATCGGCCAGACCGAGCAGACCGGTGTCGAGGTCGTCGGCGAGGCCGCGGACGTCGACCAGGCGGTCACGGTCATCACCGCGACCCGCCCCGAGGTGGTCCTCCTCGACGTGCACCTGCCCGGCGGCGGCGGTGTCGAAGTGCTGCGCCGCTGCGCCCCGTTGATGACCGACGCCGAGCAGCCCGTCCGTTTCCTGGCGCTGTCCGTGTCGGACGCCGCCGAGGACGTGATCGGCGTGATCCGCGGCGGGGCCCGCGGATACGTCACCAAGACGATCACCGGCACGGACCTCGTCGACTCCATCTTCCGTGTCCAGGAGGGCGACGCCGTCTTCTCTCCGCGGCTGGCCGGGTTCGTCCTCGACGCCTTCGCCTCCACGGACGCGCCGCCGGTCGACGAGGACCTGGACCGCCTCACCCAGCGCGAGCGCGAGGTGCTGCGGCTCATCGCCCGGGGGTACGCGTACAAGGAGATCGCCAAGCAGCTGTTCATCTCCGTGAAGACGGTCGAGTCCCATGTCTCGGCGGTCCTGCGCAAGCTCCAGCTCTCCAACCGGCACGAACTGACGCGCTGGGCGACGGCCCGCCGGCTGGTGTGACCCCGAGCGCCGCCCTGGTCACACCACCCGGGTGGCGCCCGTGAACGGCATCTCGTCGAGCGGGGCGACCCGTACCGGGGCGGAGGGGTTCGGGGCGTGGATCATCCTGCCGTTGCCGACATAGATGCCGACGTGACTGATGCCGGCGTAGAAGAACACCAGGTCCCCGGGAAGCAGTTCGGAGCGGGAGACACGGCGGCCCGCGTCGATCTGGGAGTACGTCGTGCGGGGCAGGGAGACGCCGGCGGAGCGGTACGCGGCCTGGACGAGGCCCGAGCAGTCGAAGGCGTTCGGGCCGGTCGCGCCCCAGACGTAGGGGCTGCCGAGCTTCCGGTAGGCGTAGGACACGGCTGCGGCCGCGCGGGAGTTGGGCGCCTGCGCGCTGACGGTCCTGGGGGCGGTCAGGCGGTCACGCGCACCCGCCGAGAAGCGTGAGGCGCGGTCCATGCCCGTCGTGTCGCCGATGCGGGCACGTTCCTGCACGGTGAGCCGGGACAGCAGCCGGCGCGCGGAGCCCAGCTTGCCGGTGATCGTCTCCTTGTGCCGTCTCAGCTCCGTCTGCCGCGATTTCAGGGAGGTCAGCTCGATGTGGGCGGCCCCGCGCAGCTGCTCGATCTCCCGAAGCTGCCGCCGTACGCGCGCGACGTCGGACTGCTGCCGGTTTCCGGCCCGCTCGGCGAACTCGGCGTTGTCGAGGTACCGGTCGGGGTCGTCGGACAGGACGAGCTGGAGCGCGGGGTCGAGACCGCCCGCGCGGTACTGGGCGGCGGCGACCGAGCCCAGCGCCTCTCGGGCGGAGTTGAGCCGCCCCTCCTTGCGTGCCGCCTGGTCCTGGAGGTCCTTCAGCCGCTGTCCGGCCGCCTCGGCCTTCTCCTTCGCGCCGTTGTACTTCTCGGTGGCGACCTCCGCCTCCTGGTACAGCTCGTCCACCTTGGCCTTGACCTGGCCGGGGGTGAGCTCGGGCTCGGCGTGTCCGGTGCCGTCGAAGCCCGTCGCGGTCGCCGCGCCCGCGAGGGCGATCGTGGCGGCCGTACGGGCCGTGCTGCCGCTCGCGGAGCGCCGGCGGGGCTTGCGGTGCGCTGCCACCTGGGGGCCACGTCCTTTCCTGCGACCGCCGAGGTGTGTACGGCCGCCGGGGGAGCGGAGGGGCGGCACGCGTCCGGCGGCGGCCCGCACAGGGGAAGCGGGCCGCCGCCGGACCTTTCGGCGGTGGTGTCCGACTGCCGCCCCTGGCCCGGGCGGCGGTGGGGAGCCGGGCACCTGGTGGAGGACGCTAAACCTCGCCGCGGCGGCCCGGTGGCGGGTGCGCGGAAGTGTCCCGAGAGGACTGACGGTGACCGTATGCGACCGTGATCTCGTCTCGCCGCCGTCGACTTGACTCAGCGTGATGACCGATGCGCCGAATCACGGGCGCAGGGCGACGGACGGGTGCTATGGGGCGCACATGTGCATCCGACGGGCCGGTGCGGGCGGCTGTGGAGCCCCTGATTAGGCTCCGGCCTCATGGACGTACTCATCCACCTGTCCGTCGGCCTCCACATCATCGGCATCGGCTCCCTCCTGGGCGGCTTCCTCACCCAGATGAAGGCGATGGGCGAGGGCACCGCCCGCTACACCCCCGCGATGCTGCACGGCGCGCTGACGATGCTGGTCACCGGTGTGATCCTGGTCGGCCTCAACCAGGCCGACGACCAGTCCGTGAACAACATCAAGATCGGCGTCAAGCTGGCCCTGCTGATCGTGATCCTCGGCCTGGTCTACGTGAAGCGGGACGACGAGAAGGTGGACAAGGGCCTGTTCGGCCTGGTCGGGGCGCTGACCGCGGCGAACGTCTTCATCGCCGTGCTCTGGACCTGACCCGCCAGGGCGCGGCATAGGCCCGGGCGGAGGCGACCGCCCAGGCGGTGACGCCGAGCCACGCGGCCACCGCGACCCACAGCAGCACCTCACCGAGGACGTCGAGCCAGGAGACGTCGAGGGCGGCGGCGACGGCCAGGGTCGCCGCCGCCGTCTTGGCCCAGGTGAACACGGTCTCCCAGCGGCGGATGTCGGCGCGGGGGCGGGGGCGCAGGAACTCGGCGGCGAGCAGGACGGCGCAGCAGGCCAGTGTGAGCACGAGCAGCACGACGGTCACATCGCGCAGGATGCCGCGGTCGTCGACGTTCCACAGGTACAGGCGCGCGCTGTCGGAGCTGATCAGCCGCGCCCCGGCCAGCGCCGAGAAGGCGAGCGCCCCGCCCGCGAGCCAGTGGTCGCCGCGCCCCTCGGCCACCTGCCGCACATCGAAACGGGCCAGGGCGAGGACGTACAGCACGAGCCCCAGCCAGAACAGCACCAGCGCCGCGTGCGCGAGCCAGGCCGCCGACTCGGCCGCGGCGAGCGTGGCGCCGAGCACGGCGAGCCCCTGCGTGGCCATGCAGCGCGCGAACACCGTCCCGGGCCTGCGCCGCTGCCCGTCGTGCGCCGGCAGGACCAGCGGCACCGGCCAGAGCAGCACGGCCAGTACCAGCAGGGCCGCGGCCAGGGACTGCGCGCCGGCCGCCGAGAAGCCGGTGCCCAGGACGGCCGTCGCCGCCACGGTGGTGAGGGCGGCCGTCACCACGGTGTCCACCAGGCCCGGCACCCCCGCGTACGCCCGCCATCCCGTGCCGGCCGGCAGCAGCCGCAGCGTGAAGTCCGCGGCGAACAGCAGCCAGGCCGCGCAGGCCAGACCGAGGGCGATACGGGAGAGGCCGCCGTACCCCGCCAGGTCCAGACCGACCGACAGGGCGCCGGTCGCCAGCACGGCGGCGCCGGCGGACGGCGCGCGCTGCGCCCACCAGGCGGTGGAGGGGGAGGGGCCGGGCATGGGCCCGATGCTAGGAGGCGCAGCACGCGTTGCGAGCGGGGCACGCGCGCGGGCGCCTCAAAAAGGCGAGAGCGCCCCACGCACGCGTGCCTTCACGGGTCTACGGGCCCTCAGGCCGGCCGCACCACGCTGTGGATCGCCGACTCGCCGTCGTAGTAGATCGACTCCTCGCGCACGTAGGTGCCGGGCTTCGGGGCGTGGATCATCATGCCGTTGCCGATGTAGATGCCGACGTGGGTGACGTCGTCGTAGAAGAAGACCAGGTCACCGGGCTGAGCGTCGGCCAGCGGGACCGTGGTGCCGGCGTTGACCTGGTCGTAGGTCGTGCGCGGCAGGGTGACGCCCGCGGCTTTCCAGGCGGCCTGGGTGAGCCCGGAGCAGTCGTAGGAGCCGGGGCCGACGGCGCCCCAGACATACGGCTTGCCGATCTGGGCGCGGGCGAAGGCGAGCGCCTTTTCGGCCTTGGTGGCGTACGAGGAGCCGGCCGGGGCCGTCGAGGTGGACGAGCCGGAGCCCGCCGACGAGGAGCCGCTGTCCTGCTGCTGGGCGGCCTGCTCCTGCGCCTGCTGCTGCGCGGCCTGCTGCCGGGCCAGCTCGGCGGCCTTGCGGGCGGCCTCCTGCTGCTTCTCCCGCTCGATCGCCGCGAGCCGTGCCTTCTCCTCGGCGGTCAGCTTCGACAGCAGGTCGCGCGCGTCGGCGAGCTTCCGCTGGACGGTGGCCTTGGCCGTCTTCAGGTCGTCCTGCGCCTCGGTGAGCGTCTCGAGGCTCTCGGTGGCCTCCTGGCGCTTCTTCATCGTCTCGGACTGCTGGGTGACGTAGTCGTCGACCGCGACCTTCTGACGGCCGGTCATCCGGTCCATCAGCTGGGTCTGGTCGAAGTAGTCCTGCGGGGTGTCCGCGAGCAGGAACGTCGCCGTGTCCGGGGCGGAGGCGCCGGTGCGGTACTGGGCGGCGGCGAAGGAACCGAGTTCCTCCCGTGCCTCGTTGAGCTTCTGGGTGCGCCTGGCGACGTCGTCGAGGAGGGTGTCGACGCGCTTGCGCTGCTTGGTGGTCTTCTCCTTGGCCGAGTTGTACTTGTCGGTCGCCGACTCGGCCTGGCGGTACAGGTCGTCGACCTTCTTCTCGACTTCCTCGAGACTCGGCTTGTCGTCGGCCTCGGGGGCGGCGTTGGCCGACTGGGACAGCAGGGCGACGGACGTGAGGGCCGCCGTTGCCAGGGCGGGGGTCCGTATACCTGCGACGCGCGTACCAGCGGGACGCGACTTGCGGTGCGACGCCAAGGGAGGCGACTCCTTCCATGCTCCGCCTACCGGGTTAGCTGTCGGGTTCGGGCGGGTACATCGGAAGGGTTGCCCTACGGCCGTCTCCGCGAAGGGAGTCCGGCCGATTCACCCCAGAGTTCTCGGTTGGGTCCCCGGCTCCGGCTGCCGCTGCGGCACACCGGACTCGGCGGAGGCCGCGCGGCCCGGCGACGTTCGCCGGTGGGGGTCGTGCGGCCTGCCCGCACGGTAGCCAACTCGTGTGGCCCTTGTGAAGGTTGATGGGCGATATGCCCGATACATTTTCGTGACCTTAGCTGAGGGCGTCGCCGAGAGTCATCGGCGGAGGGGGTTGGTCATGGGTTCGTCATAATTGTGACGGCCGTAGCGGACCGTGACCGCGCGGGGATGAAGAGTGACCAGGGGTTCCTTTCGGCGATGTTCTCAGGGCGGCGGCGGGCTGTCAGTGGGGCGCCCTAGACTCGGAGAGCGATGAGCAGCCTCTTTGACGACAGCTTCCTGGCGGACCTCCAGGCCCAGCGGGGCCCCGCGGACGAGCCCCCGCCGCCACCCGAGGACGATCACGTACCGGAGCCGGTTCCGGACGATCTGTTCGGCGGGAAGTTCGACGTGCCCCCGGACCGGGACGCCTACTACCGCGACGGCGCCCCGCGCCCGCCGGTGGACACCGCCGCCCTCCTGGAGGGGCTGAACGACAACCAGCGCGCCGCCGTCGTCCACTCCGGCTCCCCGCTGCTCATTGTGGCCGGCGCCGGCTCCGGCAAGACCCGCGTGCTCACGCACCGCATCGCCCACCTGCTCGCCGAGCGGGGCGTGCACCCGGGGCAGATCCTCGCGATCACCTTCACCAACAAGGCCGCCGGCGAGATGAAGGAGCGCGTCGAGCAGCTCGTCGGACCGCGGGCGAACGCGATGTGGGTGATGACCTTCCACAGCGCGTGCGTGCGCATCCTGCGCCGCGAGAGCAAGAAGCTCGGCTTCACGTCCTCGTTCTCGATCTACGACGCCGCCGACTCCAAGCGCCTCATGGCCCTGGTCTGCCGCGACCTGGACCTCGACCCCAAGCGCTTCCCGCCGAAGTCCTTCAGCGCCAAGATCAGCAACCTGAAGAACGAGCTGATCGACGAGGAGGACTTCGCCGCCCAGGCCACGGACGGCTTCGAGAAGACCCTCGCCCAGGCCTACGCGATGTACCAGTCGCGGCTGCGCGAGGCGAACGCCCTCGACTTCGACGACCTGATCATGACGACGGTCAACCTGCTGCGCGCCTTCCCGGACGTCGCCGAGCACTACCGCCGCCGCTTCCGGCACGTGCTGGTGGACGAGTACCAGGACACCAACCACGCCCAGTACGCCCTCGTCCGGGAGCTCGTCGGCACCTCCGAGCACCCCGTCGACGTACCGCCCGGCCCGGATGACGTCCCGCCCGCCGAGCTGTGCGTCGTGGGTGACGCCGACCAGTCGATCTACGCCTTCCGCGGTGCGACGATCCGCAACATCCTCCAGTTCGAGGAGGACTACCCGGACGCGACGACGATCCTGCTGGAGCAGAACTACCGCTCCACCCAGACGATCCTCAGCGCGGCCAACGCGGTCATCGAGCGCAACGAGTCCCGCCGCCCCAAGAACCTGTGGACCAACGCGGGCGCGGGCGCCACGATCACCGGTTACGTCGCCGACACCGAGCACGACGAGGCGCAGTTCGTCGCCGACGAGATAGACCGCCTCACGGACGCCGGCGAGGCGAAGGCCGGTGACGTCGCCGTCTTCTACCGCACCAACGCCCAGTCCCGTGTCTTCGAAGAGGTCTTCATCCGCGTCGGCCTGCCCTACAAGGTCGTCGGCGGTGTCCGCTTCTACGAGCGCAAGGAGGTCCGGGACGTCCTGGCCTACCTGCGCGTGCTGGCCAACCCGGAGGACTCGGTGCCGCTGCGCCGGATCCTCAACGTCCCCAAGCGGGGCATCGGCGACCGCGCCGAGGCGATGATCGACGCCCTCGCCCAGCGGGAGAAGATCAGCTTCCCGCAGGCGCTGAAGCGCGTCGACGAGGCGTACGGCATGGCCGCGCGCTCCACCAACGCCGTCAAGCGGTTCAACACGCTGATGGAGGACCTCCGCACGATCGTCGAGTCCGGCGCTGGACCGGCCACGGTGCTGGAGGCCGTCCTGGAACGCACCGGGTACCTCGCCGAGTTGCAGGCCTCCACCGACCCGCAGGACGAGACCCGGATCGAGAACCTCCAGGAACTCGCCGCCGTCGCCATGGAGTTCGAGCAGGAGCGCGGCGAGGAGGCGGAGACGCCAGGGGCTGCCGCCCCGGGGGGCACGCTGTCCGACTTCCTCGAACAGGTCGCCCTGGTCGCCGACTCCGACCAGATCCCCGACGAGGAGGACGGCGACGGCGTCATCACGCTGATGACCCTGCACACCGCCAAGGGCCTGGAGTTCCCGGTCGTCTTCCTGACCGGCATGGAGGACGGCGTCTTCCCGCACATGCGCGCCCTCGGCCAGACCAAGGAGCTGGAGGAGGAGCGGCGCCTGGCGTACGTCGGCATCACACGCGCGCGGGAGCGGCTGTATCTGACCCGGTCCACCCTGCGCAGCGCCTGGGGCCAGCCCTCGTACAACCCGCCCTCCCGCTTCCTGGAGGAGATCCCGCCGGCCTACGTGGAGTGGAAGCGGACGGGAGCGACCGCGCCCGCGTCCTCCGGCCCCGTCTCCGGGGTGGCGGCCTCGCTGTCGTCGTCCCGCTCGCGTTCGTCGGCGTCGGGCGCGTCCGGTTTCGCCACGCGCCGGACCTCCGAGAAGCCGGTCGTGTCCCTGGCCGTCGGGGACCGGGTCACGCACGACCAGTTCGGCCTCGGGACCGTCGTGGCGGTGAAGGGCACGGGCGGGAACGCCGAGGCGACCATCGACTTCGGGGACACCAAGCCGAAGCGGCTGCTGCTGCGGTACGCGCCGGTGGAGAAGCTGTAGCGGCAGGGGACGAACCCCGGGTATCAGACGAGCCCCCGTTCGCCCGACGGGCGGGGGCCGACGGGAGGTTAGGTCGGGTCGATGCCGTGGCTGCGCAGCCAAGGGAGCGGGTCGATCGCCGAGCCGCCGGCCGGGCGCACCTCGAAGTGCAGATGAGGGCCGGTCGAGTTGCCGGAGTTGCCGGAGCGCGCGATCGGATCGCCGGCCTTCACGGTCGTACCGGAGGGGACCGTGTAGGTGGAGAGGTGGCAGTACCACGTCTCCGTGCCGTCCTTCGCGGTGAGGATCAGCATGTTGCCGTACGCGCTGTTCCACTGCGTGCGGATGGTGCCGTCGGTCGCGGCCATCACGGTCGTGCCGTACGAGACGGGGAAGTCGATGCCGGTGTGCAGGGACATCCAGTTGATGCCGGACTGGCCGTAGTAGGCGCTGAGTCCGTGCCGGGCGACCGGCAGGGCGAACTTGGGGCGCAGCCGTTCCTTCCGGGCCGCCTCCTCCGCCGCGCGCTTGCGCTCGGCCGCCTGCTGGGCCTTGAGGTCGATGCGCTCCTGCGTACGGCTGGCCCGGTCGGCGAAGTCGTCCGCGCCGGCGGCGAGGCTCTGGAGCTGCGTGTCCAGCTTGTTGTTGGCGGTGGCCGGTTTCACCGGCTGCACGTCCGCCGCGGTCGTCTGCGCCTCCGCGGCGCCGTCGTCGGAGAAGGTGCCGACGGAGGCGGCGGCGATGCCCGCGACGCCCATCACACACGCCGAGGGCACCGCGATGGTCAGCAGCGCCGAGCGCTTGGGCGGCGTACGGCGGCGGGAACGGGACCCGGCGCGCGCGGCCGCCCGTGAGCCGGCGCGCGGGCCGGCCTCTTCCTGACCGTCCAGGAGCGGGACGACGGTGGGCAGTTCGCCGGTGGTGGCCGGCTCGCCGCCGTCCGTGGCGGGGTCGTGGTAGGCGGCCCCGTCCGCTTCGTCGAAGGCGACCTGCTCGAACGTCGCGCTCTCGTGCTGCTCGAACGTCGCGCGATCGTGCTGCTCGAAGGTTTCGCCGTGCTGCTCGTACGCGTCGGGGGCCGGGGCGCCGGCGCCGTCGGTGTTCCACTGCGTGGCGTCGTAGGCACCGGTGTCGAAGGCCTGGGTGCCCCATTCCCACTGCTGGGTCCCGTCGGCCGGATTGCCGGACTGGTCGGGCTGGAGCCAGGCGCCGGTGTCCCACTGCCCGGTGCTGTCCGGGGAGGTGGCCTGCGGAGGGATGCCCGGGAGCGGCTGCTGCTCGGCCGTCCAGGACGTCGTGTCGTACACGCCGGTGTCGTAGGCGGCGTGGTGCTGGGCCGCGTACGCGTCGTAGTGCGGGTTGCCGTGCGTGCCGGTGGGCCAGTGGCCGGTGTCGTACGCGCCCGTGTCGTGGCCGCTGCCCGGCATGTCGCCGAAGAGAGGGTCGGTGGCGAACGTCGCGGTGGTGTGGCCGGTGGCGTCAAAACCGGCGCCGTCCGTACCGGTGGTGTCAAATCCGGTGGCGGCGTAGTCGCCGTACGTGGTGAAGTCGCCGTACTGGGCTTCCTGGGTGCCGTACGACGCGTAGTGCGCCGAGTCGGCGTCGGAAGCCGGAGCCGGGGTCATGGTCCCCGACGGGTGACGGTCGTTCACCAACTTCTCTTTCGCCTCGACAACAGGGGCTGCCAGAGCAGTGCGGCGACTGTACCCGGCGGTACGCGGGCACGACAATCTTCGGCAGGTTTCGCGCGCGCAGGAAACGGGCATTCGGACGTGTTTTGGCGGACTGCGGGCACGGGCTTGGCCCTGTGTTCGAAGTTTGTTCGAGGCTGATCGGTGCTTCGACGCCGTGTGCCTGCCTGTATGACGAGTCTCAGGCCACCGTCAGACCGCCGGTCCGTCCGACGGATGGTTCACCCTCGTGGGCTGTGTCGAGAACCTGCCGTATTCCGTTGGCGACGGCGGGGTGCACGGGCAGGGCGAGATGACCGATGCCGGTCACCCGCACGTTCTGCGCCGTCAGATCGGGATGGTCGATGCAGGCTGTCTCCAGCGGGTCCATCACATGGTCCAGGTCGCTCCAGAAGCTGACGAAGTGCGTACGGCAGCCCGGCGCCGGCCGAGTGAGCTCCTCGAGCACCGGCGAGCCGGGGCGCATCTGGCGCACGATGGGGTGCGCGTTGGCCAGGGGCACCACCCGGGTGCCCGAGTGCGGCGTGCCGAGTGTCACGAGGGTCCGCACACGCGTGTCGCCGCCGAGCCGCTGCACGTAGTAACGCGCTATCAGGCCGCCGAGGCTGTGCCCTACGACGTCGACCTGCTGGGCTCCGGTGCGCTCGCAGACCTCTTCTATGTGGCGGCCGAGCAACTCGGCCGCGGCGCGTATGTCGCAGGTGAGCGGCGAGTAGTTGAGGGACTCGATCTGCTGCCTGCCGTGCTGGGCGAGGCTGCGGCGCAGCAGGACGAAGACCGAGCGGTTGTCGATGAAGCCGTGCAGCAGGACGACCGGGGGCTTGGCCTCCGTGGGCAGTTGGGCGGCTCCGGCCGTGGGCAGGGCCGGGGTGGGGGTCCGTCGCTCCTGCGTGATGCCGGAGGGATAGAGGAGGAGATGCCCGGCCAGAATCGCGATCTCCAGGGCTGTCGCCTTCAGGAGTGCCAGCGAGAGTCCCGCCAGGCGGCTCGGCAGCAGACGCTGGCAGAACGGAAGAAAGGGCAGAGCAGCCCTGGTGACCTTCATGGCCGACCTCCTGTCGGCACGCGGGAGGCCTGCCGCCCCCCGTATGCCCTCGTGGAAAGCAGCGGCGAAGACGGCTGATGACTGCGTGAGCGGCGTGAGCCGCGGGGACGGAGCGCGGCTAGTGGCGCATGTGACGCCAGTGATGCGACGAGGTCCCCTGTCGGTGCGGCGACGAGGCTCCCCGCTGTTGCGCCGTGTCTGCCCTGCGTGCTGTGCGTGCCCTGCGTGTCCCGCGTGCCTTCGCCGAAGTGCCGTACCGCCGCTGTGCGTGGTGGGTGGGGCGGCGGTACGGCGACCTCGTCGCGGCTCCCCTTGCGCTTGTCCCATCGTGTGATTTCCCCCTCGGTCCGCACCGCGAAACTGCCGGTGGCGGGATCCTGGAGATAACGTTCGTTCACTTGCCCGGACGAATCGGGGCAGGGTGTCCCTGCGGTGCGGCGTGTACGGCGAGCGCGATATGTGCGGTACTTGTCGATACGGATGGATGTAGTCGCTTCATGGAGGCAGTGATGGGTGTGGCAGCCGGTCCGATCCGCGTGGTGGTGGCCAAGCCGGGCCTCGACGGCCACGATCGCGGGGCCAAGGTCATCGCGCGGGCGCTGCGCGACGCCGGTATGGAGGTCATCTACACCGGGCTCCACCAGACTCCCGAGCAGATCGTCGACACGGCGCTCCAGGAGGACGCCGACGCGATCGGGCTGTCCATCCTCTCCGGCGCGCACAACACGCTCTTCGCCGCGGTGATCGACCTGCTCAAGGAGCGGGACGCGGAGGACATCCTGGTCTTCGGCGGCGGGATCATCCCCGAGGCGGACATTCCCCTGCTGAAGGAGAAGGGCGTCGCGGAGATCTTCACGCCCGGCGCGACGACCGCGTCGATCGTGGACTGGGTCCGGGCGAACGCACGCCAGCCGGCCGGGGCGTAGGCCTCCGGCGGTGGTGCCGGGTGGGGCGCCGGCGGACCGGGGGGTTGTCCGCCGGGGGTGATGGTCTGCCCGGGGTGCTGTCTGCAGGTGGTTACGGTCTGTCTGCGGGTGGTTATGGTCGGCCGGGGCCGGGGCCGGGGCCGGTGGGTGGCCACGGGGCTCCGTGACGCGGGCCGGGGTCAGGAAGTGTTCAGCTCCTCCGTCATCGCCGCGCGCAGGCGCAGCGTCGTGACCAGGCGCTGGAACGCCTCCGCCCAGTAGCCGCCGGCGCCGGGAGACGCGTTCTCCGCCTCGTCCGGTACGGCCAGCAAGGCGTCGAGGCGACCGGCCTCGGACGGGTCCAGGCAGCGCTCGGCCAGGCCCATGACTCCGCTGAAACTCCATGGATAACTCCCCGCGTCCCGCGCGATGTTGAGCGCGTCCACCACCGCCCGGCCGAGCGGCGGCGCCCATGGCACCGCGCACACCCCGAGCAGCTGAAACGCTTCGGACAGGCCATGCGCCGCGATGAAGCCGGCCACCCACTCGGCCCGCTCGGCGGCGTCCAGCGTGCCGAGCAGCTTGGCGCGTTCGGCCAGGGACACCGCGCCCGGGCCGCCCGCTTCCGGCGCCGAGGGTTCTCCGAGCAGCGCGCGCGACCACTCGGCGTCCCGCTGGCGCACGGCGGCCCGGCACCACGCCGCGTGCAGTTCGCCCTGCCAGTCGTCCGTGACCGGCAGCGCCACGATCTCCCGGGGCGTCCGCCCGCCCAGCCGCCGCGACCAGGTCCCGAGCGGGGCCGCCTCCACCAACTGGCCGAACCACCACGACCGTTCCCCGCGCCCGGCGGGCGCCTTCGCCACGACGCCGTCGCGCTCCATGCCGGGATCGCACGCGTGCGGCGCTTCTACGGTGATCGTCGGCGTGGCCACGGTGGATCCGGTGGCCGGGGCAGCTTGGGCGGGCTGGGTGGGCTGCATGTGGTCGATGGCGACGCACGCCTCCGCCCTGAGTGCCATCCGTGCCGCGAGCGCCGATCCGGGCAGTGCCGACAGCAGCTCCGCCGCCGTCGCCCGGACGTTGCGGCTGCGGTCGGCCAGGGCCTGTTCCAGGAACGGCTCGTCGTCCGGCCCGAGGCCCGTGCGCAGGGAGTCGAGGAACATCAGCCGATCCTCGGCCCGTTCCGTCGCCCAGGTCGTCGCGAGCAGGTCGCGCGCGGCGGCCGGTTCGCGGGAGCGCAGAGCGGACAGGAGGGCGACCCGTTCGGCGAACAGGCCCTCCTGCCACAGCCGCCGGATGCTGTCGGCGTCATCGAGATGCGGCAGGGCCGCTCCGCCGCCCGGTGTCGAGCGCAGGGCGAACCGCCAGTCCGGGTTCAGCCGGGCCAGCCACAGGGCCCGCGGCCCCGCGAACTCCAGCGCCGCCGGACGTAGGTCCGTACGCCCCCGGGCCGCGTCCAGCAGGGCGGGCAGCAGGTGCGCAGGCGGAGCAAAACCACGGGCGTTGGCCGTCGCGAGCCACTGGGGCAGCAGCTCCGTCAGGGCGGGCGCGGTGCCCCGACGACCGCCGCCGGACGCGCCCGGGCGGTCGGCCAGCAGTATCGCGAGTCTGCGGGCGGCCGCCTGCGGCAGAGGCGGACGCGGGTCTTCCGGGGCCGGTTGCGGACGCTCCGCCGCCCGCGCCGGACGCAGACCGGCTCGTCGCCGTACGGTCTCCACGGCCGCCGCGTCCAGCAGGGCCACCGGTGCCGCCGGGCCCGGCCCGGTGCCCGGCGGCATACGCCGGTCCGTGCCCAGCAGTGCCGTGGTGACGAGCCCCTCCCAGGCACCCGTCGCGGGCGCGGCCGCAGGAGCGGAGGTACTGCTCATGAGCTTCCTTTCCGTGGGGCGCCCGGGGGTGGTTGAAGGCTCACCCTTACCGGTTGTCCCGGGATGCCTGAAAGATTCGTGGATTTGACGGGAAGGCGGGTCGGGTCGGAAAGGCCGGGCCGCCGGCGCCGGTGCATGCGCATCGGCGTCGGCTCAGCACAGGGATGTCGCCTCGCCCGGGCCTTCCGGCCAGGCCGTCAGCGGAGTGAAGCCCTGGTGGCCGCACTCGCCGAAGACCCGGACCGGGGCACCGCCCGACAGCGCGACGAGCCGCCACAGGCCCGGCCGGGAACGCGCGGCCGGTGTGAGCGGCAACGCCGTGTCCTCGTCCGCGTCCGCCAACTGCCAGGAGCCGCCGTCCGGGGTGGGGACGACCCGGTCCAGCGTCACCGGGACGGACTCCAGCCAGGGATCGTCGCGCAGGGCGTCGCCGTAACGGGCGGCGGCCTGGGACGTCGTCATCCCCCGCGGGCGTATCGCCGTCGGCGCGGGCGGGGTGAACTGTTCGCCCAGGGCCACCCGCAGCTGCCCGGCGCCCGGGTAGGCGGACACCTCGGCCTCCAGGGACAGCCCGACCGGCAGCGCCAGCTCCGGGGCGCGGCCGGCGGCACCGTAGGAGAGGAGCAGCACGGTGCGGTCCGAGTCGGCGCCGTACAGCCAGATGCGGCGGGTCGTCAGGCGGGTGTCCGCCGTGTCGTACTGGGCGAGCACCAGCCAGCGGTCCCGCACCGGCGGTCCGTCCGCGGAGGCCGGCAGACCGATGCGGGAGCGGACCGTCGCGGCGAGGGCGCCGGGCAGCCGCTCGCGGCGCAGCCAGCCCTGACCGAGGAGATGCAGCAGCGCGCACTCCTCCAGCAGCCGCACGGGCCAGCCCGGGCCGGTGGACGGTATGGCCCCCAACTCCCTGACGCGCGAGGCGAGGCCCTGGGCCTGGGCGTCGACCATGCGGGCCGCCGTCTCCTCCCACAGGCCGTAGCCCGACTGCTCCGCCGAGGCCAAGCCGCCGCGCAACAGGTCTGCCAGGCGCTGCTCCAGCTCCACCGCGCCCGCAGTGACCCGCTCGGCCCGGCGCTCCGCCCGGCGCCGCGCCGCCTCCGGATCAGCGGACCCGGACGGCGCACCGGAGCTGTCCCCGGCCTTCTTCTCCTCCGCGCGCTTGCGGCGCCCCGCTATCCACTGCCCGGCCCACCCCGGCGCCTCCCCGGTCGGCACCGCTCCCTCGCCGCCCGCCCAGAGCAGCAGCAGCCCGAGAGCGTGCTTGCACGGGAACTTCCGGCTCGGGCAACTGCACTTGTACGCGGGCCCGGAGGCGTCCGCGATGTCCACGACCGTCTGATACGGCTTGCTTCCGCTGCCCTTGCACAGCCCCCACACCGTCCCCTCGTCGGAACTCCCCGCCTCGGACCACGGCCCCGCCGCGCCGAGTTTGCTTCCCGCTTTGCGTGATGCGGCGTCAGGCGCCAGTGCCAGCACCTGGTCCGCGGTCCAGCGCACCCCCTGCTGAGTCATGTCGCCGAAGGTAGATCCCACCACTGACAATCGGGTCCGAGAGAGGCTTCGGCGGGACGTTTGCGCAGGTCAGAACGCATTGTCAGTGGTGTGGTGCAACGTGGATGCCAGATCCGAACCGGCCGAGCTGGAGGGGGACTCAGCTATGCCTGTGTCCGTAGAACCGACGTCCGTCGACCCGAGCCAGAACGGGTCCGCGCCCGCGAACACGGGCACGGGCGCACCCGCGGACGTACCCGGGGCAGCAGCACTGCGGCCGCACGCCGAGGACGCCTTCGCCGGCGAACTCGCCGCGCTGGCCGCGCAGGACGACCGTCCGCGTCCGGCCCGCTGGAAGCTGTCGCCGTGGGCGGTGGCGACGTACCTGCTCGGCGGCACGCTGCCCGACGGCACGGTGATCACACCCAAGTACGTCGGCCCGCGCCGCATCGTCGAGGTCGCCGTCACCACGCTCGCCACCGACCGCGCCCTGCTCCTGCTCGGTGTGCCCGGCACGGCGAAGACCTGGGTCTCCGAGCATCTGGCCGCAGCGGTCAGCGGCGACTCCACCCTGCTGGTGCAGGGCACGGCCGGCACACCGGAGGAGGCCATCCGGTACGGCTGGAACTACGCGCAGCTGCTCGCCCACGGCCCGAGCCGCGACGCCCTCGTGCCCAGCCCGGTCATGCGGGCCATGGCCGAGGGCATGACGGCCCGCGTCGAGGAACTGACCCGCATCCCCGCCGACGTGCAGGACACGCTCATCACGATCCTGTCGGAGAAGACGCTGCCGATACCGGAGCTGGGCCAGGAGGTGCAGGCCGTCCGCGGCTTCAACCTGATCGCCACGGCCAACGACCGCGACCGCGGGGTCAACGACCTGTCCAGCGCGCTGCGCCGCCGCTTCAACACGGTGGTGCTGCCGCTCCCGGAGAGCCCCGAGGCCGAGGTCGACATCGTCTCGCGCCGAGTCGACCAGATCGGCCGCTCCCTCGACCTGCCGCCCGCGCCCGACGGCCTTGACGAGATCCGCCGGGTGGTCACGGTCTTCCGCGAGCTGCGCGACGGGATCACGGCCGACGGCCGGACGAAGCTGAAGTCGCCGAGCGGCACGCTGTCCACGGCGGAGGCGATCTCCGTCGTCACCAACGGGCTCGCCCTGGCGGCTCACTTCGGCGACGGCGTGCTGCGAGCGGGCGACGTGGCCGCGGGCATCCTCGGCGCGGTGGTCCGCGACCCTGCGGCCGACCGGGTCATCTGGCAGGAGTACCTGGAGACGGTGGTCCGCGAGCGGGACGGCTGGAAGGACTTCTACCGGGCCTGCCGGGAGGTGAGCGTGTGAGCGAGGCGGGGCGGGGATCGGTTGCGGGACCGGGCATGCGAGGGGAGGGGATCAAGTGACGGGCTCGGAAGAAGCCGTGGGCCGGGCGGCCGGGGCGGGACCGTTGTTGCTCGGGGTGCGGCATCACGGGCCGGGGTCGGCGCGGGCCGTGCGGGCGGCGCTGGAGGAGGCCCGGCCGCGGGTCGTGCTGATCGAGGGGCCGCCCGAGGCCGATGCCCTGATCCCGCTCGCCGCCGACGAGGAGATGCGGCCGCCGGTCGCCCTGCTCGCCCATGCCGTGGACGAGCCCGGCCGCTCGGCGTTCTGGCCGCTGGCCGGGTTCTCCCCGGAGTGGGTCGCCATCCGCTGGGCCCTGGAACACGACGTCCCGGCCCGCTTCATCGACCTGCCGGCCACGCACACGCTGGCGTGGGGGAGGCAGGAGGAGGCCGGAGTGGAGGGGGACTCTCCGTTGGACGCCGAGACGGCGGACGGCGAGGGTGACTCGGGGCCCGCGCCTGAACCCGGCTCCGGACCCGCCGACGTACGGATCGATCCGCTCGGCGTGCTCGCCGAGACCGCCGGCTACGACGACCCGGAGCGGTGGTGGGAGGACGTCGTGGAGCACCGGGGCGTGGGGGAGGGGGACGCGCTCGCGCCGTTCACCGTGCTCGAGGAGGCCATGGGGGCGCTGCGGGAGACCTACGGCAGCGGGGGACATGACCGGGACCTGGTGCGCGAGGCGTACATGCGGCTCCAGGTGCGGGCCGCGCAGCGGGAGTTCGAGGACGGCGTGGCCGTCGTGTGCGGGGCGTGGCATGTGCCCGCCCTGCGCCGGAAGACCACCGTCGCCGCCGACAGGGCCCTGCTCAAGGGGCTGCCCAAGGTCAAGACCGACATGACGTGGGTGCCGTGGACCCACCGCCGGCTGTCCCGGGTGAGCGGCTACGGAGCCGGCATCGACTCGCCGGGCTGGTACGGGCACTTGTTCAGCGCCCCGGACCGGCCGGTCGAGCGGTGGATGACCAAGGTGGCGGGCCTGCTGCGCGCCGAGGACCGGCTCGTCTCCTCCGCGCACGTCATCGAGGCCGTGCGGCTGGCCGAGACCCTCGCCGCGATGCGGGGCCGTCCGCTGCCCGGCCTGAGCGAGACGACCGACGCGGTGCGGGCGGTGATGTGCGAGGGCTCGGACGTGCCGCTGGCGCTGGTGCGGGACCGGCTGGTCGTGGGGGACGTGCTGGGGGAGGTGCCGCCGACGGCCCCGGCGGTTCCGTTGCAGCGGGACCTCGCCCGGCTCCAGCGCCGCCTGCGGCTGAAGCCGGAGGCGCTCGAGCGGGAGCTGGAGCTCGACCTGCGCAAGGAGACCGACGCCGCCCGCAGCAGGCTGCTGCACCGGCTGCGGTTGCTCGGCGTCGCGTGGGGCGAACCGGCTGCCTCCCGGGGCAGCACGGGCACGTTCCGGGAGACGTGGCGGTTGCGCTGGGAGCCCGAGCTGTCGGTGCGGGTCGCCGAGGCCGGGGTGTGGGGGACGACCGTCCTGTCCGCCGCGACCGCCAAGGCGGAGGCGGACGCCGTCACCGCGCAGGGGCTCGCCGACGTCACCGCACTCGCCGAGCGCTGCCTGCTGGCCGAACTACCCGACGCCCTGCCGACGGTGATGCGGATCCTCGCCGACCGGGCGGCCCTCGACGCGGACGTCGGCCGGCTCGCCGAGGCGCTGCCGGCCCTGGTCCGCTCCCTGCGCTACGGCGATGTGCGCGGCACGGACACCGGGGCCCTGGGGGAGGTCGCGGCGGGTCTGGCCAAGCGGGTCTTCGTCGGTCTGCCGCCGGCCTGCGCCGCACTCGACGCGGACGGCGCCGAGGAGATGCGGCGTCATGTCGACGCCGTGCACGGGGCCGTGGGACTCCTGGGGGACGCCCCCGCGGAGGGACAAGGTCACCTGCGAGCCCGATGGCAGTCGGTGCTGCGGGTGCTGTGCGGGCGGGACACCGTACCCGGAGTGATCAGAGGGAGGGCCGTCCGGCTCCTGCTGGACGACGGGGAGTTGGCGCAGGACGAGGCGGCGCGGCTCATGGGGCTCGTCCTGTCGCCGGGCACGCCGCCGCCGGACGCGGCCGCGTGGATCGAGGGCTTCGTCGGAGGAGGCTCCGGGGGCGGGATGCTCCTGGTGCACGACGAGCGGCTGCTCGGGCTGGTCGACGCGTGGCTGACGGCAGTGCCGGCGGAGGCGTTCACGGACGTGCTGCCCCTGCTGCGGCGGACGTTCTCGGCATACGAGCCCGGCGTGCGGCGAACCCTCGGCGAACTGGTCCGGCGCGGGCCGGGGGGCGGGAGCGGTGCGACCGGGTCCGGCTCCGGCATACCCGGCTTCGCGGCAGAGCTCGACCCGGTGCGCGCGGACGCCGTGGTGCCGGTCCTGCGGCTGCTGCTCGGGCTGGACGAAGTGACAGGGCACATCGGCGACGAACTGGCGGGGGTGACGGGATGACGACCGACGGACTGCGGCGGCAGGTTCCGAACGCGGAGCCGGGTGACACCGACGGGAACGGGTCGCCGGCGGAAGGCCGGCCGGCGACGGCCGTGCTGGTGATCCCGCTGTGGGAACGGCCTCGCGAGGGAGGACACGGATGACGGCCGAGGTGACGGACCCGGCGCAGGAGCGCCTGCGGCGGTGGCGGCTCGTGCTCGGCGGTGACGCGGCGGACGGCACCGGGTGCGAACTGTCCGGGCGGGACGCGGCGATGGACGGAGCGCTGGCCGCGCTCTACGGAAAGGGGGAGAAGCCGCAGGGGGGCCGGGATCGTTCGGCGGGGCTCGGGGCGTCGGCGCCGTCCGTGGCGCGCTGGCTCGGGGACATCCGGACGTACTTCCCGTCCTCCGTCGTACAGGTCATGCAGCGCGACGCCATCGACCGACTCGGTCTCGCCACGCTCCTGCTGGAGCCGGAGATGCTGGAGGCGGTGGAGGCCGACGTGCACCTCGTCGGCACGCTGCTGTCGCTCAACAAGGCCATGCCCGAGACGACGAAGGAGACGGCACGGGCCGTCGTGCGCAAGGTCGTCGAGGACCTGGAGAAGCGGCTCGCCACCCGCACCCGGGCCACCCTCACCGGCGCCCTCGACCGCAGCGCCCGGATCAACCGGCCCCGCCATCACGACATCGACTGGAACCGCACGATCGCGGCCAACCTGAAGCACTACCTGCCCGAGTACCGAACGATCGTGCCGGAGCGGCTCATCGGGTACGGGCGGGCGTCCCAGACCACGAAGAAGGAGGTCATCCTCTGTATCGACCAGTCGGGATCCATGGCCGCATCGGTCGTGTACGCGTCGGTGTTCGGGGCGGTGCTCGCCTCGATGCGGACGATCTCCACGCGACTCGTCGTCTTCGACACGGCGGTCGTCGACCTCACGGACCAGCTCGACGACCCCGTCGACGTCCTGTTCGGCACACAACTGGGTGGCGGCACGGACATCAACAGGGCACTCGCCTACTGCCAGTCGCAGATCACCCGTCCCGCGGAGACCGTGGTCGTGCTGATCAGCGACCTCTACGAGGGAGGCATACGGGACGAGATGCTCAAGCGGGTCGCGGCGATGAAGGCCTCGGGAGTGCAGTTCGTGACGCTGCTGGCGCTCTCCGACGAGGGGGCGCCGGCGTACGACCGGGAGCACGCGGCCGCGCTCGCCGCGCTGGGGGCACCGGCGTTCGCCTGCACGCCTGATCTGTTCCCCGAGGTGATGGCGGCGGCGATCGAGAAGCGTCCGCTGCCGATACCCGACGCGGCGTGACGCGCGGACGGCCGGAGTGGTCCGGCTTCGGCCGGCAAAACGGATATGACTGCCCGTCAGCGAGCAAGGGGCTTGCGTCAACTCCGCACTCCCGTGCGAGGATCGGCGCCTGCTCGGCGGTGCGTCGCGCTGCGCTTGTTCCGTAGCACGGGAGGAAGCTCCCCCTCTTGATCTGGTCAGCAGCCCTGCCCGGTGCCGCTGTGCGCTTGCCGCGCACAGCGGCCGGGTGGCGTGCGCTCCGGGTGGCGCTGCTGGTGGGCGGGGTGCTCGGCATCGGGCTTCTGTGCGGGGAGCGGGCGTATGCGTCCTCCTTCTCGTCGTCCATATCGCCTTCCTCGCCGCTGCCGCTGCCGCTGCCGCTGCCGCTGCCGTCGCCGTCTTTCTCCCCGTCGCCGTCGCCGTCGTCGCTCAAGCTGCCCGTGCCGGCAGCGCTGCCCGCCCCGTCCGACTCGCCAACGGCACCCGCACTCCCGATCGATCTCCAGCCGCACCATGCCGCCGGAGTCGCAGAGCACTCCAGCCACATGAGACGCAGAGACCCGGGGCACCCCAGATGCACCGACCCCGCAAGCCCGTCCGGCCGCCCAGGACACAACTCGCTCGGCGACCGGTCCGCGGCCGACGGCGGTACGTCACGCCACGGCGACACCTACGCCTCACCTTGAGCCACATGGCCCCGCTGAGACTCCAGCCCGGGGCAGCGGCCCCCTCTCGCCCGGTCGGCACCCGGGACAGTCACGGGGACATCCCGTCTTCCCCGGTTAGCACTCCCTGTCCCCGGCTAGCACTCCACAACCCGCCCCCCGGCACCCGCAGCACCCAGCACCCCAAGGATCCCGTCGCCCCCTCCCCCCCACCGACTCCACGAGGCATCCCCTCCGGGCGGTCGAAACCGTCGGTCGTCCGAGGCCGGAACCTCGTGGATGGGGTCGGGTGGTCCCCATTGGGGTGGGGACCAACCGCCCCGCACCCCGGAGAGCCGGGGTGTCAGACGGGCCTCACCGGGTCAACCCCAGCCCGGTGAGGCCCCTCACTCCCGGCACGCCGTGCCAGAGAGCGCGGCATCATGTGACAGGTATCACCGCTCAGGTGTGACCCTCGATTTAGAGGCCCCTCGCAAGCAGCGATAACCTGCGAGACGGACATGCCGCGCGCTCGGACACCGTGTGCGCCTCCCTTGTGACAGACAGCGGACGTCACGTTGCCCTCGCGGCACGCCCACGCAGACAACGAACCGCGAGATCACTGATAGGGACGGAAGCGCGTGGACCTGTTCGAGTACCAGGCGAGGGACCTCTTCGCCAAGCACGATGTACCGGTGCTGGCCGGTGAAGTCATCGACACGCCTGAGGCGGCCCGCGCAGCCACCGAGCGCCTCGGTGGCAAGTCCGTCGTCAAGGCCCAGGTGAAGGTCGGCGGCCGTGGCAAGGCCGGTGGCGTGAAGCTCGCCGCCAGCCCCGACGAGGCCGTCGAGCATGCGACCAACATCCTCGGCATGGACATCAAGGGCCACACGGTCCACAAGGTGATGATCGCCGAGACGGCCCCGGAGATCGTGGAGGAGTACTACGTCTCCTTCCTCCTGGACCGTGCCAACCGCACCTTCCTCTCCATCGCGTCCGTCGAGGGCGGCATGGAGATCGAGGAGGTGGCGGCCACCCGCCCCGAGGCCGTCGCCAAGACGCCGATCGACGCCAACGAGGGTGTCACCGAGGCGAAGGCCCGCGAGATCGTCGAGGCCGCGAAGTTCCCGGCCGAGGTCGCCGACAAGGTCGTGAACGTCCTCGTCAAGCTGTGGGACACCTTCATCAAGGAGGACGCCCTCCTCGTCGAGGTCAACCCGCTGGCCAAGGTCGCCTCCGGTGAGGTCATCGCCCTCGACGGCAAGGTCTCCCTGGACGAGAACGCCGAGTTCCGTCAGCCGGAGCACGAGGCCCTCCAGGACAAGGAGGCGGCCAACCCGCTCGAGGCCGCCGCCAAGGAGAAGAACCTCAACTACGTCAAGCTCGACGGCGAGGTCGGCATCATCGGCAACGGCGCGGGTCTCGTCATGAGCACCCTGGACGTCGTCGCGTACGCCGGTGAGGCGCACGGTGGCGTCAAGCCCGCCAACTTCCTCGACATCGGTGGTGGCGCCTCCGCCGCCGTCATGGCGAACGGCCTGGAGATCATCCTCGGCGACCCGGACGTCAAGTCCGTGTTCGTCAACGTCTTCGGTGGCATCACCGCCTGTGACGAGGTCGCCAACGGCATCGTGCAGGCGCTGCAGCTGCTCAAGGACAAGGGCGAGGAAGTCACCAAGCCCCTCGTTGTCCGTCTCGACGGCAACAACGCCGAGCTGGGTCGCAAGATCCTCTCCGACGCCAACCACCCGCTGGTCCAGCGCGTGGACACCATGGACGGCGCGGCCGACAAGGCCGCCGAGCTCGCGGCTGCGAAGTAAGGGACGAGGGACTAAACAGCCATGGCTATCTTCCTCAACAAGGACTCCAAGGTCATCGTCCAGGGCATGACCGGTGCCACGGGCATGAAGCACACCAAGCTCATGCTGGCCGACGGCACGAACATCGTCGGTGGCGTGAACCCCCGCAAGGCGGGCACGTCGGTCGACATCGACGGCAACGAGATCCCGGTCTTCGGCACGGTCGCCGAGGCGATCGAGAAGACGGGCGCGAACGTATCCGTCCTCTTCGTCCCGCCGGCCTTCGCCAAGGCCGCCGTCGTCGAGGCCATCGACGCCGAGATCCCGCTCGCGGTCGTCATCACCGAGGGCATCGCGGTCCACGACTCGGCCGCGTTCTACGCCTACGCCGTGTCCAAGGGCAACAAGACCCGGATCATCGGCCCGAACTGCCCCGGTCTCATCACGCCGGGCCAGTCGAACGCCGGCATCATCCCGGGCGACATCACCAAGCCGGGCCGCATCGGCCTGGTGTCGAAGTCCGGCACGCTGACGTACCAGATGATGTACGAGCTGCGGGACATCGGCTTCTCCTCCGCCGTCGGCATCGGTGGCGACCCGGTCATCGGGACGACCCACATCGACGCCCTCGCCGCGTTCGAGGCCGACCCCGACACCGACCTGATCGTGATGATCGGTGAGATCGGCGGCGACGCCGAGGAGCGGGCCGCGGCCTTCATCAAGGAGAACGTGAAGAAGCCGGTCGTCGGCTACGTCGCGGGCTTCACCGCGCCCGAGGGCAAGACCATGGGCCACGCGGGCGCCATCGTCTCCGGCTCCTCCGGCACGGCCGCCGCGAAGAAGGAGGCCCTCGAGGCCGCCGGCGTCAAGGTCGGCAAGACGCCGACCGAGACGGCGAAGCTGGCGCGCGCGATCCTCGCCGGCTGAGCAGCCGGGCGGGCTGAGCAAGGCTTCAGCGCCCTACGGCTCAGTCGCACAGCTCACTGGTGGGCCCGCTCCCTGCACGGGGGCGGGCCCACCGCCTTTTCGCGAAGCGGGCGTCAGTGTGGCTGCGGCATCAGCCGGACCGGCCCCCGCTGCTCCTCCTTGCGCAGCTTCGCCCGCAGCTTCCGCTCCGACTCCGACAGCGGCCCGGGCGCGACCGGTGGCGGCACGCCCTGGACGGTCTCGCCTGGCGGCACCGGCGGTTCGTAGCGTGTGGGGGCCGTGCGGGCGGTGAGGGCCGTGGCTCCGATCAGGGCGATCGTGAAGGCGATGGCGGCCCGGGTCCAGAAACGGGCCCGGCGTTCCCCTGCCCGGCGCACGACCAGTGGTTTGGCGGCCCGCAGCCGCTCGATGGAGGCCAGCTCGACCAGCCGCCAGTGGAGCACCTCCGGGTCCGCCAGCTCCGGCAGCCGCTCGGCGACCGCCTGCCGCGCGTGCGTCAGCCGGTTCGCGGCCGCGCGGCTGCTCGCCTCCGTCTCCGCCGCCGTCTCCGGCAGGCCGAGCCCGACACCGTCGGACAGGAGCAGCGTGCGGCGGTACGAGGGCGGCAGCTTCAGCAGGGTGTCCAGCAGTGCGCGGTCGAAGGCGTCGGAGGGCGGCGGCTCGGGATACCGGTAGCGGGGGCGGAACCGGTGCCACGGGGAGAGGGCACAGTCGTAGGCCACCGCCCGCACCCAGCCCGCCGGGTCGCGGTCGCGGGCCACCTCGGGCCAGCGCTGCCAGGCGATGTGAAAGGCCCGCTCGACCGACTCCCGCGCCAGCTCGCGGCGGCCGGTCAGCAGGTAAGTTTGCCGGACGAGCGCGGGTGCGCAGAACGCGTACAGCGCGTCGAAGGCCTGGTCGGGTGTCAGGGCGGCGGTCGCGTCGTCCGGCCGTCGCGAGACTGTCGCCCGGGCGGGGCCGGAGCGCCGGTCGGTATCGGTGGTGCGACTGCGGTCGGCGACGGCGACGGCGGCCTCGGCGGTCGTATGACGGTGGTCCGCGACGGTGGTGTGGCGATGGTCGGCGGCGGGGCCGCGGCTCCGGGCACTGCCGGCGGTACGGCCTTGCTCGCCGGCCGAGGCGCGGCTGCGGTGGCCGACGGCGGTACGGTCCTGGTCCGCGGCGGAGGTGCGGCCCCGGTCCGTGGCGGACGGGCGCCCCCGGTTTCGGCCGGAGGCCCGGCCCCAGTCCCCGGCGGAGGGGCGGCTCCGACCGCTCACGCCTGCCGTGCCGCGCTCCTCATGAGGCGGTGTCAGGTCCGCCTCCGTGCCCAGCGAGTGCAGCAGCTTCGCGTACCTTTCCCCTTTCCGGCCGCGCGGCGTCGAGCGACCGGTCTCCCACCCGCGCACCGTCTCGCTGGTGACGCCCAGCCGGGAAGCCAGCTGAGCCCGCGTCAGCGAGGCTGCCTCGCGCAGGCGTCGGCGTTCCTTCGGCGGCGGGAGCGGGAGGGCAGGGCTCTGTGTCACCGGACGCCCCTCCGTACAGAAAAGTACATGAACGTATATTGAGCGACACATCGATGGTTTGCCCGTTACGACGGGAAAGCGAGTGTCGTTGGGAGCATGGCGGGCGTGATCGAGATGACCGCTCGCCGACGTCCGCCGTCGCCCCTGCTCATCCGGATGCGCGACCGTTCGCCCGGACTGGGCGGCGCCCTTGTGGGTGGTGCGGTCGCGGCGGGCCTCGGGCTCGCGGCGTTCGCCCTGCCGGTGATGCTGCTGTGGATCACCTCGCCGTACCCCGACAGCGGGCCCGGCGGCGCGCTGCACGTCGCGGCGGCGCTGTGGCTGCTGGCCCACGGAGCGGAACTGGTCCGCACCGACACGCTCGCCGGCGTCCCGGCTCCCGTGGGCGTCCCACCGCTGCTACTGCTCGCGCTGCCGGTGTGGCTGCTGCACCGGGCGGCGCGGGACGCCACGGACGGCGGGGCGCGGGGCGAGAGCGGCGGCATCGACGACGGCTTCGCCGAGGACATCGCGGCAGTCGAGGGCCTCGCGGCAGTCGAGGGCCTCGCGGTGGTCCCGGGCCTCGCGGTGGTCCCGGGCTTCGCGGTGGTCCCGGGCCTCTCGGCCGTCGCGGGCCCGCCGCTGGTCTCCGCGCGTACCGCCTGGACGGGCGTCGTCCTCGGCTACCTCGCTGTCGCCGCGCCCGCGGCCCTGTACGCCGCGGGCGGTGTGCTGCGGCCGTCGTGGGTGTGGACGGGGGTGTGCGTGCCGCTGGTCGCCGTCCTGGCGGCCGGGGTGGGCGTGTGGTCGGCGTACGGCCGTCCGGGCGGGCCGCTGCGGCGGCTGCTGGGCGTGCTGCCTGCGGCGGTACGGCCGCTGGTCCTCGAGCCGGACGGGCGCCCGGGTGCCGCCGCCCGGGCCGCGGCGGCCGGGGTGGCGGTCCTCCTCGGGGGCGGTGCGCTGCTGGTGGCGGTGTCGCTGGTGGGGCACGGGGCGGCGGCCCAGGCGGGGTTGCTGCGGCTGACGGAGGGGTGGTCGGGCCGGTTCGCGGTGCTCCTGCTCTGTGCGGCCCTGATGCCGAACGCGGCGGTGTGGGGCGCCGCCTACGCCCTCGGCCCCGGCTTCGCCCTCGGCGCCGGCCAGGTCGTCAGCCCGCTGTCCTCCGCACCGGCCCCGTTCCTGCCGCCGTTTCCGCTGCTGGCGGCGGTGCCGGAGGCGGGGGAGGGGCGGCTGGTGCACTGGGCGGCGGCCGGGGCCGTGCCGATGGTCGCCGGGGTGGTCGCCGGCTGGACCGTGGCGCGGGCGGCGGTTTCCGGGGAGCACGGCGGGACGCGGCCGGGCGGCGCGCCTGGTGGCGTCTGGTCGCCGGGGCGGACCGCCCGTGCCGCCGCCCTCGCGGCCGTGCTGAGCGCGGCCGTACTCGCGGGGCTCGCCGCGCTGGCGGGCGGCCCGCTGGGGGTCTCCGTCCTGGCCCGGTTCGGGCCGGTGTGGTGGCAGGTGGGTACGGCGACACTGGCGTGGCTGATGCTGGTGGCCGTGCCGACGGCGGTGACCGTACGGTCCTGGCACTGCCGGGCGCCCCGGGCGGACGGGGCGAGTATCGGTAAACAGCGGGAGGAACCGGCCGAGGGCAAGCCCCAACGGAAGGGCTCGCGCCCCGCCTGGGCTTGGTTCATCCGCACCGGAATCGCCGGGTTCGCCGGTGGCACGGGAAGTGCGGGGGCCTCGGGAGCCGACGGAGGTCCCCGGGCCGCTACCTCCCCGCCCCACGGGACCGCGCAGCCGCGGACCTCATCCCCTGCACCGGAGGCCCCCTACGCCGCCTATGCCCCCTACGCGCCCTTCGCCGAAGCCCCCGGCGGCCCCCAGGACCCCGGCGGCCAAGACCACAACGACCCCGCATTCGAGCCGTACGACTTCCTGCCGGCCGACCCGGCCCCCGAGCCCTACGACCGCCTGCTCCCGCCCGACCCCACCCCCGAGTCGGACACCCCCTGAAGCAGCAGGCCGTCCGTCAGTCGTCCGTGCCCAGGAAGCCCCGCAGTTCCTTCGGCAGAAGCTCCGTGCAGGACTGCTTCGCCTCGTTCGTGAGGGCGTCGTTCGTGCACGTGTAGTAGTCGCGGTAGACCAGCTGGGCCGTGAACGACGCGGCGACCAGGGCGATGGCCAGGGACGCCGTGACCAGGCCGCTCACCGCCGCCGTCGTCTGGGGGCGGCCCGTCTGCTCGGGGGCCGGGGCGTCCGGGTCGGGCCTGCCGGGCTTGGCGCGCAGGGCGCTGATGCCCCAGTAGAGGGCGAGCGCGCCGAGCAGCAGCGCCACGTACGGCCAGCTGAAGAGGGCGAAGAAGAAGGCCCACATGCCGGAGAGCAGGGCGTAGCGCGCACGGCGCTGGGCGGGATCCGTCGGGTCCCAGCGCGGGTTCGCGCCGCCCTGGGGGCCGCCCGGGCCCTCGGGGCCGCCACCGGGGCGCTCACCGAAGCCATCGGAGGAACGGCCGGGCTGCCGGTCGCTCCACTGCCTGCCCCAGGGGGCGCGGTCGTCCTCACCGCCGTCCCGGGAGTCGTCGCCCGACGGGCGCCGCGGCTGCCAGGGCCGGTCCGGGGTGCCCTCGGGCGGCGGGGCGAAGGGGTTGTCCTCCTGGGACCCGCGCCCTCGCTCGTCGCCGCGGTCGCCGTCCGACGGCGCGTCGGGTGGTGAGCTGGGGCGCTCCCGCAGCAGCACGCTGCCGCGCTCCCCTCCCTGCGCCGACAGCTGGGGGAACGTGAGGAGTCGCAGGCTGCGGTCCGGCATCAAGTGAGCGTCTTCCCGTTGATGAGTAGGAACGAGTTGCTGAGCAGGAATGGGTGGACAGAACCGAACGGTGTCGGACCCGGGCCCGCCACCTCTTGAACGCATCACGTCCGGACGGCGTTCCCGAACCGGCTCCGCCCAGACGCTACCTTCCGGCCAAGCCCCCGTCCCGTGGGGGCTGCCCGGTGTGCCGGTATCGTTGCTGACGGTCGGCCGGTTCGTAGGCTTCCCCGTATCCGGGGGCGCGAAGCATTCGTATGAATGCACAAACGCCCGAGGCCGGCCGCCTGGACAGACGCTCCCTTCGAGAAAGGCCCCCACCGTGGCCGCCAAGCCCGTGGCCCCGCGCGCCAAGCGCCTCGTCGTGCTGGTCTCCGGATCCGGCACCAACCTTCAGGCGCTGCTCAGCGAGATCGACGCCGCCGGTGCGCAGCAGTACGGGGCCGAGATCGTGGCCGTCGGCGCCGACCGTGAGGGCATCGAGGGGCTGGCCCGCGCCGAGCGCGCCGGGCTGCCGACCTTCGTGCGGAAGGTCAGGGACTACGGCAGCCGCGAGGAGTGGGACGCCGCCCTCGCCGAGGCCGTCGCCGCCTACGAGCCCGACCTCGTCGTCTCCGCCGGGTTCATGAAGATCGTCGGCAAGGAGTTCCTCGCGCGGTTCGGCGGGCGGTTCGTCAACACGCACCCGGCCCTGCTGCCCAGTTTCCCGGGGGCCCACGGCGTGCGGGACGCGCTCGCGTACGGCGCCAAGGTCACCGGCTGCACCGTCCACTTCGTCGACGACGGCGTCGACACCGGGCCGATCATCGCGCAGGGCGTGGTGGAGGTCCGGGACGAGGACGACGAAGGCGCTCTGCACGAGCGCATCAAGGAAGTCGAGCGAAGGCTGCTCGTCGAGGTCGTGGGGCGGCTCGCCCGCAACGGCTATCGCATTGAGGGACGAAAGGTAGTTATCCAGTGACCGCCGAGAGCAACAAGCGGCCCCTTCGCCGGGCGCTCGTCAGCGTCTACGACAAGACCGGTCTCGAGGACCTCGCGCGCGGGCTCCACGAGGCCGGGGTCGAGCTCGTCTCCACCGGCTCCACCGCCGCGAAGATCGCCGCTGCCGGCGTCCCCGTCACCAAGGTCGAGGAGCTCACCGGCTTCCCCGAGTGCCTGGACGGCCGCGTCAAGACGCTGCACCCGCGCGTGCACGCCGGCATCCTCGCCGACCTGCGCCTGGAGGACCACCGGCGGCAGCTCGCCGAGCTGGGTGTCGAGCCGTTCGACCTCGTCGTCGTCAACCTCTACCCGTTCCGCGAGACCGTCGCCTCCGGTGCCTCGCCGGACGAGTGCGTCGAGCAGATCGACATCGGCGGGCCGTCGATGGTCCGGGCCGCCGCCAAGAACCACCCGTCCGTCGCGGTCGTCACCAGCCCGGCCCGCTACGCCGACGTCCTGTCCGCCGTGCGCAGCGGCGGCTTCGACCTCGCCACCCGCAAGCGGCTCGCCGCCGAGGCCTTCCAGCACACGGCCGCCTACGACGTGGCCGTCGCCTCCTGGTTCGCCTCCTCCTACGCGCCCGTCGACGACTCGCAGTTCCCCGATTTCCTCGGCGCCACCTGGGAGCGCGAGCACACCCTGCGCTACGGCGAGAACCCCCACCAGCCCGCCGCCCTGTACGTCTCAGGCACGGGCGGCCTCGCCGAGGCCGAGCAGCTGCACGGCAAGGAGATGTCGTACAACAACTACACGGACACGGACGCCGCCCGCCGTGCCGCGTACGACCACGCCGAGCCCTGCGTCGCGATCATCAAGCACGCCAACCCCTGCGGCATCGCGGTGGGCGCGGACGTCGCCGAGGCGCACCGCAAGGCGCACGCCTGTGACCCGCTGTCGGCGTTCGGCGGCGTGATCGCGGTCAACCGCCCGGTCAGCAAGGAGATGGCCGAGCAGGTCGCGGAGATCTTCACCGAGGTCATCGTCGCGCCGGACTACGAGGACGGCGCCCTGGAGGCGCTCACCAAGAAAAAGAACATCCGCGTGCTGCGCTGCCCCGACGGGCCCTCCTCCCCGGTCGAGGTCAAGCCGATCGACGGCGGCGCGCTGCTCCAGGTGACCGACCGGCTCCAGGCCGACGGCGACGACCCGGCCAACTGGACGCTGGCGACCGGCGAGGCGCTGGACGCCGACGAGCTCCAGCAGCTCGCCTTCGCCTGGAAGGCCTGCCGCGCGGTGAAGTCCAACGCGATCCTGCTCGCCAAGGACGGCGCCTCGGTGGGCGTCGGCATGGGGCAGGTCAACCGGGTCGACTCCTGCAAGCTGGCGGTGGAGCGGGCCGGCGCGGAGCGGGCCCGGGGCGCGTACGTCGCGTCGGACGCGTTCTTCCCGTTCCCCGACAACATCGACGTCCTGGGTGCCGCAGGCGTCAAGGCCATCGTGCAGCCCGGCGGTTCCGTCCGTGACGAGCTGGTCGTCGAGGCCGCGCAGAAGGCCGGCATCACGATGTACTTCACCGGGACGCGGCACTTCTTCCACTGACGGCGGCGAGCGGGTCGGTGATCAACGGCGACCCGCTCTCCGTACGGCTCAGCCGTCGACCTCGTACCGCCCGACCTCCAGGAAGTACCGCAGCTCCTCCGGAGTGCCGTCGATGGCCTCCTCGGCGGCGGCCCTGAGCGCCGCGCTGATGGTCGGGTCGGCCAGGATGCGGGCGATGGCGACGCGGTCGTCCTCGGCCTGGGCGAGGCGGTAGCCGGTCTCCAGGAAGGCGCGCAGGGCCTCCGGGGTGTTCGCGTCGAGTGCCTCGCCGGCTTCCCGCTTGACGCCCCGGCCGGAGTCCGGGTCGGCCAGGATGCGGGCGATGGCGACGCGGTCGTCCTCGGCCTGGGCGAGGCGGTAGCCGGTCTCCAGGAAGGCGCGCAGGGCCTCCGGGGT
>NZ_JBWKKY010000004.1:324557-523615 GCF_056430805.1 Streptomyces sp. NPDC045955
GCCGGCTTCCCGCTTGACGCCCCGGCCGGAGTCCGGGTCGGCCAGGATGCGGGCGATGGCGACGCGGTCGTCCTCGGCCTGGGCGAGGCGGTAGCCCGTCTTCAGGAACTCCCGCATGTCCTCCACGGTGCCGTCGAGGGCCTCGTTGGCCTCCCTGACGACGCCTCGGCCACTGTCCTCGTCGGCGATGATGCGGAGGATCGCGATCCGCAGGTCGTCCTCCGACATCTCGTCCACCGGCGTGCCGTCCGTCACCGCGGTGGCGGACACGGCGGGGGCCGCCGGGGCCGGGCCGGCGGCGAGGGCCGGGGTGGTGAGCAGGAGGGCCGGCGCCAGGGCGGCGGCGACGATCAGGGCACCGCGGGTGGGTCTCATGCGTGAACCGTCCTAACGGGTAAGGGAGTTGGTGAGGCCGGGTGGTGCCAGGCGGCTGCCTGGGCCCGGTGCGGACATCCTCACATTGACCGCCGCGGGCGGCAGCTCCCTTTTTCAGGTCGAGGAGCGCAGCGCCGCCCACGTCCCGGGGCCGACCTTGCCGTCGGGGTCCAGCCCCTTGGCGCGCTGGAAGCCGCGTACCGCCGCGGCGGTGTCCTTGCCGAACTGGCCGTCCACGCCCGTGCCGCCCACGTCGTAGCCGCGCTTGGCCAGCATGCACTGCACCTGTACGACGCGCCGGCCGCTGTCGCCGCGGCGGGTGAGTTCGGTGCCGGAGTAGTGGGTGCAGTCGGTGAGCCACGGGGGCCTGGCCGGGGCGGTCGGTGTCCTGGACGGTTCCGTGGCCGACGGCCGGGGCTTCGCCGTCTCCGGCGCGGGAGCGGGGCCGGTGGTACGGGTGTCGGCCTCGGCCCCGTGGTCCGAGGGACCGGGAGAGGTGCCCGTGGTCGTCCCCTCGTTCTGCGGGACCCGGCTGGACGGTGTGGGGGAATCCGGGGGGTCGAGGCCCGGCAGGGACGTCCGGTCGTAATCGTCGCCGGACGCACGGGCCGTGGGCGCGGCGGAGCCGCTGTCACCGGCCGACGAAGGGCGGGTGGCCAGAAAGGCCGTCAGGGCGAGGGCGCACACGGTGAGTACGGCGGCGACGGAGGCGTAAGGTTTCAGCCGCCGCCGGGCGGGGGTTCCGGCCGCCGGTGTCGCCACCGGCGTACTCCCCGCCGCCGCAGGCCCGAGGCCCGGCTGCCCCGCCGCCGGTACGCCGGGTAACTGTGCCGCTCCGGGCGGCGCGAACCCCGGCATCGCAGCCACCGCCGGCCGTACCCGCGGCGGCCGTAACGGACTGTCCCTCAGCACCTCGCAGGCCCGTTGCCGGGCCAGGATGCGGCTGCCCAGCGGCTCCTGCCAGGAGGCGGACCGGGGCTGTGCCGAGGCCGCGTCGACCAGGTCCTGGGGGCCGGGGCGCAGGGCCGGGTCCTTGGAGAGGCACGCCGTGAGGAGGTCGGCCAGGGCCGGGTCGGCCGTCCGCACCTCGGACATGACCTCCGCGTTCGGCTCCTCCGAGGCGATGCGGTGCAGGACGTCCACGCCGGTGCCGTCGCCGAAGGGGGCGTGTCCGGTGACCGCGTGGACGACCGTGCTCGCGCAGCAGAACACGTCGGAGGCCGTGTCGCAGCGGCCGTCCCTGAGGTACTCGGGGGACATGAAGGCGGGGGTGCCGACGCGGTTGCCGGTCGTGGTGATCGCGCTGGCGTCGACGGCCTGGGCGATGCCGAAGTCGACGACGTGTGCGCCCTGTCGGGTCAGGAGAACGTTGGAGGGCTTGAAGTCCCGGTGCACGATCCCGGTCGCGGCCAGCGCGCCGAGCGCCCGCCCGAGATCGGCCACCAGCCGCCAGGCGTCGTCCGGTGGCAGGACACCGCAATCCCGCACCGCCTCCGCCAGGTTGAGACCGGGTAAGTACACGGTCGCCATCCACAGCAGCTCGCTGTCCGGTTCGAAACCCGTGCCCAGCAGCTCGGGTGTGTAGGGCGCGCCCACGCGCGCGTGCACGGTGGCCTCCCGCTCGAACCGCCGCCGGAAGGGCACGTCCTCGGCGTACTCGGGCCGGATGACCTTCACCGCGGCGAGCCCGGGCGTCCCGTCCCCGTGCCGCGCCAGATAGACCCGTCCCATACCGCCCCTGCCGAGCAGCCCCAGCGGTACGTACGGTCCGACCCGCACCGGATCGGCGGGCCGCAGCGGTACGCAACCGGTCTGCGCGACGGCGTCTGACATGGATCCCCCGGCTGTGGTCCTGGCAGCGATGCCGGAAACGGTACCGGAGGCAGGCCGCCGGCCTGACGTACCCGGCGCCCGGGGAGTACCTGTGAACTCTGAGGGTCACCGGTTCGGCGAAGCACAGACGGCGGGCCATGGCCGGGATGGACTCGGAGGGGGTGAGCGGCGGCCTCCCGTGCCTGACAGCCATGGACGTCAGACCAGGGCGACGCACCAGGGCCGTGCCCCCCTCGAACGGGTGAGACACGGCCCTTGGACGTGATGGGCGCGAACTGTTCCGCCCGCCGGGTCCGTCAGTAACGGGGGCGGTTGAACCAGGCCTTGCCGCCCGCGTTGCCGACGAACACCGCGACCAGGATGGCCAGGACAGTGTGCACCAGGCCCACGAGGATGAACGGGTAGATGCCGAGGACGGCGGTGATGATGGCGAAGACCAGGATGGTGACGCGGGCGCCGTTGCCGCCGTTCTTGAACTTCGTCGCCAGGACGGCCGCGAACACCAGCCAGGCCAGGCCGAAGACCACGTAACCCCAGATCACGCCGGTCGACTGGCCGACCAGGTCCTGGAAAGCGGTGTTGTCCTTGAGGGACTCGTCGTCCTTCGCGGAGTTGAGGGCCGCGGCGGCGAAGGCGAAGATGGCCACGCCGATGACCTGGAGGCCGACGATGACCCACATCATCACGCGGGCCGCGCCCACGGAGCCCGGCATCGCCGTCGGCGCGGCGGGACCGCCGTACTGGGACACCGGAGGGGCCTGCGGGTAGCCGTACCCGGGCGCCTGCCCCTGCTGCTGCGGGTAGCCGTAGCCCTGCTGCGGCTGCTGCGGCTGTCCCTGGGGAGCGCCGTAGGGGTTGTTGGGGTCGCCGTAGCTCATGGGGACTTTCCTCCGTTGGTCCGAGTGCGGGGACGACGCGTGACATCCGCACGGAGGAAAATCTTCAGTATTGCGACCGTCCCCCCGTTGAGCTGCCCGCGGCACTTGTCAGGTCATCGTTCTTCACCAGTGACGGGCTTGTCCAGCCGCATTCCTGATGTGTTGTGCAAGTGCAACATCACTGATCATGGGCGGATACGGGGGGAGGGGCCCCGCGGTGCCCGTATTGCGGCCGGATTGGAACCGTGGGCGGGTCATCCGCGAGGATGGGGTCATGACCGCCCAGATTCTCGATGGCAAGGCCACCGCAGCCGCGATCAAGTCCGATCTGACCGCCCGCGTGGCGGCGCTGAAGGAGAAGGGCGTCACGCCCGGCCTCGGCACGATCCTGGTCGGGGAGGACCCCGGCAGCCAGAAGTACGTCGCCGGCAAGCACCGTGACTGTGCGCAGGTCGGCATCGCCTCCATCCAGCGCGAGCTGCCGGCCACGGCGACGCAGGAGGAGATCGAGGCGGTCGTCCGCGAGCTGAACGAGGACCCGGCCTGCACGGGTTACATCGTGCAACTGCCGCTGCCCAAGGGCATCGACGAGAACCGCATCCTGGAACTGATGGATCCGGACAAGGACGCGGACGGCCTGCACCCGATGAACCTCGGCCGTCTGGTCCTGAACGAGCCGGCCCCCCTGCCCTGCACCCCGAACGGTGTGCTGACCCTCCTGCGTCGCTACGGCGTGGAGACCAAGGGCGCGGAGGTCGTGGTGGTCGGCCGGGGCGTGACCATCGGCCGGCCGATGCCGCTGCTGCTGACCCGGCGCAGCGAGAACGCGACCGTGACCCAGTGCCACACCGGCACGCGTGACCTGTCGGCGCACCTCAAGCGGGCGGACATCATCGTCGCCGCCGCCGGTTCCGCCCATCTGATCCGCGCCGAGGACGTCAAGCCGGGCGCGGCCGTCCTGGACGTCGGTGTCTCCCGCAGCGCCGAGGGCAAGATCGTGGGCGACGTCCACCCCGACGTGGCCGAGGTCGCCGGCTTCATCTCCCCGAACCCCGGCGGAGTCGGCCCGATGACCCGCGCCCAGCTGCTCGTCAACGTGGTCGAGGCGGCGGAGCGCAGTGTCGGCTGAACGGAACGCGGGGAGCGCGGCGAGCGCGGGCAGCGCCTCGGACGCCGGGGGCGCGGAGAGCGCCCCGGCCGTCACGGGCGCGCAGGCCGTGCACGGTGAGCCCGACGCGCTCGGTGTGGTCGATGGTGACGCCGATGCCGCGGTGCGCGACGAGGACGGCGACCTCACCGTGCGCGATCCCATCAGTGCCCCCGACGCCGAGGGGCGGCCGCGGCGGGTCACCCGGCGGTTTCCGTTGTTCACCAAGGACACCGCGCGGCCCGAGGGCGGTGGCCGGGCCGCGCCCGGCGACGCGTTCGCGCCGGCGCGGCAGTGGCCCGTCCTCGCCGTGCTGGGGCTGGTCGGACTCGGGCTGCTCGTGACCGCGTTCGGGCAGTTCCGGCTCGGGACGCTGCTGATCGGCATCGCCCTGCTGGGCGGTGGCGCGTTGCGCTGGCTGCTGCCGGACGTCGGCATGCTCGCCGTACGCTCCCGGTTCACGGACATCGTCACGTACGCCGTCATGGGACTGGCGATCGCCTTGCTGGCGATGATGGCGCAGCCGAATCCCTGGCTCCAGATCCCGTTCCTGAAGGACACACTGCACTTCACGGTCACCAGCGAGTGACCGACGGCGGTCCGTCCTCTCCCCCGAGGAAGGACGGGCCGCCGTCACGGCCCACCCTCCTGCACGGCGAACGGCCTGTTCAACGGCTGTCAGTACGCTGTGGCACGGAAGTGACGGTTCCGGTACGCCCGCCGGGAGATTCGGCATGAAGTGGTGCAAGGACGGGTTCGGCATGGACAATCGGGACGGTCCAGGGTGTATCGCGCGCGGGCCCTGTGCTCCTGTGCGCCCCCGGTCGGGGAACTGAGATCCTGGGAGGGCGCATCCCTGTGGGTAGCCAGAACGGGGACTCGGCCGAGGCCGCCGACGCGCGGGGCGTACAGCGCGGGAAACAACAGCACGTACCGGGGGGAAGAGGGGGGACGCAATGCCTCGTTGGAGGGCCTTGCCGGATGAGCTCGATCCGCAGATCAGGGAGTTCACCAGCCAGCTGCGCAGACTCGTGGACCGCAGTGGTCTGAGCATCGCGTCGGTGGCGGACCGCACGGGCTACAGCAAGACGTCGTGGGAGCGTTATCTGAACGGCCGGCTGCTCGCGCCCAAGGGCGCGATCGTGGCGCTGGCCGAGGTCACCGGGACCAACCCGATGCACCTCACCACCATGTGGGAGCTCGCCGAGCGCGCCTGGAGCCGCTCGGAGATGCGGCACGACATGACGATGGAGGCCATCCGGATATCCCAGGCGCGCGCCGCGCTGGGCGAGTTCGGCGGGCAGGACTTCGGAAGTCCGGCGGCCGGTGCCAAGAGCGACGGCAAGACGGCCGCCGCGGGCGGTGGAGGGGCGGGCAACCGAAGCGGCAGCGCCACGGTGACGCCGGGCATCGCGGGCCCGGCGGGCGTCGCCCCGACCGTGCCACCGCAGCCGACGGCGCCCGAGGTGCAGGACTCCACCGGCAGCGACGGGACCGGGGCCAACTCGTGGGGAGTCGCCGGATACCAGGGACCGTCCCAGGGCCGGGGGCGCACCGCCGGCACGGGGACCGGCGCCACGCCCGGTTCTGGTCCCGGCACCACCCGGATGCCGGGCGTCGGGCCGGACGCGTACGACACGCCCCCGCGGGACGCCGTCCCGGCGGGCGCGGGTGGTCCCGGCGGCACGGGCGGCTCCGGTGGGTCCGGGCGCTCCGGCAGTCCTGCCGGCAAGCGGCGGACCGCGACGTTCGTCGCGGCGGTCGTGGGTGTGCTCGTGGTGATCGCCGGCGCGTTCTACCTCACTGGTGGCGGTGGTGACGACGAGGCCAAGGGCGGCACGAAGTCGCCCTCGCCGAGCGCCACCACGAACCAGGAGCTGCCGCCCGGCGTGAAGTGCAGCGGCGACAGCTGCACCGGCAAGGACGCGGAGAACATGGGGTGCAGTGGTGACCTGGTGACCACGGCCCGGACCGCGACCGTCGGCACGACCGTCGTCGAGGTCCGCTACAGCGAGACCTGCAAGGCGGCCTGGGGCCGTATAACCCAGGCGGCCCAGGGCGACGAGGTCCAGATCAGCGCGGGCAAGGCGAAGCAGACCGGCAGCATCACGGCCACCGGCGACACCATCGCGTACACCCCCATGGTCTCGGTCAAGAACGCCACCGACGCCAAGGCCTGCGCAACCCTGGCCTCCGGCCGGCAGGGCTGCACGGAGTAGGGAAACCACCGCCCGGCACCCGACGAGGGTGTGGCTTCCGGTGGCGCGCCTGGCCCCGGCCGGGGGTGATCCGGCCGGGTGGGCTGGGGTCCGGCGCAGCGACTGGCACACAGAGGGCTGCCGTGCCCGGGGCGGGGCGTGGGGCTTCTGGTCGGGGGCTGGGGCCCGGTTGCCCTCCGCGTGCGGCGGGCCGCGCTGTCCCCGGTGGGCGCCTGGCTTGCGGCCGGAGTGCGGGGAGCCGGCAAGTGCCGGGCACACAGGGGCGCCTCGCGCCGGGCACACAGGGGCCCCTCGCGCCGGGCGGGGCCCCGGCGGCCTTGCTTCAGCGCCGGAGGAGAACTGCCCCCTGCGGGCGGGCGTCCGGCATCCGGCCGGGGCCAGAGGCTGCTGGGCGTCGGTGAAACGCGGGGTGCTTCGCGCCGGGGCGGGCCCATCGCGCCTGGTCGCAGGGGCGGACACCGGGCGCGGGCCCCGGCGGCAGGACCGGGTGCGGGAGGAATTTGGGTGAGAGTGGCATGCGCGGGGGAATCGGGGGCACGCGAACCGTACCCCCACGGGACTCCGGCTTGGTCGGTTCCCCCCGGCGGCCGCCTTCGTCCTCCTCTCCCGGACGGGCGGCCGCCTTTTGTTCGGGTGTCGGGTGGGTTGTGGGGTGGGCCACACCGACCCGGCCGTGCGGGATCCCGGATGCGCGATAGCCTGACCGCTGGATGGATCTCTTGACGCCAAGAGATCGATCAAACGTCCGGGGCAGGGACGCCCCACCGCCAGCTGTCATACGGAGAACGCCATGACCCGCACTCCCGTGAACGTCACCGTCACCGGCGCGGCCGGCCAGATCGGTTACGCCCTGCTCTTCCGCATCGCCTCCGGTCAGCTGCTCGGCGCGGACGTGCCGGTGAAGCTGCGCCTGCTGGAGATCACGCCCGCCCTGAAGGCGGCGGAGGGCACGGCCATGGAGCTGGACGACTGCGCCTTCCCGCTCCTGCAGGGCATCGACATCACGGACGACCCGAACGTCGCCTTCGACGGCACGAACGTGGGCCTGCTCGTCGGCGCCCGCCCCCGCACCAAGGGCATGGAGCGCGGCGACCTGCTGGAGGCCAACGGCGGCATCTTCAAGCCGCAGGGCAAGGCCATCAACGACCACGCCGCGGACGACGTCAAGGTCCTCGTCGTCGGCAACCCGGCCAACACCAACGCGCTCATCGCCCAGGCCGCCGCGCCGGACGTACCCGCCGAGCGGTTCACGGCCATGACCCGTCTGGACCACAACCGCGCCCTGACCCAGCTCGCGAAGAAGACCGGCTCCACGGTCGCCGACATCAAGCGGCTCACCATCTGGGGCAACCACTCCGCCACCCAGTACCCGGACATCTTCCACGCCACGGTCGCCGGCAAGAACGCCGCCGAGGTCGTCAACGACGAGAAGTGGCTGGCCGAGGACTTCATCCCGACCGTCGCCAAGCGCGGCGCCGCCATCATCGAGGCCCGCGGCGCGTCCTCGGCCGCGTCGGCCGCCAACGCCGCCATCGACCACGTGTACAGCTGGGTCAACGGCACCGCCGACGGCGACTGGGTCTCGATGGGTATTCCGTCGGACGGCTCCTACGGTGTCCCGGAGGGCCTGATCTCCTCCTTCCCGGTCACCTGCAAGGACGGCAAGTACGAGATCGTCCAGGGCCTGGAGATCAACGAGTTCTCCCGCGCCCGGATCGACGCCTCCGTCAAGGAGCTCGAGGAGGAGCGCGAGGCGGTCCGCGGGCTCGGTCTGATCTGAACCTGACGCAGATCTCCTCATCGATCCCCGGGCCGCCGCGGCGGCCCGGGGATCGATGCGTTCGGGGAGCGACGCGCGGTGAAGACCTTGTGTCCATCGCCGCCGCACAGTGAGCCCTCCCGGCATTCCGCTTCCACCGGCCTCGCCGGTCACTCTATGCTGATGGCTCCTCAACTCAAGGTTGTACAAGGTTCTTTTCGCGCATCGGGGGAGTGGCGTGAGCACCGCATACGTGCCGCAGCAACCGCAGCCGACACACGCCGGCGCACCACCGGCACCGCCGCCCACGCCGCCGCACGCCAGCGAGGCGACCCGGCTGCTGTGCGCGGGCACCTATCTGGACTCCGGGTACCGGGACCGCGTCATCGAGCAGCTGCATCTCAACGAGCAGCGGATCGTGGCCCCCTCGCTCGGCTTCGACGCGGCCCGCGTCCTCGCCCACGCCCTGCGGGCCCGGCGCCACGAGCTGTTGTGGGCCGGGGCGATCCTCGGCCTGTGGATCATCGGCGCGGCGCTGACCGGGGGGCTGCTGGCCACCTTCCTGGGCCCCAGCCTCTTCCTTGCGATCGCGTCCTGGGTCAGGGGCAGCGCCGACCGGCCGCCCCTGTACCGCAGGGTGCCGGCCTTCCTGTTCCGCTGGTGGGGCCGCATCGGCTTCGCCTGGCTGCTGGTCACCACGGTGATCGTGGCCTTCGGCGGCAACGACGACGGCTCCTCGTACGGATCGTCGTATGACTCGTACGACTCGTATGACTCGTACGGCTCCTCCGGCGCGTACGGTGACGGCACGCCGGGCCTGTCCGATGTGCTCCTCCCCGCCTCCAGCGACCTGGGTGAGCTGTTCGAGCCCTGGCAGGCCTGGCTGGCGCTGGTCATGTTCGTGCTCATCGCGCTGTGCACGGCCGCGCAGCGCGGCCAGTTCGCCCGGGTGCTGGCCGCCGAACTGTCCCCGCAGCGCTTTCCGGACGCCGCCGGTGACCCCGCGGAGCAGGACGAGGGACAGCGGTTCCAGCGACTGAAGGACCGCATCCGGCTGGAACAGCACGCTCCGCTGATCATGTACCACGAGGCGCGGCCGTTCTGCGGGGCCGGTGCGGCCTACGAGACCTGGGTCCTCGCCGTCGAGCTGCGGCCCGACGGCATGAAGAAGCAGCAGCCGATCAGCAACCGGACGGTGCTGGAGAGGGTCCGGCCGCTGCTGGAGCAGCTGCGGCTGCCCTCCGAGTACGCCGGCCAGTCGGTGCGTGACCGGCTGCGCTGGCTGGAGATCGACGAGTGCGTGTTCCTGCCCGCGGAGGGGCTGCGGCGGCGCGAGGAGGCGCCGTTCCACCCGCAGGCCTTCGAGGAGCACCGGGCGCGCGCGGTCGAGGAGGGCGCCGAGAAGCGCCGGCACTTCCTGCGCATCCGCGTCGGCGGCTGGGAGGAGGAGTTGGTCGTCACCGTCTTCGTGCGCATCCACACCCAGGGCGGCATGCTCATGCTTGAGATCGCCCCGCATGTGCTGCTGCCGGTGCGCGAGGACTTCAAGGACGCCGACCGCACGGCCCACCGCTTCCGCCACAACAACGTGTTCGGCAAGGCGGCCTGGGCCGTCGCCCGGGTGCCCGGCTCGGTGGCCCGCTCCCTGGTCGCCCTGGGCAAGGGCGTGCTGTACGCGTGGCGGCTGCTGACCGGCGGCTACGCGGAGGCGTTGCCCGACGGCCCCGCCCTGTCGGTACGGGAACTGGGCTCGGTGCGGGGCGGGTCCCTCTTCCAGGAGATGGACGTCCAGCGCTACCTCAAGAGCATCCAGGACCGTGTCGCGAACGGGGTGAAGGCCGCGATCGCCGACGCCGGTTACCAGACCGGCGAGTTCGTCCAGAAGATCGTCAACATCAGCAGCGGCGGCGTGAACATCGAGGGCGGTGTCGAGGGCAGCACCTTCGCCGTCGGCAGCCACGCCTCTGCCTCTTCCACCACCACGTCCGGCGGCGCGACGCCGCAGAAGGGGTCCGACACCGATGGCAACGAATGAGCCCAGCGTCAGCATCGGCGGCAACGTCGAGCGCAGCACCTTCGCCATCGGCAGCCACGCGCACGCCGAGAGCCACCACGGCACCTCGGCCCCGCGCGACGAGGCCGCCGAGGAGCTGCTGAAGGCCGTACGGGAACTGCGGGCCGATCTGACCCGGGTGCGGCAGAGCGAGGAGACCGCGCAGCTGGACACCGTGCTGGCGGAGACCGAGGACGAGATCAGCCGGACCGGCAGGGCCGGTGAGGGCCGCCTCCAGCGGCTGCGGGACCTGCTCGGGGACGCCCAGACCGTCCTGACGCTGTTCGCGTCGGCCGGGACGGTGGCAGGGCTGCTGGGGATGTGACGTCCGGGGGCGTGGCGCCTGGAGACAAGGCGCCCGGCGAGGTGAGAGGAGCCTTATGAGCGGGGGACAGCGGTACTGGAACGAGGAGACGCAGCGCTGGGAGGACGGCACCGAGGGGGCGGCTCAGCTCACCCCGCCGCCCCCGCCGCGCCCGGACTTCACGCCCCCTGTACCGCACACGGCTGATCAGCCCGAAAGCGGCGCCTGGTCCACGTCCGAGCTGCCGCGAAATCCGCCGTCCGGCGGCTGGCCGCCCGCGGACCCGACGGCACCCCCACCGGCGGCCGTCCCCCGCGGATACAGCCGCCGGCTCGTGTGGTCCGTGCTGGGCGGCGCCGCGGCGGTCGGGGTCGCCGTGGCGCTGGTGCTGACCTTGCCGGCCGGCGGCGACGGCACGGACGACCGCGACGACAAGGCGTCGAGCGCATCCCCGACCACCGGCAGCTCGACGTCCACCGCCGAGGGGCCCGAGCCGACCCCCGAGGAGACGGCCTCGCCGTCCGACCCGGCCACCGATCCCCCCGCCGGTTACGAGCTCTACGAGGACGCCGAGGGCTTCACCATCGCCCGGCCCGTGGGCTGGACGCGGAAATCGACGACCTCCCAGCACGGCATGGACGTGGTCAATTACCGCAGCCTGGACGGCCAACGGCGACTGCAGGTGTTCGAGGTGGCGGAAGCCTCCCCCGACGAGTCCTTCGAGCTGTTCCTCTCCGACGAAACGCCCAAGGCCGAGGGTTTCCGGAAGCTCGACCTGAACCACATGAACGACGGCGGGCTCACCGCCGCCCGGCTCGAATACCTCGCCGACTCCATCGGCGGCGAGCCCGAGGTCGGCACCTGGCACATCGTCGACGAACGCTTCGTGGCCCCGGACGGCAAGGTGTACGCCATCGCCGCCTACGGCCCCGACGCGGACGGCCGCGACGACGAACACGAGCTGCTCGACATCGCGCTCGCCCACTTCTGCCCGCCGAACACGACCTGCGGGACGGGGACGGAGACGGACGCCGTCCTGGGATGAACCTGGGAGATATGCCCAGGTTTGTCCACATCTTCAGTGATGCAGCGCACTTTCAGCCATGGATTGCGCATGCAACCGGGCGCCCCGGGCAGGCGAACTCGGTCTCCTGCGTGTCACATCTGTGACACGGGGGCGCTGAACAGGAACGGAAGGGCAAGCACCGATCATGGCGGAAAGTACCGAACTTCAGGCGCGTAAAACCATCCACGCGGGAGGAGAATGGCGCGCGGCCGTCTCCGGCGTCACGCGCGAGATCATCGACCCCGCGGACGCCCTGCCGTTCGCCGTGGTCGCGGAGGGTGACGAGAAGGACACCGATCTGGCGATCGCCGCCGCCCGGCGCGCCTTCGACGAGGGGGAGTGGCCGCGGACGCCCGTCGGGGAGCGGGCCGCGCTGCTGCGCCGCGTCGCCGACCTGCTGGTACGGGATCGCGAGCAGCTCGGCCGGCTGGAGGCCCAGGACGCGGGCAAGACCGTCGAGGAGGGCCGCGTCGACATCGACTGTGTCGCCGACGCCTTCCGCTACTTCGCCGACCTGGTCGCCGGCGAGGCTCCCGGCCGGGTCGTGGACGCCGGCTCGCCCGACATCCACAGCGTCGTCGTGCACGAGCCCATCGGCGTCTGCGCGATGATCACGCCCTGGAACTACCCGCTGCTCCAGGCCAGCTGGAAGATCGCCCCGGCCCTGGCCGCCGGCAACACCTTCGTCGTCAAGCCGAGCGAGATCACCCCGATGACGACCATCGCGCTGATCGAGCTGCTCGTCGAGGCCGGACTGCCCGCCGGGGTCGCCAACATCGTCACCGGGCCGGGCCACTCGGTCGGCGCCCGGCTCTCCGAACACCCCGACGTCGACCTGGTCTCCTTCACCGGCGGCCTGATCAGCGGCACCAAGGTGGCCCAGGCCGCCGCGCCGACCGTGAAGAAGGTCGCCCTCGAACTCGGCGGCAAGAACCCCAACGTGGTCTTCGCCGACGCCTGCGCCACCGACGAGGACTTCGACACCGCCGTCGACCAGGCCCTCAACGCCGCCTTCATCCACAGCGGCCAGGTCTGCTCGGCCGGCGCCCGCCTGATCATCGAGGAGTCCGTGCGGGACCGTTTCGTCACCGAGCTCGCCCGCAGGGCCGAGAAGATCCGCCTCGGCCGCGGCACCGAGGACGGCGTCGAGTGCGGCCCGCTGGTCTCCGAGCAGCAGCGCGCCAAGGTCGAGATGTACGTCGAGTCCGCCCTGAAGGAGGGCGCGGTGCTGCGTTCCGGCGGCAAGCGCCCCGAGCCGTCCCCCGAGCGCCCGGAGAACGGCTACTTCTACGAGCCGACCATCCTCGACCACTGCCACCGCGAGATGCGCGTCGTGCGGGAGGAGGTCTTCGGGCCGGTCCTCACCGTCGAGACCTTCCGTACCGAGGACGAGGCCGTCGCCCTCGCCAACGACACCGAGTACGGCCTCGCGGGCGGCGTCTGGACCACCGACGCGGGCCGCGCCCGGCGCGTGGCCGGCCGGCTGCGGCACGGCACGATCTGGATCAACGACTTCCACCCCTACCTGCCGCAGGCGGAATGGGGCGGTTTCGGCAAGAGCGGAGTGGGCCGCGAACTCGGCCCGGCCGGTCTCGCCGAGTACCGCGAGACCAAGCACGTCTACCAGAACCTCGCGCCGAAGCCGGTGCGCTGGTTCGCGGGCTGACCTCCCCCAGGGCCGCCCCCGCCGGCCTCCGAGCCCGATCCCTTCGTCCCCTCTGGTTCATCCTCTCTGGAGCAAGCACGCCATGTCCCACAACCATGAGTACGACTATGTCGTGATAGGCGGCGGAACAGCCGGTTCCGTCATTGCCTCCCGCCTGACCGAGAACCCCGACGTCTCCGTCGCCGTCATCGAGGGCGGCCCCAGCGACGTCGGCCGCGACGACGTGCTGACCCTGCGCCGCTGGATGGGCCTGCTGGGCGGCGAGCTCGACTACGACTACCCCACTACCGAGCAGCCACGCGGAAACTCGCACATCCGGCACAGCCGGGCCCGGGTCCTCGGCGGCTGTTCCTCGCACAACACCCTGATCGCGTTCAAGCCGCTGCCCGCCGACTGGGACGAGTGGGAGGCCGCCGGCGCCAAGGGCTGGGGCGCGGTGCAGATGGAGGCGTACTTCGCGCGTCTGCTCAACAACATCGTCCCGGTCGACGAGCAGGACCGGAACGCCATCGCCCGCGACTTCGTCGACGCGGCCCAGGAGGCGCTGGGCGTGCCGCGCGTGGAGGGCTTCAACCAGAAGCCGTTCACCGAGGGCGTCGGCTTCTTCGACCTCGCCTACCACCCCGAGAACAACAAGCGGTCCTCGGCGTCGGTGGCGTACCTGCACCCGGTGATGGACCATCGGCCCAACCTGACGATCCTGCTGGAGACCTGGGCGTACAAGCTGGAGCTGGAGGGCAGCCGCGCCACGGGCGTGCACGTGCGCACCAAGGACGGCGAGGAGATCCTCGTCAAGGCCCGGGGCGAGGTCCTGCTGTGCGCCGGCGCCGTCGACTCGCCCCGGCTGCTGATGCACTCCGGCATCGGCCCGAAGGCGGACCTGGAACAGCTCGGCATCCCCGTCACGCACGACCTGCCGGGCGTCGGCGAGAACCTGCTCGACCACCCCGAGTCGGTCATCGTCTGGGAGACCAACGGCCCCATCCCGGAGAACTCCGCGATGGACTCGGACGCGGGCCTGTTCGTGCGGCGCGACCCCGAACTGCCGCACCCCGACCTGATGTTCCACTTCTACCAGATCCCCTTCACGGACAACCCGGAGCGACTGGGCTACCAGCGGCCGGAGTTCGGCGTCTCGATGACCCCGAACATCCCCAAGCCCAAGAGCCGCGGCCGGCTGTACCTGACCAGCGCCGACCCCGAGGTCAAGCCCGCCCTGGACTTCCGCTACTTCACCGACGAGGACGACTACGACGGCAAGACCCTCGTCGACGGCATCAAGATCGCCCGCGAGATCGCCAAGACCGAACCGCTGGCCGGCTGGCTCAAGCGCGAGGTGGCCCCCGGCCCGGACGTCACCGGCGACGAGGAGCTCGGCGAGTACGCCCGCAAGGTCGCCCACACCGTCTACCACCCCGCCGGCACCTGCAAGATGGGCGACGCCGACGACCAGCTGGCCGTCGTCGACCCCGAGCTGCGCATCCGCGGCCTGGAGGGCATCCGCATCGCCGATGCCTCCGTGTTCCCCACCATGACCACCGTGAACCCGATGATCGGCGTGCTCATGGTCGGGGAGCGTGCCGCCGAGCTGATCGGTGGTGGTGCCAAGTGACCGCGACCCTCGAACCCCCCACGGAGCAGAGCATGGACACGACCCCCGTCTTCTCGGTGGAGGGCCTGTGGAAGGTGTTCGGCCCCAAGGCCGACCGCGTTCCGGGTGACCCCGAGCTCACCGCCCTCGACCCCGCCGAGCTGCGCGCCCGCACCGGCTGCACGGCCGCCGTCCGGGACGTCAGCTTCGACGTGCGCAAGGGCGAGGTCTTCGTCGTCATGGGCCTGTCCGGCTCCGGCAAGTCCACGCTGGTGCGCTGTCTGACCCGGCTGATCGAGCCGACCGCCGGCACCATCGCCATCGACGGCGAGGACGTCCGCGCCATGGACCGCTCCCGGCTGCGCGAACTGCGCCGCCACCGCGCCGCCATGGTCTTCCAGCACTTCGGCCTGCTGCCGCACCGCACGGTCCTCGACAACGTCGCCTACGGCCTGGAGATCCAGGGCATGGGCAAGGCCGAGCGGCGTGAGCGGGCCGCCGAGGTCGTCGCCAAGGTCGGCCTGGAGGGCATGGAGCACCGCCGTCCCGGCCAGCTCTCCGGCGGCCAGCGGCAGCGCGTCGGCCTCGCCCGCGCCCTCGCCGTCGACCCCGAAGTCCTGCTGTTCGACGAGCCGTTCAGCGCGCTCGACCCCCTCATCCGGCGTGAGATGCAGGAAGAGGTGGTCCGGCTGCACCACGAGGAGGGCCGCACCATGGTCTTCATCACCCACGACCTCCAGGAGGCCCTCAAGCTGGGCGATCGCATCGCCCTGATGCGCGACGGGCAGGTCGTACAGCTCGGCACGCCCGAGGAGATCGTCGGCTCGCCCGCCGACGACTACGTCCGCGAGTTCGTCCGGGACGTCCCGCGCGAGCAGGTCATGACCGTCCGTACGGCCATGCGCCGCCCCGCCGCCGACCAGGACGGCAGCGGACCGGCGGTCCGGCCCGAGGCGACGGTCTCCGAGGCCATCGAGGCGGTCGCCCGCGCCGGCGCACCGGCCCGTGTCATGGACAAGGGCCGCTGCGTGGGCGTGGTCGACTCCGACACCCTGCTCGGCGTCGTCGCCGGCACGGAGCAGCCCGCCCCGCCGGGGACCGAGCAGCCCAAGGAGGCGGTGTGATGGCGACGATCACCGCATCCCCGCCGCGTATCGGCCTGCCCGGCCTCCTCAAGCGCCCGGCCGTCCGCAAGCTTCTCTTCCTGGCCCTCGCGGCCGCGATCCTCGTCCCGCTGGCGAACGCCCGCTGGGCGAGCGGCACATGGCCGAGCGCCCTGACCGTCGACTTCTCCGAGCCGCTCGCCAAGGCCAGCGACTGGATCATCGACAACCGCGACAGCCACCCGCTGTTCCTGTACTTCCTCGGCCACGTCAGCAACGTCGTCGTCATCGCCGTACGGGCCGTCTACCTCACCCTCCTCGCCGTCGGCTGGGCGGGCGTCACGGCTCTGGGCGCGCTGGTCGCCTGGCGCGTCGCGGGTGTGCGGCTCGCCCTCGGCACGGGTATCGCGTTCCTGGCCTGCGGCCTGCTCGGCATGTGGGTGCCGACGATGCAGACGCTCGCCCTGATGGTCGTCGCGGTCGTCGCGTCGGTCGTCGTGGGCCTGCTGCTCGGGCTCGCCGCCGGGCTGTCCGACCGGATGGACCGCGTCCTGCGCCCTGTCCTGGACACCATGCAGGTGCTCCCGGCCTTCGCCTACCTGCTGCCGGTCGTGCTGATCTTCGGTATCGGCGTCCCGGCGGCCGTCCTGGCCACCGTCATCTACGCCGCCCCGCCCATGGCCCGGCTCACCTCGCTCGGACTGCGCGGCGCCGACAAGGAGGTGCTGGAGGCCGTCGCGTCGCTCGGCTCCACCGCACGCCAGCGGCTGCTGACCGCCCGTCTCCCGCTGGCCCGCAAGGAACTCCTCCTCGGCGTCAACCAGACGATCATGATGGCGCTTTCCATGGCCGTCATCGCGGCCGTCATCGGTGCGGGCGGCCTCGGTGACCGCGTCTACCAGGCGCTGGCCTCGGTCGACGTGGGCGCCGCGCTCGCCGCCGGTATCCCGATCGTGCTGCTGGCCGTCGTCCTGGACCGCGTCACGGGCGCGGCGGGGGAGCGGATCGGCGCCGAACCGGAGCCCCGGCGCGGGCTCGGCTGGCTGTACGCCCTGGTCGGTGTCGTCGCCGTGGCAGTCGCCGGCCGTCTCGCGGGCCGGCTCGACTGGCCCGACTCCTGGGTCGTCGGCATCGCCGAGCCCGTCAACCGCGTGGTCGACTGGATGACCGCGCATCTGTACTCGGGCGTCCCCGTGATCGGCGGCACCGCCGACTGGGCCGGTCACTTCACCACCTGGGTCCTCGACCCGATGCGTGACGGTCTGCAGGGGCTGCCCTGGTGGTCGGTCCTGCTGATCGTCGCCGCCCTGTCTTGGGTGATCGGCACCTGGCGCACCGCGCTGACCGCCGTCCTCGCCATGGCCGCGATCGGCGCGCTCGGCGTCTGGAAGCCGTCCCTCGACACCCTGTCGCAGGTCCTCGCGGCCGTCGTCGTCACCCTCGTCGTCGGCTTCGCCACCGGCATCGCGGCGGCCCGCAGCGACCGCCTGGAGCGGCTGCTGCGCCCGGTCCTGGACGTCTTCCAGACGATGCCGCAGTTCGTGTACCTGATCCCGGTCGTCGCCCTGTTCGGCGTCGGCCGCGCCCCGGCCGTCGCCGCCGCGATCGTGTACGCGCTCCCGGCCGTCGTCCGCATCACCACCCAGGGCCTGCGCCAGGTCGACCCGGCCGCGCTGGAGGCCTCCGGCTCGCTCGGCGCGACCAGCTGGCAGCAACTGCGGCAGGTCCAGCTTCCGCTGGCCCGCCCGGCCCTGCTGCTCGCCGTCAACCAGGGCCTCGTCCTGGTCCTCGCCGTCGTCGTCATCGGCGGCCTGGTCGGCGGAGGCGCGCTCGGCTACGACGTCGTCTTCGGGCTCGCCCAGGGCGACCTGGCGACCGGTCTGGTGGCCGGCGCGGCGATCGTCTGCCTCGGCCTCATGCTCGACCGGGTGACCCAGCCCACCGAACGCCGCGCGAAGAAGGGAGCGTGACATGCGAGTCCGTACGACAGCCGCGGTCGCCGCGGTGAGCTCCCTGGCGCTGCTCACCGGCTGCGGTGCCGCCGACATGACCAAGCAGGCCTCGCCCTTCGCCAACGCGCAGGGCGCCAAGACCGTGACCATGTCCGTGCAGTCCTGGGTGGGCGCCCAGGCCAACGTGGCCGTCGCCCAGTACATCCTGGAGCACGAGCTGGGCTACCGCGTCGACACCGTCCAGGTCGACGAGGTGCCCGCCTGGGACGCCCTCAGCCAGGGCCGTGTCGACGCGATCCTGGAGGACTGGGGCCACCCCGAGCAGGAGCAGCGGTACGTCAAGGACAAGAAGACGATCACCCGCGGCGGTGAACTCGGCGTCACCGGCCACATCGGCTGGTTCGTCCCGACCTACCTCGCCAAGCAGCACCCGGACATCACCAACTGGAAGAACCTCAACAAGTACTCCCACCTGTTCCGCACCCCGGAGAGCGGCGACAAGGGCCAGCTGATGGACGGTTCGCCGTCCTACGTCACCAACGACAAGGCGCTGGTGAAGAACCTGAAGCTGGACTACCAGGTGGTGTTCGCCGGGTCCGAGGCCGCGCAGATCACGCAGATGCGGCAGTTCGCCAAGGAGAAGAAGCCCTTCCTCACCTACTGGTACTCGCCGCAGTGGCTCTTCAAGAAGGTCCCGATGACCGAGGTGAAGCTGCCGCCGTACAAGGAGGGCTGTGACGCCGACCCGGAGAAGGTCGCCTGCGCCTATCCGCACACGCCGCTGCAGAAGTACCTGAACTCGGGCTTCGCGAAGAACGGCGGCAAGGCGGCGGCCTTCCTGAAGAAGTTCAAGTGGACGACCGAGGACCAGAACGAGGTCTCCCTGATGATCGCCGACAAGAAGATGACGCCGGAGGACGCGGCGAAGAAGTGGGTGGACAGCCACCGCTCCACGTGGAAGAAGTGGCTGTCCTGAGCGTCCCTACGGTCGCAGGCCGGCGGCGATCTCCCGCAGCGCGCGGGTGGCCCGCCGCTGGAGCCCCGGCCCGAACGTGATCCGGGTGGCCCCTCGCGCGCCGAGTTCGGCGGGCGTGGGGCCACCCTCGGTCGGGGCACCCACGTTGATCGGCCCCTGGATACCGGCCCGCAGCAGCGGCAGCACCTCCGGCGGGGCCCCGATCGGATAGACGCAGTCGGCGCCCGCGGCTACGTACAACGCGGCCCGCTCGATGGCCTGTTCGGGATCGGAGACCCCGCGGGCGAAGGTGTCCACGCGCGCGTTGACGAAGAGCCGGTCACCGGCCGCGTCGCGCACCTCCGCCAGCCAGGCGGCGTGCGCACGGGGGTCCTTCAGCACCCCGTCCTCGGAGTCCTCCAGGTTGCAGCCCACCGCCCCCACCTCCAGCAGCCGCTCCACGAGCTCCTTCGGCGCGAGCCCGTACCCGCCCTCCACGTCCGCCGACACCGGCACGTCGACGGCCCGGACGATCCGGGCGACCGCCGCGAACATCTCGTCGGCCGGGACCTGCCCGTCCTCGTACCCGAGGGAGGCGGCGACCCCGGCACTGGGCGTGGCGAGCGCCGGGAACCCGGCCTCCGCGAACACCCGGGCGCTGGCCGCGTCCCACGGGCCGGGCAGCACCAGGGGATCGCCGGGCGCCCGGTGGTGGTGCAGGGCGCGGAACATCTCGGCTTTGCTCATGGCGTGTGACCTCCCGGCGGAATCCGGCGGCTGACCATCACCCGGTTCCAGTTGTTGATGGCGACGACCAGGCCGATCAGATGGGCGAGCCCGGCCTCGTCGAAGTGCTTCGCGGCCTGCTCGTACACCTCGTCCGGCACAAAACCGGTGGTCAGCACCGTCACCGCCTCCGTCAACGCCAGCGCGGCCCGCTCCCGCTCGTCGAAGACGTCCCCGGCCTCCTCCCAGGCCGCCAGCAGGTCGAGCTGCTTCTCGCTCACGCCGTGCTCGCGGGCGATCGCGAGGTGCATGTCGAGGCAGAACGCGCAGTGGTTGAGCTGCGAGGCGCGGATCACCACGAGTTCGGCCAGGGCCGGGTCGCCGAGGCCCTTCTTCGCTGTGGCGCTCAGAGCTGACAGGGCCCGGCCGACCGCCGGGTCGAGCGCCCGCGTCCGAGCCGTCACTTGTACTGGCCCGGCTGGTAGTGCCCCGGCGTCATCCGGCAGGTCACCCCGAACCGGTTCCAGGCGTTGATCGTCGTGATCGCGGCGATGAGCTGCGCCAGCTCGGCCTCCTCGAAGTGCTTCGCGGCTTTCTCATACACCTCGTCCGGCACGAAACCGTCCGTCAGGACCGTCACGGCCTCCGTCAGCTCCAGGGCCGCGAGCTCCTTCGCGGTGTAGAAGTGCCGCGACTCGTCCCAGGCGCTCAGCTGGAGGATCCGCTCGACGCTCTCGCCCGCCGCGAGGGTGTCCTTGGTGTGCATGTCGATGCAGAAGGCGCAGTGGTTGATCTGGGAGGCGCGGATCTTCACCAGCTCGTACAGCTTGTGGTCGAGGCCCTGCCGGGCGGCGATCTCCAGTCGGACCATCGCCTTGTAGACCTCGGGCGCGTGCTTGGCCCAGTCCAGGCGGGCGGGCTCCTCGGGGGCGTACTCCACGGTCGTCGTGTCGGTCGTGTCATCGGTGTGCGTCGTCATGTCCTCGACCCTAGGAAGAAAGCAGCCCAGGGGTATGGTCCATTTCCATGGTGGAATCTTGGGCCACTCTGGGCATCGACCTGCACCTGGAGCCGACCGGCCCGGGTCTGCGCCGGGGGCTGACCGACGCCCTGCGCGAGGCGGTGCGCTCCGGCCGGCTGGCCCCCGGCACCCGGCTGCCCTCCTCCCGCGCGCTCGCCGCCGACCTGGGCATCGCCCGCAACACGGTCGCCGACGCCTTCGCCGACCTGGTCGCCGAGGGCTGGCTCACCGCCCGGCAGGGCTCGGGGACCCGGGTCGCGGCCCGGACGGTGGTACCGCCGGCCGGCACGGCACCCCACCCCCGCGAACGCGCCCGCCCCGCCTACGACCTGCGCCCCGGCAGCCCCGACCTCGCCTCCTTCCCGCGCGCGGAGTGGCTCAAGGCCGCCCGCCGCGCCCTGACCGCAGCGCCCCATCACGCCCTCGACTACGGTGACCCCCGGGGCCGCCCCGAGCTGCGCGCCGCGCTCGCCGGCTACCTCTCCCGGGCCCGGGGCGTGCGCGCCGACCCGGAACGGATCGTGGTGTGCGGCGGGCTCGCGCACGGTCTGAAACTGCTCGGCACGGCCCTGCGGGCGCGCGGGGCGCGAACGGTCGCGGTCGAGTCGTACGGGCTCGATGTGCACTGGAAACTCCTGGCCGCGTCCGGTCTGCACACGGTCCCGCTGCCCTTCGACCGGCTGGGCACCGACCCCGGCGAGCTGTCCGCCGCCGACGCGGTCCTCCTCACCCCCGCCCACCAGTTCCCCATGGGCGTCCCCCTGCACCGCGACCGCCGCGCGGCTGTCGTGGACTGGGCGCGCCGCACCGGCGGGCTGGTGCTGGAGGACGACTACGACGGCGAGTTCCGCTACGACCGTCAGCCCGTGGGCGCGCTCCAGGGACTGGACCCCGACCGGGTGGTCTACCTCGGCACCGCGAGCAAGTCCCTGGCCCCCGGGCTGCGGCTGGCCTGGATGGTGCTGCCGCCGGGCCTCGCGGAGGAGACCGCCGCGGCCAAGGGCGGGGTCGACACGTGCGGGGTGCTGGACCAGCTGACCCTGACCGAGTTCCTCAACGCCGGGGCCTACGACCGTCATGTCCGCGCGACCCGCCTGCGCTACCGGCGCCGCCGCGACGCCCTGGTCGCCGCCGTCGCGGCCCGGGCCCCCGAAGCCCGGGTCACCGGCATCGCGGCCGGACTGCACGTCCTGCTGCGGCTGCCGCCCGGCACCGAGCAGTCGGTGGTCCAGGCGGCCCACTGGCAGGGCCTGGCGGTCCACGGACTCACGCGCTACCGGCACGCCGCCGCGGTCACCGAACCGGCCGACGCCCTCGTCGTCGGCTACGGGACACCGCCGGACCACGCGTGGTCGGGGGCGCTGGACGCGCTGTGCGCGGTACTGCCCGGATAATCGCGCTAATTCCCCTCAGGAATGCCGCTCAACGGATATGGTCGCCCCATGAGCGAAAGCACTTCCCTGCCCCGCGTGGCCCTGAAGAAAATAACGCCCGACGTCTCCGCCGCCATGGGCTCCCTGCATGCCGCCGCCGTTTCCGCGGCTCAGGACGCCAAACTCGAACCGGAAATGCTGGAACTGGTCAGGATCCGCGCCTCCCAGATCAACGGGTGCGCGTTCTGCATCGACATGCACACCAGGGACGCCCGCGGCCAGGGCGAGACCGAGCAGCGCGTCTACGCCCTGAACGCCTGGCGGGAGACGCCGTTCTTCTCCGAACGCGAGCGTGCGGCACTGGCGTTGACCGAGGCGGTGACGCTGGTCCACGACGGCCACGTCCCGGACGCGGTGTACGCCGAGGTGGCCGGGGTCTTCGACGAGAACCAGATCGCGGCGCTCATCTGGTCGGCCACGGTCATCAACGCCTACAACCGGATCGCGATAGCGACCCGTATGGTGCCGAAAAGCTGAACGAAATGCGGAAGATGGCGGCGGAAAAGGCGCCGGGTCGAATTCGGCCCGGCGTCACTGTTTTCCTTTTCCAATTCCTCGATTCAGTCGGACGGCAGCGGCTCCGACAAGCTGTCCAGCCAATCCCGCCATTCCCCGGCCCGCTTCGCCAAAGGCGCCCGCATCGGCCGCCCGACCCAGTCCGTCACGGGCCGGATTCCGTGCAGCGCGTTCACCAGCCACACCTCACGGCCGTCCAGCTCGGCCACCGTCCGCTCCCGGTGCGCGATCCGGATCCCGGACCGCAGCGCCCGCTCCTGGACCAGCCCGGCCGTCACTCCCGGCAGGACGGGCAGCCGGGGAGGCGGCAGGCACAGGGTGTCGTCCTCCCACCACAGCACGCTGGCCGTGGCCGACTCCAGCACCGTGCCCGACGGCGCGATCAGCACCGCCTCCTCCGCGCCCTCGCCGCAGGCCCGGCGGCGCACCCGGGCCAGGGTGTCCAGATCCGGGCCCTTACGGCGGGGCACGGTCCGCGGATCGCACTGGCCCGCCGCCCACAGCCGCACGTCCGTGCCGGGCGGCGGCGCGGGCCGCAGCAGCAGCCGCAACTCCAGGGATCCCGCCGCGAGTTCCACCCGCGGGAACCACGCACCCGTGCGCGGCAGTACGGCGGTGACGTCCTGCCAGAACGCGGAAAGCCGGCGCGGCTGTGGCCCGCCGCAGTCGGCGCAGGCCCGCGCGAACCGCTCCCGGTGCCGGTCATAGGCCCGCACCCGGCCCTCGCTCACCAGCCACGAGTCCGCGACGAGCAGCCGCCGCGCGGCCGCCTGGTCCGCGGCCGGGGCCAGGCCACGGCCGGGCGTCCACGCCCACAGGCCTTCCGCCACCGCCGGTGTCGTCACCCACACCCTCCTCAGTACTTGCGTCCGGCCACGGCCGGTGCTCCGTGCCGGGGGCCGTACGGCGCGTGCTCCAGCCACGACCCGCACCATGGCAGCACCGGCGCCAGGGCCGCCGCCGCCCGCTGTCCGGCCCGGACGATCCGGCGGCGCGGCCGCAGATGGTCCAGGGCAGCACCGGCGGCGGCACTGTTGAACAGGGCCGCCGCCCGCCGCACCTCGGCGAAGGAGGCGACCGCCTCGCCGGTCCCCGCGGCGATCGCCTCGGCGGCGGCCGCCGCGTCCGCGATCCCGCTGTTCATGCCGCGTGCCCCGAACGGCGGGAAGAGATGCGCCGCCTCTCCGGCCAGCAGCACCCGCCGGTGCGGATCGGTGAAGGAGGCCGCCACCTTGCGCAGGAAGCGGTACGTCGACACCCACAGGATCCGCTCGCCGTAGCCGTCCCCGACGACCGAGGGCAGCCAGCGCCGTACGGCCTCCTCGGTGCCGAACTCCTCCGGCCGGTCGTCGTCCCGGCACTGGAGGTCGACCTGGAAGCCCCCGGTGAACGGCACCCGCATCACACTGCGCCCGCCCACCCCGGGATGCTCGTAGTGGAAGACCCGCTCCAGCGGCAGCTCCGCGCCCGGCACGTCGGCGATGTCCACGACGACGTGGAAGCCCTCGCCGTGCGTGCCCTCCAGGGCGATGCCCAGCTCGCGCCGGACCGTGGAGCGGGCCCCGTCGGCGGCGATCGCGAACGCGCCGGACCACACCCGCCCGTCCTCACCGGTCAGCCGGACCTCCGTCCCTTCGGCGCGCACACCCGTCACGCGCGCGCCCCACACGAACTCCACCCCGGCCTCCGCGCAGGCCGCGCGCAGGAACCGCTCGGTGTCCGTCTGGCGCAGGCTGGTGAAGGGCGGCGGGCCGGACGGGGGCGGGAACGTCCGGGAGTGCACCTCACGCCCCCGGTAGAGGGTGCGCCTGGTGTGCCAGGTCCGCCCGTACGAGGTGATCTCGGCCGCGAGGCCGGGCCGCATCGCGTCCAGCAGGCCGAGGGTCTCCCGGTGCACGAACAACGCCCGGCTGCCCGGCCGTTCCCGGTCCTCCGGCTCCGCCTCCAGCAGGACGGCCGGCAGGCCGTGCGCCCGCACCGCCAGAGCCGCCGACAGGCCCACGGGACCGGCGCCCACGACCAGGACCGGGGTCATGCCCGGACCCCTTCGGTGAGCATCCGGGTGATCTCCACCCGCTTCACCTTCCATGTCGCGGTCATCGGCAGGTCCTCGAACCGCCACTGCCGCGGCTCGGCCATCGCCGGCAGCCCCGCCGTGGCCCGCCGCCAGCGCTCCGGGTCGAGGGGCCGCTCGCCGCGCACGCACACCACCGGCACCGGCTCCCGGTCCGCACCCGGCACGATGACGACCTCGCGCAGCTCCTCCAGCCGGGACATCAGCGCGTCCTCGACCTCCAGATTGCTGTGCACGGCGTCGATCTGATCGACTTCCCGGTCGATCAGGTACAGCGCGCCCAGACGGCCCCGGTAGCCCATGTCGCCCATCTCCCACCAGCCGTCGGCGAGCTGACGGTCGTAGCGCTCCGGCATGCCGAGGTAGGTGAGGATCCGGCCCCGGGTGCGGGCCTCGATCCGGCCCGGGGTGCCGGGCGGGACCCGTCCGCCCCCGGCGTCGGTGACCCGGACCCGGGTGAAGCCGGGTATCCCGAACCCGACCCGGCGCCCGTCCGCGCGGGCCGCGCTGCGCCGCGTCACCACCTGGAACGCCACCGGGCCCGTCTCGCTCTGCCCGTACAGCTGGACCAGCCAGGGCGTACGGCGCCGCGAGGCGCCCAGCAGCCGCTGGACGGTGCGCGGATGGATCGCGTCGAACGTGGAGCCGTACGCCCGCACCCGGGACAGCGGGGCACCGGGCGCGTCGGCCAGTTCCTCCCACAGCACGAACGTGTTGGGGTGCGTCTCCACGATGCCGGGCCGGTGCCGGACCAGCAGCGGGCCCACCGCGGCCGGATCCGGGTCGGTGATCAGCACCAGCGGGCTGCCGAAGTGCAGCAGGACGCCGAGCAGATGGTAGAAGCGCGAGTGCACGAACGACATGTGCAGCGCCGCCGGCTCGCCCCGGGTGGGCCAGCCCATCGCCTGCTGTGGCACGAGCCGGTTCCACATGGTGTGCGCGCAGTGCACGGCCAGTTTGGGCACGCCGGTGGTGCCCGAACTGTGGGTGATCAGGGCGGGTTCACGGGGATGCAGCCGGACCGGCGGGGGAGGCTCGGCGCCGGCGTACTTCGCCAGGGGCTCCGCCCCGGCCGCGTCGTCCACGCAGAGCGTCCGCCGCACGAGCCCGGACAGGGCGAGCTCCTTCAGGCCGTCCAGGGTGGCGCTGTCGGTGATCAGCCAGGGCCGGCGCAGCCGCTGGAGGAGCTGCCCGGCCACCGCCGGGGCCAGCGCGGGCGACAGCAGCACCGGCACCGCTCCGATACGGGAGACGGCGCAGGTCAGCAGCATGATGTCGACGTTGTCCGCCTTGTGCACCACGACCTGCTCCGAGGGCCGCACCCCGGCCTCCCACAGCCGCCCGGACAGGTCCTCGACCAGGTCGGCCAGCACGGTGTAGCTCAGGTCGACCCCGAGGGCGGGGGCGACGTCCAGCGGCCGGTCCAGGGTGACGAAGACGGCCCCGTGCCGGTCGGCCGCACGCCGGAAGACCGGTCCCAGATAGAAGCCGCGGTCGGTGAACAGGGGTGCTCGCATGCGGTCGTTCCTCTCTGCGGGGTTCACCGGGCGCCCCTCCGCGGGGTTGACCAGGCTCTCTGCGGGTTTCACCAGGCTCCCCGTCGCACCTGATGGCGGCGCAGCTTCCCGGTCGGGGTGCGCGGCAGCGACGGGACGAAGCTGACGCTGCGGGGGACCTTGAACGCGGCGAGACTCTCCCGCGCCAGGCCGAGGAGCTCGTCCGCCAGGCCGTTCCGCACCGGTGACGCGGGAACCACGAAGGCCCGCAGCCGGCTCGCGCCCCGCCCGTCGGGCACAGCCGCGACCGCCACCTCCCGCACCGCCGGATGGCCGCGCAGCACGGCCTCCACCTCCAGCGGGGAGACGGTGATGCCGCCGACCATCTCCATGTCGTCGGCCCGGCCCAGATGCCGGAAGGAGCCGTCCGGTTCGCGGCGCGCCCGGTCGCGGGTGGCCAGCCAGCCGCCGACCAGGGCCTGGGCGGTCTCCTCGGGCCGGTTCAGATAGCCGGGCGTCACCGTCGGCCCGCGCACCCACATCTCGCCCTCCTCGCCGTCCGGCACCGGGTGGCCGTCCCGGTCCCGCAGCTCCACCTCGAAGCCGGGCACGGGACGGCCGACGGTCCCCGGGTGGTTGTGGGCGAAGCCGTTGGCGCAGAACGCGTGACCCGCCTCCGTGGAGCCGATCTGCTCCAGCACGGGCGCGCCGAGCAGCGCGGTCACCTGCTGGGCGAGCCCCTCCGGCAGTCCCTCCCCGGCCGACACCGCGGCCCGTACCGAGGCGAAACAGCCCTCGTGCCCGTGGCCCCGCTCGGCCACCAGCGCGGCGTACGCGGACGGCACGGAATACAGCAGCGTCACCCGGTGCCGGGCGACGAGTTCGTCGATCGTCGCCGGGGTGGGGCGCCGGTCCACCAGCACCGCGGACGAGCCGGAGAACAGCGGGAAGACGAAGGCGTTGCCGAAGCCGTAGGCGAAGAACAGCTTCGACACCGACAGGGTGACGTCGTCCGCGGTGATCCGCAGCACCCGCCGGCCGACGAGGTCGTGGTACGTCCGCGGATCGCCGTGCGTGTGCACGACGCCCTTGGGGCGGCCCGTGGTGCCGGAGGTGTACTGGACGTAGAGCGGGGTGTGCGCGTCGGCCTGGTGGGCGGGCGCGGGCTCGGCGGCGGGGGCGAGCGCCATCAGCTGGTCGGCGCCCAGACGGGCCCGTCCGGCGAACCGCTCCTCCAGGCCCGGACCCGTCACGCAGAGCGCGGCCCCGGTGTCCTCGGCCAGGAACGCGTGGTCGGCCGCGGGGAGTTCCGGGTTGACCAGGGCCGCGACGGCGCCGAGACGGGCGGTGGCGAGGAAGGCCGTCACCCAGGCGAGGGAGTCGGGCAGCGCCAGCAGCACACGGTCCCCGGGGCGTACCCCGTGTCCGGCGAGCACGGTGGCGGCCCGGGCCGCGAGGTCGTGCACCTCGCCGTGGGTCCAGGCCCGGTGCCCCTGGTGGAAGGCGGTCCGCCCGCCCCACCCGCGCCGCTCGGCGCGTTCCGCGAGCTGGGCCGCGAGGTTCCCGGGCGCCTCGGCCTCGGCGGGGAGCAGCAGGGCTTGCGGACTGGTCATCGCCGTGCCTCCTCGGCGGCCCCGGCCCGGTCTCCCGGCGGGGCCTGTCGCCGGTTCCGGTCGGCCGTGTGCCGGTGCAGGGCCCGCATCGGGGCCGCGGTCTTCAGCAGCATCTCGTCGTACTCCGCGTCCGGATCGGAGCCGAGGACGATCGCCCCGCCCGCGCCCAGGTGCATCTGGCCGTCGGCGAACACGGCCGTACGGATGACGATGCCGAGGTCCGCGCCGCCGCCGCATCCGAAGTAACCGAGGGCCCCCGAGTACACGCCCCGGGCCTCGGACTCCAGCGAGTCGATGATCTCCAGCGTGCGCAGCTTCGGCGCGCCGGTCATCGAACCGCCGGGGAAACAGGCCCGGACACAGTCCACCGCGTCCGTGTCCGCCCGCAGCCTGCCCTGCACGGTCGAGACGAGCTGGTGCACGGTGGCGTACGTCTCCGTGGCCATGAGCTTGGAGACCCGCACCGAGCCCGTCCGGCAGACCCGGCCCAGGTCGTTGCGGAGCAGATCGACGATCATCAGGTTCTCGGCCCTGGTCTTGGCGTCCGTCGCCAGCGCGTCCCGCAGCCGGGCGTCCTCCTCGGGCCCCTCGCCCCTCGGCGCGGTCCCCTTGATCGGCTTGGCCTCGGCGGTGCCGTCCCGCCCGATCCGCAGGAACCGCTCGGGCGAGGACCCGGCCACCTCCAGTTCCCCGAACCTCAGGAACGCCGCGTACGGGGCCGGGTCGTCGCGGCGCAGCGTCCGGTAGAACTCCAGCGCGTCGGGCGGAGCGGGCAACCGGGCGGCGTTGGTCAGGCAGACCTCGTAACTGGTGCCCGCCCGCAACTCCCGCTGGCACGCCTCGATGTCCGCGAGATACGTCGCCCGGTCGCGCACCAGCCACGGCTCGGCGGCGCCGGGGTCCGCCGGGGTGGGCGCCACGGGCAGGGGCGGCCGCTGCGTCGCCACGCACGTGAGGTCGGCCAGGGCGCTCTCCAGCCAGTCGGCGGCCTCCCGCGCGGCCTGTGGGGTGTCCTCCGCGAGGCAGACGGCGTACGTGAAGCCCTCCTGGTGGTCCACCGCGATCACCCGGTCGGCGAACAGCCAGGCGGCGTCCGGGACGGGGGAGCGGTGCCGGTTGGGCGACCCGCAGTCCGCCTTCACCTCGTAGCCGAAGTAGCCGACGTACCCTCCGGTGAAGTCGAACGGCAGCCCGGTCGCGTCCACGCGGCGGCTGCTCAACTGCCGCTTGAGGTAGTCGAAGACACTGGCCGCGACCTTCCTCACCGGCCGCCCCGCCCGCTCGATCTCACAGCGCCCGGTTTCGACGTCGTACCGCACGAACTCGGCGAGCGGCCCGCTGCCGTCCCCGAAGAACGAGAACCGCGACCGCCCCGGCTCCACGAGCGAACTGTCCAGCCAGAACGCCCGCCGGGCCCCGGCGTACATCCGCCCGAACGCCGCCTCGGCGTCCACGGCCCCGGCGATCCGCCGACTGTGCAGCCGATACCCGACCCGATGAGGCCGGCGGGGCCGGGGGATGGTGGCGGCGGGAGGGGCGCCGGCGCCGGAGGGGACGGGTGTCCCAGCCCCCGCGGACGGACCGGCCCCGGAGGGTGACATGGCCCCTCCGGACGGCGCGCCCCCGCCCGACTCCCCGCCCCCGGCGTCGGACGCGGCCACCCCCGCCACCGGGACCGCGGCCGCAGCCGCAGCCGCAGCCGCAGGCCGACGGTCCGCTGCCGGTGACAGCGACAGCGACAGCGACACCCCCGCCTCCCACTCCGGTACCGCCACCCGGCGTCGGACCGCCTCCGGGGACGGCACCGCCGTGTTCTTCGTGCGCAGCTTGCCGGCCCGCTTCGCGGTCAGGTTGCGGAAGTTCACGAGCATGCGGTGGCCGAACTCCGTGAGGACGGACTCCGGGTGGAACTGCACGCCCCACAGCGGCCGCGTCCGGTGCCGCAGGCCCATCAGGACGCCGTCCTCCGCCCAGGCCGTGGCCTCCAGCATCTCCGGCAGCGGTTCGCGCACGGACAGCGAGTGGTAGCGGACCGCGGTGAAGTTCTGCGGCAGGCCCTGGAACAGATCACGCTCGTCATGCCGGATCGTGGAGAGATGCCCGTGCCGCGGCTCCGGAGCGGGCCCCACCACCCCTCGCTCCCCGAGCGCGATCCCCTGATGGCCGAGACACACGCCGAGCACGGGAACCGGGGAGGTCGCGACCAGCCTGGCCGCGATGCCGAAGTCACGCGAGTCCGCCGGGTGTCCGGGCCCCGGGGACACCACCAGGTTGTCGAACTCCCGGAGATCCGGCACCCCGTCGGCGGCGGCGTCGTTGCGGACGACCACCGGCTCCTCGCCGTTGACCTCGGCGATCAGCTGGAACAGGTTGTACGTGTACGAGTCGTAATTGTCGATGAGCAGGGTCTTCACCCGCCCACCTCCCTCTGTTCGTTCGCGGGCCTACATGGCCCGGCGTTTGTGCCGACCGCGGAGCGCCTGGAGCGACGGGTACAGCCATTTCCTGAAGAAACGCTGGAGCCGCGGCATGAGAATCCAGGTGACAAGGGCCGTCACGCACAGGCATAACAACAACGTGCGGAACAGTGCATTGAGGTCACCGAGATAGGGAAGCACCGTCAGATTGAACAGGAGCACTGGCGGGAAAACCGCGCTCATATTCACGAACCACAGTTTCCATTTCGATGGCGGCGCTGGTGGCGCGGGAGTCAGAGTCTGCGCCTCGAACCAGGCCCGGGCTCCCCGCACCCGCCTGCGCGCCGCCTCCTGGGCGAGCCCTTCCAGCCGGGCGTCCCACTGGGCCCGGGAGGAAGATTTCTCCCAGGCCAGGGCCGAACCCTCGCTGGCGAAGCGATAGACGACATGCCACTCCGCCCCTCCGTCGACAAGTACCCCACCCCCCAGAAACCCCGGTTGCCGCGCGGTCGCGCCCAGCATGGCCCACCCCCAGGAGTGGAAGTCGGCCGCACGGCCCGGCGTCACGCGATAGGCCACGGTGACCGTGACGGGATTGCTGGTCACGCCATCCCATACGGAAAGCGGTTAACCCGCGTTCAAGATTCAACAAACAATTTTCCGATCGTCCGGAACGTGAAGCTGTTCAGCAGGTGGAAACCCCTCGGCCTCCGGCCTCTGCTCCTGTTCGACCGGCGTCTGGGCCGCGGACGGTCCCCGAGTCACACGGCCGGCGCCGCCCCCACGGCGTAGATCGGCAAACGACCGCAGCGCGACACCGTCGCCGCGCCGAAGCAGACCGCCGAACCAAGGGCCCACACGCTTCCAAAAATCACAAAACGACAGTGGGGAGGGCGTGTGAGCCAGGGGGCCGTGCGCGCCCGCTCACGCCGGTCTCTAGGCTGACCGCTCGGCAGTACATGACAGGGATACGCGGTACACGACGGGGACACGGGGAGACACACGCATGGCTGAAACACGGCGGCGACTGCGCTCGAGCACGGTGGTGCTGGGCGGCATGGGGGTCCTGGCGGCTGCCCTGTCCGCGTGCGGCTCCGAGCCGGACCGCCGCTGCGTGGACCGGGACAGCTACGACTACATCAACGGCTACAAGATCGTCGCCGACAAGAACTGCAAGTCCGGCTCCTCGTCCTCCTCCGGCAAGAGCCGCAAGAAGACCGGCGGGACCACCACCTCGAACGCCGACTGGTACTACGACGCCGACGTCAGCGGCCGCTACGCCGACAACGGCACCTTCAGCCGCAGCGAGGCCGTCGACCGGGGCGGCTTCGGCTGCTCGGGCTCCGGCAGCGGCGGCGGCTGACCGGGGGCGTACGCATGGAACGCCACACCATCACCCCCCGCCCCGGCTGGCAGCAGACCGTCGAGGAACAGGGCCTGATCTATCCCCTCACCCGCTACCCCGACGACTCCCTGCGCCCCTACTGGGACGAAAGCGCCTACTACGTCTTCACCCTCCCGGAGATCGAGGCCCTGGAGGAGGTCGTCGAGGAACTCCACCGCATGTGCCTGGCGGCGGCCGACCACATCGTCACGGAGGACCGTTTCGCGGACCTGGGCATCACCGACCCGCGCCTGGCCCGGACGGTCGCCGAGTCCTGGCACCGGCGCGCCGAACTCCCCTCCGTCTACGGCCGTTTCGACCTCCGCTACGACGGCACCGGCCCGGCCAAGCTCCTGGAGTACAACGCCGACACCCCCACCTCACTGGTGGAGGCCGCGTCCCCCCAGTGGTTCTGGATGGAGGACCGCTTCCCCGGCGCCGACCAGTGGAACTCCCTCCACGAACGCCTGATCGACGCCTGGCGGAAACAGGCCGCCCTCCTCCCGCCGGGCAGCCCGCTGTACTTCGCGTACTCCTCCGCCGACGAACTCGGCGAGGACATGATGACGGTCGCCTACCTCAAGGAAACGGCCGAGCAGGCGGGCCTGGCCACCGACTGGATCTCCATGGAGGAGATCGGCTGGGACCGGCTCTCCGGGCGCTTCGTCGACAACCGCCTCCACTTCATCCGCAGCATCTTCAAGCTCTACCCCTGGGAGTGGCTCACCACCGACCGCTTCGCCGACCACGTCCTGGACACCCTCGACAACGGCGGAGGCACGGGCACGACCCTCTGGATCGAGCCGGCCTGGAAGATGCTCCTCAGCAACAAGGCGCTCCTGGCCGTCCTCTGGGAGCTGTACCCCGGCCATCCCAACCTCCTCCCGGCCTACCTGGACGGCCCCAGGGACCTGCCCGCGAAGGGCTGGGCGGCCAAGCCCCTGCTGGGCCGAGAGGGCGCGGGCGTCACGATCCACGAGCCCGGGTCCACCCCCACCCTCCGCGACGAACCGTGCTGCTACCAGCAACTGGCCCCGCTCCCCGACTTCGACGGCAACCGAGTGGTCCTGGGCGCGTGGGTGGTCGAAAACGAGTCGGCGGGCCTGGGCATCCGCGAGTCCTCCGGTTTGGTCACGGACGAATACGCACGATTCCTGCCCCATGTGATCTTGTAGACGGGGCTCAGGCGGACGTACCTCAGGGGCGCGGGGCTGTGACATATGCGGCTCCGCCGCGTGGGCGCGATCAGCCACAAAGCACCCGCACCCGGCAGCGAAGAGCGCCCCGCAGATGCTCCCCCGCCCCCTCACCCGGTACCCTGATCCACGGGCCGTGACTGGCGCGCTGGGATGGGACAAACCATCGGGGAGCGGCCCGAGCAGAGAGAGCCGTGCGCCTGGGCCGTACCGTGAACGCTGAACGCAACGTCCGGAGGTCCCACATGCCAGCCGAGCCCCTCTCCACCGCTTCCACCGCCTACCGCGCCGCCCTCGACGTCATCCGCGCCGTCGAGCCGCGCGTAGCCGACGCCATCGGCCAGGAGGTCGCCGACCAGCGCGAGATGCTCAAGCTGATCGCCTCGGAGAACTACGCCTCCCCGGCCACGCTGCTGGCGATGGGCAACTGGTTCAGCGACAAGTACGCCGAGGGCACCATCGGCCGCCGCTTCTACGCCGGCTGCCGCAACGTCGACACCGTCGAGTCCCTCGCCGCCGAGCATGCCAAGGAACTCTTCGGCGCCCGCCACGCCTACGTCCAGCCGCACTCCGGCATCGACGCCAACCTCGTCGCCTTCTGGTCGGTCCTCGCCCAGCGCGTCGAGGTCCCGGCCCTGGAGAAGGCCGGCGCCCGCCAGGTCAACGACCTCTCCGAGGCCGACTGGGCGGAGCTGCGCCGCGCCTTCGGCAACCAGCGCATGCTCGGCATGTCCCTGGACGCCGGCGGCCACCTCACCCACGGCTTCCGCCCGAACATCTCCGGCAAGATGTTCGACCAGCGCTCCTACGGTACGGACCCGGCCACCGGCCTCATCGACTACGAGGCCCTGCGCACCTCGGCCCGCGAGTTCAAGCCGCTGATCATCGTCGCGGGCTACTCGGCCTACCCCCGCCTGGTGAACTTCCGGATCATGCGGGAGATCGCCGACGAGGTCGGCGCGACCCTCATGGTCGACATGGCGCACTTCGCCGGCCTGGTCGCGGGCAAGGTCCTCACCGGCGACTTCGACCCGGTCCCGCACGCCCAGATCGTGACGACGACCACCCACAAGTCGCTGCGCGGCCCCCGCGGCGGCATGGTCCTGTGCGACGACTCGCTCAAGGACCAGGTCGACCGCGGCTGCCCGATGGTCCTCGGCGGCCCGCTCCCGCACGTCATGGCCGCCAAGGCCGTCGCCTTCGCGGAGGCCCGCCAGGAGTCCTTCCGCGACTACGCCCAGCGCATCGTCGACAACTCCCGCGCCCTCGCCGAGGGCCTGATGCGCCGCGGCGCGACCCTGGTGACGGGCGGCACGGACAACCACCTGAACCTGATCGACGTCGCCTCCTCCTACGGCATCACCGGCCGCCAGGCCGAGGCCGCGCTGCTGGAGTCGGGCATCGTCACCAACCGCAACGCGATCCCCGCCGACCCGAACGGCGCCTGGTACACCTCCGGCATCCGCATCGGCACCCCGGCCCTGACCACCCGCGGCCTCGGCACGGCGGAGATGGACGAGGTCGCCGGCCTGATCGACCGCGTCCTCACCACCACGGAGCCGGGCACGACCAAGTCGGGCGCCCCCTCCAAGGCGGCCCACGTCCTCGACGCGAAGATCGCCGACGAGATCAGCCACCGCGCGACGGACCTGGTGGCGGCCTTCCCCCTGTACCCGGAGATCGACCTCGGCTGAAGCGCCCCGTAAGGGGCGCGGGGGAACTGCGCGAACGGTGCCCACCGGTCCGCGGTTCCCCACCCGCCGAAAGCACCCACGGCCCTCTGAGACAATGGGCAACATGGCCTCTGACCGACCCCGCGTGCTCTCCGGAATCCAGCCCACCGCAGGCTCGTTCCACCTCGGCAACTACCTCGGCGCCGTCCGCCAGTGGGTGGCCCTCCAGGAGACCCACGACGCGTTCTACATGGTCGTCGACCTGCACGCGATCACCATCCCGCAGGACCCGAAGGACCTGCGTGCGAACACGCGCCTGGCCGCCGCCCAGCTGCTCGCGGCGGGGCTGGACCCGGACCGCTGCACGCTCTTCGTCCAGAGCCACGTCCCCGAGCACGCGCAGCTCGCCTGGGTCATGAACTGCCTCACCGGCTTCGGCGAGGCGAGCCGGATGACCCAGTTCAAGGACAAGGCCGCCAAGCAGGGCGCCGAGCGCGCCTCCGTCGGCCTGTTCACGTACCCGATCCTCCAGGTCGCGGACATCCTGCTCTACCAGGCGCACGAGGTCCCGGTCGGCGAGGACCAGCGCCAGCACGTCGAGCTCACCCGTGACCTCGCCGAGCGCTTCAACGGCCGTTTCGGCCAGATCTTCACCGTCCCGAAGCCGTACATCCTCCGGGAGACGGCGAAGATCTACGACCTTCAGGACCCGTCGATCAAGATGAGCAAGTCGGCGTCCACGCCGAAGGGCCTCATCAACCTCCTCGACGAGCCGAAGGCCACCGCGAAGAAGGTCAAGAGCGCCGTCACGGACACCGACACGGTGATCCGCTACGACGCCGAGAACAAGCCGGGCATCAGCAACCTCCTCACGATCTACTCGACCCTCACCGGCGAGACCGTCGGCGAGCTGGAGGAGAAGTACACCGGCAAGATGTACGGCGCGCTCAAGACGGACCTCGCCGAGATCATGGTCGACTTCGTCACGCCGTTCCGGGAGCGCACCCAGCAGTACCTGGACGACCCGGAGACGCTCGACTCGATCCTGGCCAAGGGCGCCGAGAAGGCCCGCGCCGTCGCCGCGGAGACCCTCGCCCAGGCGTACGACAAGGTCGGCTTCCTGCCCGCCAAGCACTGAACCCGCTCCCGCGCACGGCCGTACCGCCGCACAGCGCTGTACATCACTTCCGTTGCGCCTGCCTGGAACCGGGTCGTGGCCGTACAGTCGATAACCGGGTGGTCGTATCAGCGACCCGCAAACTTAACGACAGGAGACGACGTGGGGACCGTAACGATCGGTGTCTCGATCGCGGTCCCGGAGCCTCACGGCAGCGAGCTCCAGCAGCTGCGCGCGGGCTTCGGCGACGCCGCGGCTCACGGCATCCCCACGCACGTCACCCTGCTGCCGCCGACGGAGGTCGACGAGTCCGCCCTGCCGGCCGTCGAAGCGCATCTGGCCGAGGTCGCCGCGGCCGGCCGGCCGTTCCCGATGCGGCTGTCGGGGACCGGCACGTTCCGGCCCCTGTCCCCGGTCGTCTTCGTCCGGGTCGTCTCGGGCGCGGAGGCCTGCACCCGCCTCCAGGAGCAGGTCCGCGACCCCGCCGGGCCGGCCGCACGCGAACTGCAGTTCCCGTACCACCCCCACGTCACCGTGGCGCACGGCATCGAGGAAGCGGCGATGGACCGCGCCTTCGAGGAACTCGCCGGCTACGAGGCCGAGTGGCCGTGCACCGGCTTCGCCCTCTACGAGCAGGGCGCCGACGGCGTCTGGCGCAAGCTGCGCGAGTTCCCCTTCGGCGGCTCGGTGGTCCCCCCGCAGACCGGCCGCGTGGAGCGCGGCTCGGTCCCCACCCGCTGATCCGCTCGCGGATCAGACGGGCAGCCGCCGGAACACCCCGCGCGGCAGGTGCCGCAGCGCCGCCATCACCACGCGCAGCGCGCCCGGCACCCACACCGTCTCCGAGCGACGCCGCAGCCCCAGCTCGACGGCCGTCGCCACCGCCTCGGGCGTGGTCGCCAGCGGCGCCTCGGGCAGTCCGGCGGTCATCCGGGTCCGCACGAAGCCGGGGCGGACGACCATGACGTGCACGCCCGTGCCGTGCAGCGCGTCGCCCAGGCCCTGCGCGAAGGCGTCGAGGCCGGCCTTGCTGGAGCCGTAGATGAAGTTGGCGCGGCGGGCCCGCTCGCCCGCGACGGAGGACATCACGACCAGCGAGCCGTGCCCCTGGGACTGGAGCGAGCGGGCGCACACCAGGCCCGCCGAGACCGCGCCGGTGTAGTTGGTCTGCGCGACCCGCACCGCCGCCTCCGGGTCGCGTTCGTCGCGGGCCTGGTCGCCGAGGAGGCCGAAGGCGAGCAACACCATGTCGATGTCGCCCTCGGCGAAGATCTTGCCGAGCACGGCCTCGTGGGAGGTGGGGTCGAGCGCGTCGAAGGCGACGGTGTGCACGTCCGCCCCCAGCCCGCGCAACTGCCCGGCGGCCTCCTCGAGGGCGGGTGACGGGCGGCCGGCCAGCCAGACCGTGCGGGTGCGGCGGGCGATCAGCCGGCGGGCGGTGGCCAGCGCGATCTCGGACGTACCGCCGAGGACGAGCAGGGACTGGGGGAGACCGAAGGCGTCCTTCATGACAGCTCCTAGGGATCGCTCAGAGATGGAGGCGGCGGGCCAGGTCGGACACGAATACCCCGTGCGGGTCCAGCTCGGCGCGCAGGGCGCGGAAGTCGTCCAGGCGCGGGTACATGGCCGCGAGCAGTTCCGGGCGCAGCCGGGCGTCCTTGGCGAGGTAGACGCGTCCGCCGGCGGTGGCGACCTCCTCGTCGAGTTCGTCGAGGAAGGCACCCAGGCCGGGCAGGCCCGCCGGGATGTCCAGCGCCAGCGTCCAGCCGGGCACCGGGAAGGACAGCCACCCCGGGTCGGACTCCCCGAAGCGCTTGAGGACGGCCAGGAAGGACGGGCAGCGGCGTTCGGAGATCCGGCGCACGATGCGGCGCAGGGCGTCCTCCTGGCCGTAGCCGACGACGAACTGGTACTGAACGAAGCCGCCCCGCCCGTAGACGCGGTTCCAGTGCGGCACGCCGTCCAGGGGGTGGAAGAAGGCGGAGATCCGCTGGAGTTGGCCGGTCCGCGCGCGGGGGGCCTTGCGGTACCAGAGCTCGTTGAACAGGCCCACGGTCGTCCGGGTGAGCAGGCCCTCGGGCAGGACGCCGGGGGCGGAGGGGAGGCGCGCGGTGCGGAAGGCGAGCGGATTCCGGCGCAGCCGTGCCGGGAGCGCGTCAAGGGGCGCGTGGTCGCCGCGGGTGAGGACCGCGCGGCCGGTGGCGGCGCCCCGGGCCAGCAGGTCGATCCAGGCGACCGAGTAGCGGTAGCGGTGGTCGGTGGCCGCCAGCCGGGCCATCAGGTCGTCCAGGTCCCCCGCCCGTTCGGTGTCGACCGACACCAGCGAGGACTCGACCGGCTGGAGCCGGATCGTCGCGGTGAGGATCACCCCGGTCAGGCCCATGCCGCCGGCGGTCGCTTCGAAGAGCGGCGTGCCGGGGATCACCGTGTGGATCTCGCCGTCGGCGGTGAGCAGTTCGAGGGCGAGCACGTGCCGCGCGAAGGAGCCCGAGACGTGGTGGTTCTTGCCGTGGATGTCGGCGCCGATCGCCCCGCCGACGGTGACGTAGCGGGTGCCGGGGGTGACCGGCACGAACCAGCCGAGCGGCAGCAGCACCTCCATCAGCCGGTGCAGGGAGACGCCCGCGTCGCACAGTACGGTGCCGCCGTCGGCGTCGATCGCGTGGACGCGGTCCAGGCCCGTCATGTCGAGCACGGACCCGCCCGCGTTCTGCGCCGCGTCCCCGTACGCCCGCCCCAGGCCCCGGGGGATCCCGCCGCGGGCCCCGCAGTCGCGGACGGCCGCCGCGGCCTCCTCGTACGTCCGCGGGCGGATCAGCCGGGCGGCGGTGGGAGCGGTGCGGCCCCAGCCGGTGACGGTGGTGCGGTCCAGGCCCATGACGTCCGGGCCGGAATCGGTGTCGGCAGACATGCCCGTGACCGTATCGCCCCTGTGTGAGCTATTAGTTCGAGAACATGGCGTCCCTCCCCGAAACGGGTGATTAATGGGATGTCGCTCAATATTGCCGGACTTCAGGCCAGGTGGGCGTGAACAGTGAGTCCACATGGACGACCTCGACGACCTGCACGACATGGATCACCGGATCGTTTCGGCGCTCAGGGCGTGCGGCACCGACCCACGCGTCGCAGGCGCCGCACGCGCCCTGTCCTGGGCGGGGGAACACGCGGCGCTCTGGCTGGCGGCGGGAGTCGCCGGAGCAGCCGCCGACGGCCAAAGACGCGGCGCCTGGCTGCGCGGTACGGCACTCACCGCGGGGGCGCACCTCGTCAGCATCGGGGTGAAGCGGGTCGTGCGCCGCCCACGCCCCGCGCACGTCGAGCCCCTGGTGCGCACCGCCGGCCGGCACTCCTTCCCCAGCTCGCACGCCACCTCCGCCGCTGCCGCCGCCGTCGCCTTCGGCGCCCTGGGAGCGCGCACCGTCCCGCCGCTCGCCGCCGCCGTGTGCGTCTCACGGCTGGTGGCCGGCGTCCACTACCCCTCGGACGTCGCGGCGGGCGCGGCCCTCGGCGCGCTCACGGCCCGGCTCGGCGCCCGCTGGATGAGGGGAGGGGCCCACCATGGCTGAGACGGCCATCCTGCGGCAGCGCACCCACGGCGAGCCGTCCGCGCCACCGAGCAAGGGCGGTCTCCTGGCCGGTCTCCTGCGGACCGCGCGGCCCCGGCAGTGGGTGAAGAACGTCCTCGTGGTCGCCGCCCCGGCGGCCGCCGGCGAGCTCTTCTCCCGGCACGCTCTGCTGCAACTCGCCCTCGTCTTCGTCCTCTTCACCGCCTGCGCCGCCGCCGTCTACCTCGTCAACGACGCCCGCGACGCCGAGGCCGACCGCGCCCACCCCACCAAGCGGCACCGCCCGGTCGCCGCCGGACAGGTCCCGGTGCCGCTCGCCTACGCCGTCGGCGGCTGCCTCGGCCTGTTCGCGCCCGCCGCCGCGGCCTGGCTCTGCTCCCCGGCCGTCGCCGCCCTGCTGACCGCCTACCTCGGCATGCAACTGGCCTACTGCGTCAGCCTCAAGCACGTCCTCGTCGTCGACCTCGCCGTCGTCACGACCGGCTTCCTCATGCGGGCGATGATCGGCGGGGTGGCCCTAGGCATCCCGCTGTCGCGCTGGTTCCTGATCACGACCGGCTTCGGCGCGCTGTTCATGGTGGCGGCCAAGCGCTACTCCGAAGCCGTGCAGATGGCCGGAAAGGCGGGCGCCACCCGCGCGTTGCTCACCGAGTACACCACCGGCTACCTCCGCTTCGTCTGGCAGCTCGCGGCCGGTGCCGCCGTCCTCGGCTACTGCCTGTGGGCCATGGAGGAGGGCGGCGTCCCGCACACCAGCGTGCTGCCCTGGCGGCAGCTGTCCATGGTCGCCTTCATCCTCGCGATCCTCCGGTACGCCGTCTTCGCCGACCGGGGCACGGCCGGCGAACCGGAGGACGTCGTCCTGCGCGACCGGGCGCTCGCCCTCATCGGCCTGGTGTGGGTGGCGATGTACGGCCTGGCGGTGGCCAATTGGTGACCACGCGCGCGTGGTCGGGCCCCACGGCCCCCGGCCGCCGGGAGCTCCTGGGGTTCGCCGCCGTCGGTCTGCTCGCCTACGCCGTCGACCTGGCCGTGTTCACCTGTCTGCGCGGCCCCGCCGGACTCGGTCCGCTCACCGCCAAGGCGCTGTCCTTCGTCGCGGCCTGCTCGGTCGCCTACGCGGGCAACGCCCTCGGCACCTACCGGGACAGGCGGATCAGCGGCCTGCGCCCGTACGCCGCCTTCTGCGCGGTGAACCTCGCCGGCGCCGCCGTCCAACTGCTCTGCCTCACCGTCAGCCACTACGGCCTCGGACTCACCTCCCAGCGCGCCGACACCCTCTCCGGCGCGGTCATCGGCATGGCGCTGGCCACGATTCTGCGGTTCTGGGGTACCCGTACATGGGTCTTCAGGGCGGAGGGCAGAGTCGGATCATGGACTGGCTGAAAAGGCTCCCGGTCATCGGGCCGTGGGCGGAGCGGCTGATGATCACCCACGCGTGGCGGTCGTACGAGCGGCTGGACCGCGTCAAGTGGACGCGGCTGGCCGCCGCGATGACCTTCACGAGTTTCGTGGCGCTGTTCCCGCTGCTGACGGTGTCCGCCACGATCGCCGCCGGCACGCTCAGCACGGAGCAGCAGAACAAGCTCCAGGACAAGCTCGCCGAGCAGGTGCCTGGCATCTCCGACCAGCTGGACATCGCCGGCCTGGTGGACAACGCCGGCGCCATCGGCCTCATCGCGGGCGCGCTGCTGTTCTTCACCGGTGTCAGCTGGGCCGGCTCGATGCGCGAGTGCCTGCGCGGGGTGTGGGAGCTGCCCGACGAGGAGGAGAACCCGGTCCTTCGCTACGCCAAGGACGCGGGCGTCCTGATCGGCCTCGGCGGCGCGCTCCTCGTCACCATCGCCGCCTCCACCGTCGCCTCCGCGATGATCGGCTGGGTCACCCGGCACCTGGGCATCGACGAGGGCGGCTGGAGCGGCGTCCTGCTGCACATCGCCGCGTTCCTGATCGCCGTGCTCGCCGACTTCCTGCTGCTGCTCTACGTCCTGACGCTGCTGCCCGGCGTCGAGCCCACGCGCCACCGCCTGTTCGTGGCGGCGCTGACCGGCGCGGTCGGCTTCGAACTGCTGAAACTGCTGCTCAGCGGCTACTTGCAGGGCGTGGCCGCGAAGAGCATGTACGGCGCGTTCGGCGTGCCCGTCGCGCTGCTGCTGTGGATCAACTTCACCTCGAAGCTGGTGCTGTTCTGCGCCTCCTGGACGGCGACGCAGAGCAAGGAGGACGAGCTCCAGGGCGTGCCGGACGTCCCGGACGTCAGGGGCGGGTCCGGCGGCGTACCAGATCCGGCAGCGGCCAACGGCGGTTGACCAGGAACGCGCCGCCCGCGAGCAGCACCAGCACACCGCCGATGATGCCGAGCGCTATCCCGATGCCGCTGGAGCCGCCCACGCCCGGGCCGCTGGCCACCGGCTTCGAACCGGTCCCAGCCGTGCTGCCCGCGCCGCTCCCGGAGCCGCCGGCCTCTCCTGAAGGGTTCGCGCCGGGCTGGGAACTGGCCTGCGCGGCGCTCTTCGGCGGCACCAGCTCACCCACCGGCTGGACCTTTCCGGCCGCCTTGAAGCCCCAGTCGAACAGTCGTGCGGTCTCCTTGTAGACCTCGTTGTGCTCCTGCTTCTGCGGATTCATCACCGTCACCAGCAGCACCTTGCCGCCCCGCTCGGCGACACCGGTGAAGGTGGCACCGGCGTTGGTGGTGTTGCCGTTCTTGACGCCGGCGATGCCCTGGTAGACGGGCAGGCCCGCGTCGCCGCTCAGCAGCCGGTTGGTGTTCTGGATCTCGAAGGACTCACGGACCGGCTTGCCCTTCTTGTTCTTCTTCGTCTGGCCCGGGAACTTCGCGCTGACCGTCGAGCAGTACTCCCGGAAGTCCTTCTTCTGCAGCCCCGAGCGGGCGATCAGCGTCAGGTCGTAGGCGGACGAGACCTGCTTCTCGGCGTCGTAACCGTCCGGGCTGACGACGTTCGTGTCGAGGGCCTGGAGCTCCTCGGCGTGCTCGTTCATCTCCTTGACGGTGTTGTCGACGCCCTTGTTCATGGCCGACAGCACGTGCACGGCATCGTTTCCGGAGCGCAGGAAGACGCCGAGCCACAGGTCGTGGACCGTGTAGGTCTCGTCCTCCTTTATCCCGACCAGGCTGGAGCCCGAGCCGATGCCCGCCAGGTCGGAGGGGACGACCTTGTGCTTGGCCGTCCTCGGGAACTTCGGCAGCAGCGTGTCCGCGAACAGCATCTTCAGCGTGCTCGCCGGGGCCAGCCGCCAATGCGCGTTGTGCGCGGCCAGCACGTCACCCGACTCGGCGTCGGCGACGATCCAGGAGCGGGCGCTCACGTCCTTCGGCAGCACCGGCACGCCGCTCGCCAGGTTCACCTGCGTGCCCGGCTGCCCGAGCCGGGCGCCGCCCACGGTCGACATCGACGCCGGGGGAGTGGCCGACGGGCTCGCCGACGGACTGCCCGAGGGGCTCGGGGCGGCGACGGCGGCGGGCGCGGCCAGGGCGAGGGACGACAGGGCGGCGGAGGTGACCAGCAGGGATCGCCTGACGGTCTTCTTCGGAGCGGGCACGACCGGAAACGTACATGCAGTACGCAAGGAAGTCCCGCCTCCGCCCCCACCCCGCGAACGGAACCGGACAGGCACTGGCGATACTGGAGCCATGAAGCTCAGCCGCCCCGTCTCCTGGTTCCTGCTCGCCTTCGGGGTGTGGAGCTGGGTCATCTGGATCACTTTCGTCAAGAACCTTGTCAAGGACAGCAGCGGACTCGCCTTCGACGACGGTCATCCCACGGCGTACTTCTGGGTGCACCTGCTGCTCGCCGTCGTTTCCTTCGTATTGGGGACGGTCATCGGGGCCATCGGGTTGCGTGGTCTGCGCGCACTGCGCCGGACGTCATAACGGCAATCGGGAGACACGACACCGTGGCCATCGTCTTCGTACTCGTCGCAACGCTCGTCCTGGCCGTCATCGTGACGGCCAACTGGTACGTGTGGCGCCGCCTGTTCCGCGACACGACCCGCGGCCCGGGCCCCACCCGCCGCACGGGCGCGGCCCTGATCGCCGGCGGCTGGCTCCTCGCGATCACGGCTCTCGTGGCCGAACGCACCGGCGCCCCCTTCTGGCTCCAACAGGTCCTGGCCTGGCCGGGCTTCCTGTGGCTGGCCCTGTCGATATACCTGCTGCTGGCGGTCGTTGCGGGGGAGGCCGTACGGCCAGTGCTGCGGTGGTTCCTCGAACGGCGGGCGAGGGCGAGCGGAGCGGGCTCCGAACCCGGTGCCGGTGCGCCCGGCGGTGCGGGTGCGCCCGGCGGCGCCGGTGAGCCCGCTGCCGCACCACAGACGGACCGGGCCGGCGAAGTACCCCTGTCCGCGATGGCGAGCGGCCCGCAGCCGGACGGCGGGGCCGGTGCGCCCGGCGGTGCACCCACGGCCGTGGCGGCGACCGCCACGCACGCCGACCCCGGTGGCACGGTGACCGCTCCCGCCACCGCCCCTCACGCCCAGGCCGGCCCCGCCCCCGCCACCCCCGACAGCTCCCCGCAGCCGCTCACCACCCCGGACGCCACCGACAGCACCGCCTCCGCTCCCGCCGGCCCTTCCCGCCGTCTCTTCGTCTCACGGGTCGTCGCCGGGGCCGCCGCGGCCGCTGCCGTCGGGACCGTGGGGTACGGGACGTACGGCGTGCTGCGCGGGCCGAAGGTGAAGCGGGTCACCGTGCCCCTGGCCAAACTGCCGCGCGCCGCGCACGGGTACCGGATCGCCGTGGTCAGTGATGTGCACCTCGGCCCGGTCCTGGGCCGCGGCTTCGCGCAGCAGGTCGTCGACACGATCAACGCGACCCAGCCCGACCTGATCGCGGTCGTCGGCGACCTGGTCGACGGCAGCGTCAAGGACCTGGGCCCCGCGGCGGCCCCGCTGGCGCAGCTGAAGGCCCGTCACGGGTCCTACTTCGTCACCGGGAACCACGAGTACTTCTCCGGCGCCGAGCAGTGGGTCGAGGAGGTCCGCCGCCTCGGACTCGTCCCGCTGGAGAACGCCCGCAGGGAGATGCCGTACTTCGACCTGGCCGGAGTCAACGACGTCGCCGGCGAGGACGAGGGCCAGGGCCCCGACTACGCCCGGGCCCTCGGCGACCGCGACACGGCACGCGCGTGCGTGCTGCTCGCCCACCAGCCCGTGCAGATCCACGACGCCGTCGAGCACGGCGTCGACCTCCAGCTGTCCGGCCACACCCACGGCGGCCAGCTCTGGCCCGGCAACCTCGTCGCCGCCGCCGCGAACCCGACCCTCGCGGGCCTGGAGCGCTACGGCGACACCCAGCTCTACGTCTCACGCGGCGCGGGCGCCTGGGGCCCGCCCACCCGGGTGGGGGCACCGTCGGACATCACCCTGATCGAGCTTGCGTCGCAGCAGGCCTGAGCCTGTGAGAACGCTGTGAAACCGGACCGAAACGCCCATCGGTAAGTTCTTTCCCAACTCGGCAGATCTCCCTTCCGCTCGCTCGAACTCCTGTGATTGGGTGAGGCCGCCACAAAGGGGTGTGGCACTGGCACAAGGGCCCACGGGCCTGGGAGGGCAAGGCCGATGCGATCGGTTCGCATGCGGATACTCGCGGGACTGCTCGTCCTGGCGGCCGTGGGTGTGGGCGCCTGGCAGCTCGTGCCGTCGAAGAAGGACGGCACGGCCATCACGGTCGGCACGACGGACGCCGTCACGTCCCTCGACCCGGCCGGCGCCTACGACGCCGGTTCCTGGGCGCTGTTCAGCAACGTCTTCCAGTCGCTGCTCACCTTCGCCCCGGGCGGGACGGCACCCGTACCGGACGCTGCCAGGAGCTGCGCGTTCACCGGCGGCACCCTGACCACGTACCGCTGCCGACTGCGTTCCGGCCTCACCTTCCCGAGCGGCCGGAAGATGACCGGCGAGGACGTGAAGTACTCCTTCGACCGGATCATGAAGATCAAGTCCCCGGTCGGCCCGGCGTCCCTGCTCGACACCCTCCGCTCCGTGGACGCCGACGGGCTGACCGTCACCTTCCACCTGTCCACGCCCGACGCCACCTTCCCGTTCAAGGTGGCCACCGGCGCGGGCTCGATCGTCGACCACACCGCGTACCCGGCCGGCAAGCTGCGCACCGGCAGCCGGGTCGACGGCACCGGCCCGTACAAGCTCACCAGCTACACGAAGGACACCAAGGCGGTCCTCGCGCCCAACAGCCGCTACCGGGGCGTGGTCAAAGGCGGCGCGAACAGGCCCGTCGAACTGCGCTACTACGCCACCCCCGCCGCCCTGGACACCGCGTGGAAGGACAAGCGCGTCGAGGTCACGACGGACCAACTGCCGCCCGCGGTCCTCGCCGGCCTGAACCCGAGCGATCCCGCGCAGCGCGTCTTCGAGGCGGACGGCTCCGAGACCCGCAACCTGTACTTCAACACCCGCGCGGGCAAGCCCCTGCACAACCCGAAGGTCCGGCAGGCCATGGCCTGGCTGATCGACCGCGAGCGGCTGGCCGCCACCGTCTACGACGGCACCGTCGACCCGCTGTACTCGCTGATCCCGGCGGGCCTCACCGGCCACACCGCCTCGTTCTTCGACGACTACCCCGAGCCGGACCGGAAGAAGGCGCGGAAGCTGCTCAACCAGGCCGGCGTGACCCTGCCCGTCCGCTTCACCTACGGCTACGCCGAGGGCCGCGGCGCCGGTGAACAGGAGGCCGCCGAGATCAAACGGGAGCTGGAGGCGAGCGGCCTGTTCAAGGTCACCCTCAAGGGCTACGGGTGGACCGACTTCCAGAAGCGCTGGGCGAGCGGCGAGCTCGACGCGTACGCCGTCGGCTGGGTCGCCGACTTCCCCGACCCGGACACCTTCCAAGCCGCGCTCGTCGGCACCGGCAGCGCCATGAACACCGGCTACAGCAGCAAGACCGTCGACCGGCTCATCAAGGACAGCCGGCGCTACGCCGACCGTGGCGAGGCCGACCGGGACTTCCAGTCGGTGCAGCAGACCGTCGCCCAGGACGTGCCGGTGCTGCCGCTGTGGCAGGGGAAGGAGTACGTCGTCACCACCGAGGACATCGGCGGCGGCCAGTACCTGTCGGACGGTACGGGCGTGTTCCGGCTCTGGAGCCTCACACAGCTCTGATGTGCTCCTGCCGCCGGCGCTCCGGGCCCTAGTGCCGCGACAGGCAACGTTCGCCCCGTCGCGACGCCCGGGACGCCCTCTCGCCGCACCGCCCGAAAGCCCAAGTACGTCCAGTACAAGGGCTTCCGGGGCGGCACTCCCCCAGCCTTCGGCCGGGGGGACCCCCAGAGCACGCACCGGACGCCGCTCCTTGACGGGCAAACGTTGCCTGTCGCGGCCCTAGGAGTCGCTCCGCCGCCCGGCCGGGTCCGGGACCGCCCGGGTCATTCCCGGCAGGAAGTCCGTGAACAGCTCGTGCACCTCGCGCACGAGCGGCCGCATTACCCGGAAGCGGGCCAGCGCGACGCCCCGCGCGGTGAGCCGGGCCCCGCGCTCGGCGAGCCGGTAGCTGCGCTCCCGGCCCTCGGTCCGGTCGAAGATCCAGTACAGGACGAGGCCCATCTGGGACAGCCACATCAACTCGGGCAGGATGTCCCGCAGTTCTTCGGCCACCTTGGTCTTCGTCGCCCCGGCCAGCACCTCCCGGTGGACGCTGATGGCCTCCTCGCGCGCGTGCTCCGACTCCGGGGAGAAGGGGCTGAGCGGGCTGTCCGGGTCGGCGGCGTTCTTGAAGAATTGCACCGCGAACTCGTGGTAGGGGGCGGCGATGTCCAGCCACGCCCGCAGCACGCCCGCGAGCCGGGCCTCCAGATCGGTCTCCTGGTCCAGGATCGCCCGGACCGCCACCTGGTGCTCGGCGGCGATCCGGTCGTAGAAGCCCTGGATCAGGTGTTCCTTGCCCTCGAAGTAGTAGTACGCGTTGCCGACGGAGACCCCGGCCTCCTTGGCGATGGCCCGCATCGTCGTCTTGTCGTAGCCGCGCTCCTGGAACAGGCGCATGGCCGTCTCCAGGATCAGGGCGCGGGTCTGCTCGGACTTGCTCGGGGTGGCGCCGTCGTCGGGGCCGTCGTTCTTCGCGGACACGGGAAGAGAGCCTAACGTCAGCGGCCCGGCGCCCGGCGAGGGGCGCAGCTGCCGTCGGCGCAGCCCGGCGCGGTGTAGGTCCAGCCGGCGTCCGGGTCGTACGCCCACCCGTCCGCCCGCCGGTACACCCGGCCGCCCCACCGCGCCCCGCTTCCCTGGCCTCGGTTCCACTGGGCACCGCGCCACTTGGCGGCGGCCAGCACCGCGCCCTTGGCGAGCCGGGCGCCGGACGGGGTGCTGAGCCGGTGGGCGAGCGGCCGGTGCTCGCGCAGCGCCCACAGGGTGACGATCCAGGCGGCGGGGCCCCGGTACACCTGCCCGGCGTCCCCGACGACGGTGATCTCTTCCAAGGTGGCGCCGTGGTCGAGGCCGGGAAACCGCCGCCGGGCCTCCTCGGAGCCGGCCGGGACCAGCTCCAGCGGCACCAGCTTCGGCTGCCGCAGGAGCCAGTCGCGCAGGAACGCGCACAGGGAGCACTCGGCGTCGTACAGGACGGTGAGCCGGCGGACCGGTGCGGGTGCGTTCGTGCCGGTCGTGTTCGTGCCGGTGGCGTTCATGCCGCTCTCCGGTCAGGCCTGGGCCTGCGGGGCGGCCCAGCCCTGCGGCGGCACCGGCGGAACCTGCTCGCGCTCCATGGCACCGCGCCGCCGGATCCGGTTGAGCACGTAGACGTTGGCCAGGTGCATCACGCCGAGCACCAGCAGCACCACACCGAGCTTGGTCGACAGGGCCTCGAAGACGCCGCGCGTGTCGGTGATGGTCCCGTCGCCGCTCAGGTACAGCGCGACGAACCCGAGGTTGACGAGGTAGAAGCCGACCACCAGGAGGTGGTTGACGGCGTCGGCGAGCTTCTCGTTGCCGTGCAGCACGTCGGCGAGGAAGATCCTCCCGTTCCGGCTGAGCGTGCGGGCCACCCAGATGGTCAGACCGATGCTGATCAGCAGGTAGATGACGTAGGCGACGACCGTGCGGTCCATTGCCCCACCCTTCTTGAACACGTTCAAAACGCTGTCGGGGATGACTCTAGACCGCTTTTTGAACATGTTCAACACAAGGGGCCGGGGGATTGTCAGTGGTGCCTCGTACTGTCGTCGGCATGGCAATCGTGACGTTCGTCGACGAGACGACAGCGGGGGAGCGGCGGGCGGCCTGGGGGCTGGAGATCGCCGAGGAGCGGCTGACCGCAGGGGAGTTGATCCGGCGCCGGGTGTTCCAGGAGGTCGCCGAGTTCAACGCCCGGACGCCGGAGGTGTTCCAGGGCCTCGTGCAGCCCGCGGACACCGAGCGCGTGCTGAACGGATACGCGTTGCGCACGCCCCGCCGGATCGACCCGGAGGCGCAGACGGCCCTGGCCTTGCGGGCGTTCGCGGGGAACGGCTTCCTGGTGCTGGTGGGGGACCGTCAGGTCACCGACCTGGAGGAGGAGATCGAGCTGACGCTCGGCACCGAGGTCACGTTCCTGAAGCTCGTTCCCCTGGTCGGTGGCTGATGAGTGCCTTCCGTACGCCCCGGTCCCACCTGGACCGGCTGCGCACCAGGATCGCCGACGGCGACATGGGCCGGGTCGCCGACGAGGCGCTGCGGGTCCTGGACTCCAGCCGCGGCACCTGGGGCGGCAGTTGGGAGCCGGTGCTGGACCTGCTCCGCGACCTGCCGGCCGACCGCCGCCGCGAGTTGCTGCACGCCCTGGCCGACCGCTTCGGACAGGCCGGTGACGACACGGAGGACCGCTGCCGCCACCTCGCCCTGTGCGGCCTGGTCTCCGAGGGCCTCGACGACGACCCGCTGGCCGCCGAACGCCACCGGGCCCTGGCCGACCTGGCCCGGCGTCAGACCTTCTGGCACGCGGCCCGCTTCGACGTCCTGGCCCGCGCCGAACTCGCCGCGGGCCGCCCGCTCCCGGCACCCGTGGTGGCCGTCGTCCGCCGCGCCGTCCTGGACGCCTACCGCGCGGACGACCTCACGAGCCTGGCCCGGCAGCTCACCGACCCTGTCCTCAACGTCGGTGAGGCCTGGTCCGAACAGGCCATGCGCGACGCCACGACCCCCGACTGGCAGGCACTCCTCAGGCACGTGCTGACAGCCACCTCCTCCAAGCCCACGGCCAAGTGGGACAAGGGGGCGCGTGCCCTGCTGGACACGCTGGGGCCGGACGCGGTCCGCGAGACGCTCCTCTCCTGGCTCGCCCTCGTCGGCCGCCCCCGCACCCTCCCGCTGGAGCGCCGCGCGTGGGAGCCGGACATCAACAACGCCTACGACCCGTACAACGCCACAGCCCTGCGCGGGCTGGCCTGGCTCCTCTCCCTCCTGCCGCCCGACCCCGGCACGGCGCGGGCCCTCGGCGCCCTGGTCGAGACCTCGCTCAAGAAGGTCGCGGGCATCGGCCCCCGCAACCCCAAGGTCGCGAACGCGGGCGTCGTCGCGCTCGCCCGCGTCGACTCCGAGGCCGCCCTCGCCGAACTCGCCCGGCTGGCCACGCGGGTGACCTACAAGAACACCGCCAAGCTCCTCGACACGGCCCTGGAGGCCCGGGCCACCGCGCTCGGTCTCAGCCGCGAGGAGATCGAGGAACTGGCGGTCCCGGCGTACGGCCTGACGGAGGCCGGCCGGGCGACGCACCACATGGGCGAGGCGACAGCCCTGCTGGAGATCCAGGGCACCCGGGCCGTGCTGGGCTGGCGCAACGCGGCCGGCAAACCGGTCAAGAGCGTCCCTGCCGCGGTGAAGCGCGACCACCCGGACGAACTGAAGGACCTGAAGACCGCGGTCAAGGACATCGACAAGATGCTCTCGGCCCAGAGCGAGCGCCTGGACCGCCAGTTCCTGGCCCGCCGCAGCTGGCCGTACGCCGTCTGGCGCGAGCGCTACCTCGACCACCCCCTGGTCGGCACGCTCGCCCGCCGCCTGCTGTGGACGATCGACGGGAGAACGGCCGGATATACGGACGGGGAACTACGGACCCTGACCGACGAACCGCTCACGCAGGGCACGCGGGTCGAACTCTGGCACCCGATCGGCCACGAGCCCGCCGAGGTCGTGGCCTGGCGCGACTGGCTGGAACGGCATGGCATCACCCAGCCCTTCAAGCAGGCCCACCGCGAGGTCTACCTGCTCACGGACGCCGAGCGCGCGACCCGCACCTACTCCAACCGCTTCGCGGCCCACGTCCTGCGCCAGCACCAGTTCCACTCCCTGGCCGCGCTCCGCGGCTGGCGCAACAAGCTCCGTCTGTGCGTCGACGACTCGGCCCCTCCCGCCACCCGCGAGCTGCCCCAGTGGGGCCTGCGCGCCGAGTACTGGATCGAGGGCGACGGCGAGGAGTACGGCGTCGACACCACCGACTCCGGCAGCTACCTGCGCCTGCGCACCGACCAGGTCCGCTTCTACCCGATCGACGCCCCGGAGAACTCGGCCCACTGCTCCGGCGGCGAGTACGCCATGTGGCTCGCCCCCGGCCAGGACCCCGTCGCCCCCCTCCCCCTGGACGACATCCCGCCCCTGGTCCTCTCCGAAGTCCTGCGGGACGTCGACCTGTTCGTCGGCGTCTCCAGCATCGGCAACGACCCCACCTGGCAGGACGGCGGCCCCGGCGGCCGCTTCCAGGAGTACTGGACGTCGTACGGCTTCGGCGAGCTGAACCAGAGCGCCGAGACCCGCAGGCTCCTGCTCGAACGCCTGGTCCCGCGCCTGGCGATAGCCGACCGCTGCGCCCTGGAGGGCCGCTTCCTCCACGTGAAGGGCGAGCGCCACACATACAAGATCCACCTCGGCTCGGGCAACATCCTCAGATCCCCGAACGACCAGTACCTCTGCATCGTCCCGAAGTCCGACCCGTCGGCCCCGCACACGGGCTACCTCCCCTACGAGGGCGACCGCATGCTGGCGGTGATCCTGAGCAAGGCGATGATGCTGGCGAACGACACGAAGATCACGGACCCGACGATCCTGAGCCAGCTGTGAGCGGAGCCGGGGCCCGCCTTTCGAAGGACCCCGGCCACACGCCCCAGAGACATCACCCGATGGTGATACGGGTCTTCCAGTAGTCCGCCCGCCCGATGATCTCGGTACCCGAGCCGCTCAGAACGGTCTTGCCGCCCGGGTGAAAGCGCACGGACCCTTCGGCGAGGACGGCCCAGACATCGGGTACGGCGTCCCCGTCGGCACTCGGCGTGCCCATCAGATGAGGCCTGCTGCCGCTGTCCCAGCCCGAGGCACCGTACTCGTTGTCCTCTCCGCCTGACGAGTTCGCCGCGGTCGCCAGCGAGCCGAGAGCGACCCCGCCGCTGGAAGCGGCGATGCCCTTGCGCCGCGCTGCGGACGTACAGCGACTGGCGGGGGCACCGCCAGGTCAAGGTCAAGAAGGGCAGCAAGACCAGCTCCGAACCCGGTGTGCCCCAGTCCCAGTCCCAGTCGGTGACGCGCTACTTCCTGGGCACCGGCGGCGAGGTCAAGGACTCCGGCGGCGCCTACACCCTGCTGGCGGACGACGAGCCGCAGTACGCGGGCATGACCGCCGAAACCATCACCTACGTGGACTCGGGCGGCGAGGTGCTCAACCGCACCCTGAACCGCCCCTGGTCGAAGCAGACGGCGTCCCGCTCCCGTGAGAACGAGGATGCGACAGCCGCCGACCCACTGCTCGCCCACCGCACGGGTATCGAACGGACGGACGAGATCCAGAAGGTCGGCTCGAGCTGGCGGGCCGTCCGTACTCTCACGACTCCCGACGACACCTACGGTCTCCCGGTCCAGGTGGAGACGGCCGTGGTCAAGCCGAGCGGCTCCTCCGAGACACTCTCGGACCAGACCTGCACCAAGACGTCCTACCTGCACAACACCACCGCTTGGCTCATCGGCCTGCCCAAGGAACAGCGCACCACGGGCACGTCATGCGCCGGATACGCCACCGCTGATCCCGCGACCAAGCTCACATCGGCGAAGCGGTTCACCTACGACAAGCTGACCCACGGTGCGACGCCGACGAAGGGCATGGTCACATCGGTTGCCGAGACGGACGGCACGGGCACCTCGTACTCCGTGGTCACCGAGACCACGTACGACGCACTCGGCCGCGTCCGCACCGTCGCCAAGCCGGGTGCCGGCACCTCGGAGACGCGATACACGCCCGAGACCGGTGGCCCGGTCACCTCGACCAAGACGATCAACGCCAAGGGCCACACGGTCACCACGACCTACGACCCGGGCCGGGGCCTGCCGCTCACGGTCACCGACGCCAACGGCCGCGTGACACGCACGGAGTACGACGACCTCGGGCGCCTGGTGAAGGGCTGGTCCGCGTCGCGTTCCTCGGGTGGCAAGTCGCCGAGCGTCATCGTCGGTTACCAGCCGGCCACCGCCACCACCAGCGCGAACAAGCCCGCCGCGGTGTCGGTCAGCACCCTCAGGGACGACGGCTCCTACACCCGCGACGTGACCCTCTACGACGGCTTGTCGCGCGAGGTCCAGAAGCAGGTCGAGGCCCACGGCCCCGGCCGGATCATCGTGGACACCAAGTACAACGACCACGGCCTGGTCGCCGAGAAAACCGGCGCCTACCTCGCCAAGGGCGAACCGGACACGGAACTCTTCAGGCCCAGGTCCACCTCGCTGATCCCGTCCTGGACCCAGTACCGCTACGACGGCCTCGAACGCGAGGCTCGCGCTTCCGTCTACCACGGCGGCGGATACAAGTACGCGACGTTCACCTGGTACGACGCGGTCAGCAAGACGATTAACCCGCCGGGCTCCACGGCCCCGAGGACACGCACGTACTTCGACGCCCTCGGCCGGACCACGTCCGTCCGGCACTTCACCCAGGACGCCTCCTCCGCGACCGCGGGACGCACCACCACGTACGAATACGACGCCCGGGGCAACCGCCACAAGGTCACCGACCCGGCGGGCAATGTCTGGTCGTACACCTACGACGCCCGCGGACGCGTCACCTCCGCCACCGATCCCGACACCGGAACCACGGACACGTGGTACGACTCGGCCGACCGCCCGAACCGCGTCCGCAGCGCGCGCGGCCAGGAGACCTTCACCGAGTACGACGTCCTCGGACGGCCCAGGTACGTCCGGCAGGGGTCCGCAAGCGCCACTCCCGTCAAGGAGTACACCTACGACGAGGCGCCCGGAGGCATCGGTCAACCGGCGTCGTCGAAGAGGCACACCGACAAGGGCGACTACATCAACCGCGTCACCGGTTACGACCCCGAGTACCGCGTCACCGGCCGCGAGACGGTCGTCCCGGCCAACTCCATGACGACCGGTCTGGCCGGAACCTACGCCTACTCCTACACCCACACACCGACGGGCAAGCCCCAGTCGGTCACCCTGCCGGCCGCCGGCGGCCTGGCGAAGGAGAAGGTCGTCACGCGCTACAACGGGGACGGCCTGCCCGAGTCGACCTCCGGCCGGACCTGGTACACGGCCGACGCCACCTACTCGCCCTACGGCGAGGTGCTGCGCACGGTCTCCGGCTCCCAGCCGCACCGCGTCTGGACGACCAACTTCGTGGATCCGCACACCGGCCGGCTCCAGCGCACGGTGGCGGACCGGGAGACGGCGGGTCCGCACCGCATCACGGACGGCTACTACTCCTACGACGCGACGGGCACCATCACCTCCAACGCCCGCAAGCTCAGCGAGGCGACGGGCAGCACCTGGGACACCCAGTGCTTCACGTACGACGTGATGGGGGAACTGGCCCACGCCTGGACGTCGAAGATCGAGCCGACCGGTGGGGCCACGGGCTGCAAGGCGGCGAACGGCACGACCTGGGGCCCCCGCACCACGTACGCGTTCTCGTCCGGCCCGGTCGCCGACGCCCCGGACGCGGCAGCGGACGCGACGACCCCGGACGACTCCCTCGCCTCCTCGCTCGCGGCAGCGGCCCCGGACACCAGCACGCTGGCCACGGGCACGACGGCCTACCACCAGTCGTTCACGTTCGACTGGCTCGGAAACCGCGCCACGCTCACGGAGCACGACCCGGCGAACGCGACGAAGGACGTCACCTACTCGTACGGCTACGGCAAGACGGTCGCAGGCACCGGCACAACGACGTACCAGTCCCAACCCCACACCATGACGTGGATCAGCTCCACGCCATCGGGCAAGGACAGCGGCTACACCTACGACGCCACGGGCAACACCACGGTCCGGGACCTCCCCGGCACCACTCAGGACCTGGCCTGGACACCGGAGAACAAGCTCGACTCGATCACGGACGACGGCAAAAAGACGACGTACGTCTACGACGCCGAGGGCAACCGCCTGCTGGAGAACTCGGCTTCGGGGTCGACGCTGTACCTGGGCGAGACGGAACTGACGACGGACGCGTCAGGCGCGACCACCCGCGCGTCCCGCTCCTACGGCCATCCGGGTGCCCCCACGGTGGTCCGCACGGCGGCCAACGGCTCGTCCACCGGCCACAAGATCACCACCCTGATCAGCGATCACCTCGGAACGGCGAACACCTCGGTCGAACTCGCGACCGGTCAGCCGGTCACCCGTCGTGCGTTCAAGCCGTACGGCGAGTCCCGCGGCACGAAGCCGGCCACCTGGCCCAACAAACGCGGCTACTTGGGCGTCGGCATCGACGACACGGCCACGGGCCTGACCCACATCGGCGCCCGCGAATACGACCACACGTCGGGCCGCTTCCTCTCCGCAGACCCGATCATCGACATCGCGGACCCGCTCCAGATGAACGGGTACGCCTACGCCAACAACAGCCCGGTCTCGCATTCCGACCCCACGGGCTTGTGGATCGATGACGGAACGGGCCACAGCGAGCCGCGCCGCGATGGCGGTCCGACGGGCCCGCAGAACCCGAAGGGTCCCGGTGTGCCCCGGGGCGGCACCGGCCCGGGTGGCTGTTACTACAGCTGTAAGCCCAAATCCGGTTGGGTGGAAAAACAGACTCCGGTCACGAACAACACGCAGCGGCTGCTGGACTACTTCTACGAGTACGGCCCGAACGGACGCTTCCCGGACGGTAATTACTGGTACACGCCCGTCATTGAAGAAAGCGGCACGAGCAATGCGTGCTTCGGGCGGGAAGGCTGCCGCCTGGCGTACAAATTCCTGTTGAAGAGCGACGATGTCGCAGAGGCGAAGCGCATAGCCGCCAACTACTGCCTTCAGAACTTCGACAGATGCCTGGACGACGCCGAATCCTATGACCGGGGAAAGCGGTGGGAAACCCTCCCGTACGCCTTCATCCCCGGAGGCGGCAGGGCCGGTAAGGGGGCGGCCAGTGGCTGTAAATGCTTCCTGGCCGGCACCGACGTCCTCATGGCGGACGGCACCACCAAGGACATCGAAGACGTCGAAGTCGGCGACAGGGTCCAGGCCACCGATCCCGAGACCGGCGAGACCGGCCCTCGGAAGGTGACCCGGCTCATCCGGACGGAAGCCGACAAGCACTTCAACGAACTGTCCATCGCCACCGAGGACGGTGTCGAGAAACTCACGGCCACTCACGAGCACCCCTTCTGGTCCCCGTCCCAGCAGGACTGGATCGAGGCGGGCGACCTCAAGCCAGGCATGACCCTGCGCGCCGACGACGGCGACACCGTCATCGTCACGGGCAACCGGCCCTTCACGAAGCACGCACGGACGTACAACCTGACGGTCGATGACCTGCATACGTACTATGTGCTCGCAGGGGCCACGCCGGTACTCGTTCACAATTCCAGCTGCACGGTTTACCGGACGCAGAGTTCCCATCCCGACAGTCAGCGTCTGGCAATCGATGCGAGCGGTAATGTCTCATTGAGTGGAGAGGGGCGCCTTTACTTGAATATGAGTGGCGATGCTTCGCATTCACTGGAGTTCCGTGGTGCAGACGGTCAGGTATTGGGATTTGATGTTGATAGTGCATTCGTCAGCCGGGTGCGTGAATTGGCCCTTCCGCAAAGGAAGCCGCGTGGGTTCGCAGGCAGTACGAGGGAGTGGAATCGGCTAAGTAGGACACGACCAGATATTGCAGACCCCAAAGTTTCGCCAGGCCTCTATGGAATCCCGTCTAACATGTTCGATGATCTCATGGGGGCAATCGTTCCCGGTTCCGGTCGGGTGGTTCGATGAGTACCCGTAGGTTCGTTGGCGAACTAGAGCGAGTCGATTCTCCCCCTCCTTGTGGAACCGAAGATCCCCCAGTGCTAGCCGCGTTCTCGGTCATCACCTGCGTGGGTGCGACCAGCTATGTTGCCAGGGTTCGCGCCGTCTTGTCCGCAGCAATTAGTGCGGCGAATGAGATTGATTCCGTTGCGGAGTCTCTTCCGGAGAACCTCATTCCCGATTGGTTCGCAGAAGTGACTCGCGGCTCCGTTGTGAACGGTCGAGATGTACCGGCCTCCTTGGGGATTCGGCAGTACGTTTCCCGTGAAGGCGAAGAACCGTGGGAGCTCCAGGACTGGCTCTATTGCTTCGATCCGCACCTGAGAGGTTGGGCATGGTGGGATGCGACCCAAATTTCCAGTGACTCGGTGCTGCTATGGGTCGATTCCTCTGGGGAACCGGTATTCCCGTGTGAAGAGTTCCGCTGGCTGGCTTATGCCTGTGGTGCGAAGACTGTTGAGGGGCCGACTCTAAGGGCTATCTCGGAGTGGCGGCAATCGCGTCAGGATTCGACGACATAGAGAAGTGCTCGTGGCCACGCTGGCAGGTTCTTACGTGGGGTCAAGAGTACGTTGACGGCAACGTCAGTGGACGACGGTTGCGTCAGGCGGGTCGTCAGGGTGGTCGTCGGCCCAGCCGAATGCGTCGTTGAGGATGTCGATGGCCTGCCATTGGAGGCAGAGTCGGACGTGGGCGTAGACGTCGGCGGTGACGCCGATGTGGGTGTGGCCGAGGAGTTCTTTGACGACGAGGTCGATGCCTGGCTGCAATAGCAGGGTGGCCGTCGAGTTGCGTAGGTCATGGAAGCGGATGCGGCTGGGCCTGGCCCGGTCGAGCAGTCGGCCGAAGCGCCGGGTCATGATTGGCCGGGGCGATCGGCCCGCCGATTGGCGTGGTGAAGACGAGACCGCCGTCCTTCCACCTCACCCCGGCCACCTTGCGTTCTGCGTCCGGGACTGGGCCAGGGTCCGCCGTACCGCCGTGTCGGTCGGTGCCGTGACGCGGTTGTCGGTGGCGTCCAGGTGGAACTCGACGCACTGCCACTTCCCGGCCGTCGCCGGCGCGGAGGTCTTCCACGCGGTCCAGTCGCCGGTGGGTCCGAGGTCGGAGCCGACGCCGTAGAAGTTGCGCTTCTCCGTGGGCACGTACTGGCCGCCGAGCGGGCGGACCAGGGTCGGGGAGTCCGGGCCGGACGCCTCCGCCAGGGTCCAGTGCGCCCAGTCGGGGGCGGTCGGGAACGCGTCCACCCTCAGCCGCATCCGGGCCCAGAAGCTGTTGCCGGGCGGGGCGAGGTGCCCGAACACCAGGAATGCGCGGCCGTTGCCCTCGGTACGGACGCGGAGTTCACGGCCGTGACCGGCGGAGGCGGGGGTGACGGTCAGCGTGCCGTCGGAAGCGTCCGAGGTCCAGTCGCGGCCTTGCGTGACCGGGCCGAGAGGGAGGCGATCGAAGCTCTCCCGCGCGAGGATCGGGGAGGGTGTCGCCGAGGCCGTGGGGGATGCCGAGAGCAGCGCGGAGGCCGTGGCCAGCAGCGCGGCGGTGGCCCGTCTGAGGTATGCCATGCGGGCAGTCTGGCCACCGGAGTCACAGCCGTGACAGATGCCGTGCCCCAAGTGGCCGGTCACGTTCCGTTTCTGGCCGGATCGGGTCAGCCGACCTTTTTCGCCTGACCTGCTTTCAGGATCTCCGCAACGTCCAACGTGACCTTGGCACCGATGGAGTCGGGAAGGGCGACGATCTCGCCGGGGGCGTGAGGACGGTGGTTCTCGTACCCGTTCCCGGCGGGGTCGGTGAGGACGTGAAGGCGCTGGTGCTTACGGTCGACGATGACGTAGACGGGCACCTTGGCCTCGGCGTAGGCGGCGACCTTGGTCTTGAGGTCGTCCTTCCAGTTCCCGGACGTGACCTCCAGGACGAGACGGAAGCAGGCCGGGTCGTACGCGTTGTTCTCGACGAAGTGGTCGTCGATGTCGGCGTCCACCACCACGAGGTCGGGGATGGCGTAGTCCTCGGCGCCGGTGGGCAGCCAGAGCCCGACGTTCTGGAGGACCTCGGTCTCGCCGCCGTGCAGGCCCGCGGCGATGAACGGGATCATGAGGCCGGTGAGGGCACGGGCATGGGGAGCATCCGGGGACGGGGTCACGAGGAGATGGCCTCCGATGATCTCGACGCGGTAGCCCGGATGGCGCTCCATGATCTCGTCGGCGATGGTCGTCAGGGTGACCGGCTCTTCCTCGTGGAAGGGCTGCTCGACGGAAGCTGCGGACATCAGGTGCCTCCTGGGGGCTGGTGTCGAGACCATCATCGTAGGCCGGACGACACCCGTGGGTCCTTCGCAGCCATGTTCACCCGATGGTGTGGCATATGCCAGAGGGCCCCGTTTCCAGCGGAAACAGGGCCCTCATGAGCAAACGGTCGACCTCAGTAGCGGCGCGTGATCAGCGCCCTCTTCACCTCGGCGATCGCCTTCGTGACCTCGATGCCGCGCGGGCAGGCGTCCGTGCAGTTGAAGGTCGTGCGGCAGCGCCAGACGCCGTCGCGGTCGTTGAGGATCTCCAGGCGCTGTTCGCCCGCCTCGTCACGCGAGTCGAAGATGAAGCGGTGCGCGTTGACGATGGCGGCCGGGCCGAAGTACTGGCCGTCGTTCCAGAAGACCGGGCACGACGTGGTGCAGGCCGCGCAGAGGATGCACTTCGTCGTGTCGTCGAAGCGCTCGCGGTCCTCGGCCGACTGCAGACGCTCACGCGTGGGCTCGTTCGTGTCCTTCGTGATGAGGAAGGGCATGACGTCCCGGTACGCCTGGAAGAACGGCTCCATGTCCACGACCAGGTCCTTCAGGACCGTCAGGCCCTTGATGGCCTCGACCGTGATCGGCTTCTCGGGGTTGATGTCCTTGATCAGCGTCTTGCAGGCAAGGCGGTTCTTGCCGTTGATCCGCATCGCGTCCGAGCCGCAGATGCCGTGTGCGCAGGAGCGGCGGAACGTCAGCGTGCCGTCGAGGTCCCACTTGATCTTGTGGAGGGCGTCGAGGACGCGCTCCTTCGGGTCGATCTCCAGCTGGAAGTCTTCCCAGCTGGCCTCCGCCGCGACCTCCGGGTTGAACCGGCGGATGCGGAAGGTGACCGTGATGTAGGGGGAGTCGGCGAAGCCGGGCTCGGGCTTTCCGGCCGCGTCCGACTTGTCCAGAACGGGGGTAGCCATCAGTACTTACGCTCCATCGGCTGGTAGCGGGTCTGGACGACCGGCTTGTAGTCGAGACGGACGGTTTCGGAGCCGTCGGCGCCGACCTCGCGGTACGCCATGGTGTGCCGCATGAAGTTGACGTCGTCGCGGTTCGGGTAGTCCTCGCGGTAGTGACCGCCGCGGGACTCCTTGCGGGCGAGCGCGGAGACCGCCATGACCTCGGCGAGGTCGAGCAGGTTGCCCAGCTCGATGGCCTCCAGCAGGTCCGTGTTGAACCGCTTGCCCTTGTCCTGGATCGAGACGTTCTTGTAGCGCTCGCGCAGCTCCGCGATCTTCTCGACCGCCGTCTTGATCGTCTGCTCGGTGCGGAACACCATGACGTTGGCGTCCATGGTCTCCTGCAGCTCACGGCGCAGCGTCGTCACGCGCTCGGTGCCGGTGGAGTCGCGCAGCATCTCCACCTGCTTGAGCACGAACTCGGCCGGGTTCTCCGGCAGCTCGACGAAGTCCGCCGTCCGGGAGTACTCGGCCGCGGCGATGCCGGCCCGCTTGCCGAAGACGTTGATGTCCAGCAGCGAGTTCGTGCCGAGACGGTTCGCGCCGTGCACCGACACGCAGGCGACCTCGCCGGCCGCGTACAGGCCCGGGACGACCGTGGTGTTGTCCGCCAGGACCTCACCCTCGACGTTCGTCGGGATGCCGCCCATCGCGTAGTGGGCCGTGGGCTGGATCGGGATCGGGTCCGTGTACGGCTCGATGCCGAGGTACGTACGGGCGAACTCGGTGATGTCGGGCAGCTTGGCGTCCAGCTGCTCCGGCGGGAGGTGGGTGAGGTCCAGGTAGACGTGGTCGCCCTCGGGGCCGCAGCCGCGGCCCTCGCGGATCTCCGTGTAGATGGAGCGCGAGACGACGTCACGCGAAGCGAGGTCCTTCATGACCGGCGCGTACTTCTCCATGAAGCGCTCGCCGTCCTTGTTGCGGAGGATGCCGCCCTCACCACGGGCGCCCTCCGTCAGCAGGATGCCCATGCGCCAGATGCCGGTCGGGTGGAACTGGAAGAACTCCATGTCCTCCAGCGGGATGCCCCGGCGGTAGACCGCCGCCTGGCCGTCACCCGTCAGCGTGTGCGCGTTCGACGTCACCTTGAAGAACTTGCCGCAGCCGCCGGAGGCGTAGATCACGGCCTTCGCCTGGAAGACGTGGATCTCACCGGTGGCCAGCTCGTACGCCACCACACCGGCCGAGCGCTTGACGCCGTCGACTTCGGTGATCAGCTGGTCCAGGACGTAGAACTCGTTGAAGAACTCCACGCCCTCCTTGACGCAGTTCTGGTACAGCGTCTGGAGGATCATGTGGCCGGTGCGGTCGGCCGCGTAGCAGGAGCGGCGGACCGGGGCCTCGCCGTGGTTGCGGCTGTGACCGCCGAAGCGGCGCTGGTCGATGGTGCCGTTCGGCGTGCGGTTGAACGGCAGGCCCATCTTCTCCAGGTCGAGGACGGAGTCGATGGCCTCCTTCGCCAGGATCTCGGCGGCGTCCTGGTCGACCAGGTAGTCACCGCCCTTGACCGTGTCGAAGGTGTGCCACTCCCAGTTGTCCTCCTCCACGTTGGCCAGCGCGGCGGCCATGCCGCCCTGCGCGGCGCCCGTGTGGGAGCGGGTGGGGTAGAGCTTGGTGAGCACGGCGGTGCGGCTGCGCTTCGTCGACTCGATGGCGGCGCGCATACCGGCGCCACCGGCGCCGACGATGACGGTGTCGTACTTGTGGATCTTCATGATTCTCGCAGCCCCGTGCCTAGCGGATGTTCGGGTCGAAGGTGAAGATCACCAGCGTGCCCAGCAGGATGGTGAACACCGTGGCGGTGTAGAGCAGGCCCTTGAGCCACAGCCGGGTGTTCGCGCGCTCCGCGTAGTCGTTGATGACCGTGCGCAGGCCGTTGGCGCCGTGCAGCATCGCGAGCCACAGCATCAGCAGGTCCCAGACCTGCCAGAAGGGGCTCGCCCAGCGGCCCGCCACGAAGGCGAAGCCGATCTTGGAGACACCGCCGTCCAGCACCAGCTGGATCAGCAGATGGCCGAGGACCAGCACGACCAGCACCACGCCCGACAGGCGCATGAACAGCCACGCGGCCAGTTCGAAGTTGCCGCGGGTGGACTTCGGGGTCTTCTTGGTGCGCTTGCGCGGGGCCTCGATGAAGGGCGCCGGGTTGTCGACGGTGTAGACGGCGCCACCCTCGACGGGGCCGACGCCGGCGGCGGTCTTCTCAGACGTGGACATTGGCGTCAGCTCCCGAAGAGTTCACGAGCGGCGTGGCCGAGGACGGGGTAGATGGCCCCGAGCATCAGCACGACCCACAGGGCGACGACGGTCCAGAGCATCTGCTTCTGGTAGCGGGCGCCCTTGATCCAGAAGTCGACGGCGATGACGCGCAGGCCGTTGAGCGCGTGGAAGAGGATGGCGGCGACGAGGCCGTACTCCAGCAGCGCGACGATCGGCGTCTTGTACGTGGCCACGACGTTGTCGTAGGCCTCGGGCGACACACGGACGAGTGCGGTGTCCAGCACGTGAACGAACAGGAAGAAGAAGATGAGGACGCCGGTGACTCGGTGAGCCACCCAGGACCACATTCCTTCCCGGCCGCGGTACAGCGTTCCAGCCGGCACGGAAGTTTCCTCCGGGAGCGGGGATTGGGGCCGCGCCGGCTTGGTGTGTCGGTCGGGCCCGGCCGGGTACGGTCCACCGGCCCCCAGCATCGTAGCGAGGCGCTGCCGCTGGGCTCAGCCGGGGTCTGTCTGTGTGATCAAACTGGCATGCGTACGGGCTAGCCTTGCGGCTTCTGGGGTGGGGTGTCCGGTTATCTGCCGGGCGCGGCGCCGTGGGGGCTTGTCGCGCAGTTCCCCGCGCCCCTGAGGGCGCTGACCAACCGCGCCCTTGCGAGGTGCCGTAGTTCTTCCGCCACCACCACGCGTTCTTCCTCTGGATCGTTGGTCAATCGTGACCGGATTCCTTCGAGGATGTGGTCCAGGCATTCACCCCGGGGGACCCCCTCCAGGCAAATGACGAACACATGTCCGAAGCGGGCCTCGTAGGCGGCGTGGGCCGCGCTCAGGGCCGTGTGGGCGGCGGAGTACGTGCCCGGCGGGAGGGGCGGCAGGGACTCCGCTGCCAGGGCCTCCGTCAGGTCCGGCCAGGTCAGGTCGTAGGCCGCCTCGTCCGCCGCGGCGAGCAGGGAGGCCAGGTCCGGATAGGGGCGGTGTTCCGCGACACGCCGGGACCAGCGGGGGCTGCGCAGGCAGGAGAGGAGCATCTGCTCCAGGGCCTCGGCCGAGGCCGCGTTGAAGTGCTCCACCGGTATGGCGCGCCGGCCGGGGAGGTCTGGGAGACGGTGCGCAGGCAGCGTGGGTCCTCGTGGGCGTCACGTGTGTCGGCAGGGCATGTTGTGAGAGATGTGACCTCACGCTATCGAGTACGACCATGACGTGTCCGACGGATGCCCGAATTTCACCCAGGGGAGAGAGATTCCGAACGCGTGGTGGACGGGCATGAGGTGGCAGGGGGTCTTAGGTTGGCGATGTGAGTCAGCACAGGCGCCGAGGTTCGGCGAAGCAGACGAAGCAGGGCAAGCAGCGGCAGGTGCTGGTCGTGGCCATGGCCGTCGTCCTGGTCGTGATCGCGGCCGGGGTGAGTCTGGGGCTCTGGGCGGCCTCGGGCGGCGACGGCGGGGCCGCCGGGCCGGAGGGCAGACCCTCCCAGGGCCGGTCCGCGGCCGCCCCGCAGGGCACCTCGCCGGAGGACGCCCCGAGTCCGAGCCGCTCCTACGCCCTGTCCAAGGCGCCGCGGACGATCCCCGCCGTGCGCGAGCACACCGCGGCGCGCGGCCCGGGCTGGCGCCCCGCGCGCGGGAACCGCGTCGTCGTGGACGACCCGGCGCTGGCCGACGAGGGCCGGCTGATCGCCGGTGAGCTCGGGCTGAAGTACGAGGGTGAGAAGGACGACCGGCGCGCCGGGGACCTGCGGCTGACGCTGAACGAGGACAAGGGGGCGAACCCGGAGTCGTACGTCATGACCGTGCGCGACGGACGGGTGGAGATCGGCGGGCCCGCCGACGCGGGCGTCTTCTACGGCACCCGGACCCTCAAGCAGGAGGTGCACGACGGCGGCACGGCGCCCGAGGGCGTGGTGCGGGACGAGCCGGCCAAGCCGCAGCGCGGGCTCATGCTGGACATCGCGCGCAAGAACTACACGGCCGGCTGGATCGAGGACCGGATCCGCGAACTGGGCGATCTGAAGTTCAACCAACTCGGTCTGCACTTCTCCGACGACCAGGGGTTCCGGATCGAGTCCGACTCGCATCCGGAGGTCGTGTCCCGGCAGCATCTGTCCAAGGCGCAGGTGCGCGAGATCATCGACCTCGCGCAGAGCCGGCACATCACAGTCGTACCCGAGATCGACTCGCCCGGGCACCTCGGCGCGGTCCTCGACGCCCACCCCGACCTGCAGCTGCGCACCGCGCAGGGGTCGGCGGTGCAGGGGGCCATCGACATCTCCAAGAGCGAGAGCGCCGAGATCGTCGACGACCTGCTGAACGAGTACGCGGACCTGTTCCCGGGCGGGCCGTGGCACCTCGGCGGCGACGAGTACCAGGCACTGGTGCGCTCCGACCCGGAGGCGTCGTTCCCGCAGCTGGCCGCCGCCGCCCGGGAGAAGTACGGCTCCGGCGCGACGGTCGCCGACCTCACCACCGGCTGGCTCAACGACCGGGCGGCCACGGTCCGCAAGCACCAGCGCGTCCCGCGCGCCTGGAACGACGGCTTCTTCCGGGACACCTCCGTCGACGCCGACAAGGACATCCAGGTCGGCTACTGGACCGGCAAGGAGATCGGGGCCCGGCCGCCGGCGGTGTACCTGAGTGCCGACCGGAAGGTGATCAACTACAACGACGAGTTCCTGTACTACGTGCTGGGCGAGCCGCAGACCTTCGTCTACCCGACGGGGCAGCGGATCTACGAGCAGTGGACGCCACGGGTGCTGCGCGACACGCAGGCGGTGCCGGAGCGCTACGACGGACAGATCCTCGGCGGGGTCTTCGCCGTCTGGGGCGACATCCCGAACGCGCAGACACAGGACCAGGTGGCGGCCGGGATCCGGATGCCGCTGCGGGCGACCGTCCAGAAGCTGTGGGACCCGGGCCGGCCCGAGCTGTCCTGGGCGGAGTTCCGGGCGCTTGCGGACAGGCTCGGCTGACCGCACACGAATGGGCCCGTACGGCTGCGAACCGCCGTACGGGTGTGGTGGTCTTCTGAACGCGAGCCGAATCGAATACGCCGGGGGGAACCGGAGCATGGGGTACTGGGGGTACTTCGTCGTGGGCCGTGGGGAGCGGCCGCTGGCGGAGCTGGAGGCGCTGGCGGGGGCGGCGGACGGGATGGTGCGGCACACCTCCGCGCCGGGCGGGTGGCAGGTCTGGGAGTACCCGAGCAGCGACGGCGACGTGGGGAACATGAACGCCCTCGCCCGGGAGACCGGGGCGCCCGCGCTGTTCGGGTACGTGATGAACAGCGAGTGCGTGGTGCTGGAGGCCGCCGCGCCGGAGAGCGGGACGTGGACGACCTGCCTCGCCCGGGCCGCCATGGCCGGGTATCTGGGGGCCGCCGGGCGGGAGGGCGGCCTCACCCTGGAGGACTACTTCCTGGAACCTCGCGACGCCGCCGAGCACGCCGTCCGCTGGGCCGCCGAGGCCGGGCACGAAGTGAACGCCGACGCCCTTGTGGACGTACTCACTTCAGACCCCGATCCCCTGGCTGAAAACCTCCTCTTCCGCTTCCTCGACCGACTGGGCGTCGTGCCCCTGTGACGTTCCGGGGCCGTTGCGCGCAGTAAGGGGAAGTGCGGGTTCCGTGAGGGGTGAGGGCTAAGCGGCCTGGTAGGGCCCCTGCAAGGCCCGCGGAGGGAGGCGTGGATGAGCCTGGTGGAGTTGATCGCACAGGCCGACGAACGCGGGCTGGCCGCGAGCGGGCTGGCTTGTCTGGATCGGTGCGTGCCCCTGCTGGGCGGCGACGACGAGACCCTGCGGCCGCTGTGGGCGAGCCTCAGCGACGGCGCCGGTACCGGCGACTGGGGTGAGGGGCTGGAGCAGGCGCGCAAGCAGCTGGACGCCGCCGGCACCGGGGACGAGGCGGCCGTGCTCGCCCACCGGATGCTGGAGGCCGCTCCCTGCGAGCGGTCCCCCGCCGAGGTGCGGGTGTGGGCCGACGCCTGCTCCGTCGCCGCCCTCCAGATCCACCGCCTCCTCGACACCGCCGCCGACGACGCCTCGTCGGTCGCCGTGCGCCGCGAGGGCCGTACGGACGGCATGTCGCCGCTCGTCGCCGCGGAACTGCGCCGCCAGATCACCGTCCTTGAGGTCCTGGCCGGCCACGGGCCGGCCGGGCTGCGGCGGGCGCTGGAGGTGTCGACCGAGGGGCGCCGGGTGCTGCGCGCGGTCGTCTCGCGCCGGAGCCGGCAACGGGGCTGAGGACCGGGCCGCCGGGCCTTTGACCGGCCTAAACCCCCGTTCCTGGAAGAGTCCTGTGACCGTCGTAGGGCCGAGATGGGGCGGTCCTGCGCGACTTCCGGGAAGTCGCCGATTCCGTGTGACGAAGTGTCACGCCGCAGCGCTTACCGGGGTGTGACGACTCAAGCGGAAACCAGGCCCTCGGCCGCGGCGAAGCCGCTGCGGTGGGCGGCGGACACGGTGGCGACGATGCGCGAAGGGGCACGGCTGCACCTCGACTACTCGGCCCAGAGCCTGTGGAGCATCGACCGGATGATCGAGGGGATACGGCGGGAAGGAGCCCCGTACGCCGCCGTGCGGGAGGTGCTGCGGGGATTCGGCGCCTACGCCGGTGAGGTGATGGCGCGCCAGACCGGCGCCGAGTGGTGGGCGACGGGCGGCGACCACTGGATCCGCACCCCCGACGGACGCCTCTGGGACCCGATCGACGAGGCCCGCCGCTGCTATGCAGGGCACGGCTCGCTGCGGCTGCTGTGCCGGGACGCGACGGCCGCCGCGCCCCGGCGGTAGCGTCAGCGCGCGAGCGCCACCGTGGCGTCGTCCTCGATGACGGGACCGGCCGCCCCGGGGGACGGCTCGTCGGACTTGGCGGCGCTCCCGGCGAGGGTGCGGATCCCGGGCAGGTCGTCGTAGAGGTGCTGGCCGGGGCACTCGGTCGGGTAGCCGTCGCGGTGGCCGGAGATGCGGTGCAGCGTGACCTTCTGGCCCGCCTTGTACTTGCCGTTGTCGGCACCGGCGGTCAGCACCACCGTGCCGGTCGGGTCGATGCCGTACAGACCGAGCTTCCAGGCCGCGACCTTGGCGACCGACTCGCGCACGGCGGTGTTCGCGGTCGTCCTGCCGTAGTCGCCGAGCACCGAGACGCTGCTGGTGGCGGTGTTGAAGCCGTAGGTGTGGGCGCCGAGGATGGGCTTGTCGATGCCGCCCGCACGGCCCTCGAAGACCGTGCCGCACTTGTCGACGAGGAAGTGGTAGCCGATGTCGTTCCAGCCGTTGCTGCGCACGTGGTAGAGGAACACGCCGCGCACGATCGACGCGGACTCGGCGCACGTGTAGTCGTTGGTGCCCGCCGTGTGGTGGACGAACAGCGCCCGGGTGTTGGTGGTGTAGGTGGGCGGGTCCTTCACCAGTGACTCGTCGGCGCCCCAGGCGGAGCGTGACGTCACGGCGGGACGCCCGGCGGCGGGCGCGCCCGCCGCCGGTCCGGCCACGTCCGGTTCGACGACCGTGCTGTGCACGGCGTCCGACCCGCCGTCCGGGTCGACCAGTTCGACCCGCAGCCCCTCGGGCAGCCGCCCGCCCGACACCCGCACCTGGATGCCGTCCGAAGGCCCGGTCCACAGCGGCTGGGTGCTGCCGCGGACTCCGGCACGGTGGCGGTCGGGGCCGGTCTCGGGCGTCCGGGCGTCGGTGTCGAGCGCGCGCCACGCGCTCCACTCGCCGCTCTCCCGGGAGCGCGTGCGCACGTGAGCGGTGCCGTCCAGGGCCGCTTCCGGGTCGTCCCAGGTGATACCGGTCATGCTGAACGGCTCGGTGGTGCGCGGGGCGAGGGACCGCTCGTTCGGGTCGCCGTCCGGCACCCGGACGGTGTGCACACCGTCGGAGGAGGCGGTGTCGGAGGAGGTCCGGGCGGGCTGGGTCAGGCCGAGCGTGCCGGCGGCCAGGGCGGTGGCGACGGCGGTGTGCAGCAGAAGGCGTGTCATTCGCGGCTCGATTCCGGTCCTCTGGGCGGGCGATGAGGGAGCCTTTCCCCCTCGCCCGCCCGTCCGTTCGGTCTGCCGGAGAAATCCGGCAAACGGCCGAGGACCGGTCGAGTCGTCACGGCGTCAGCGTCTGGCCCAGGCGGGCGTCTGTCGGGGTGCCCAGCGTGGTCTTGCCGAAGACGACGGAGTCGGCGTAACCGAGACCGGTGCTGTTGCTCGGCAGGTGCAGTAGGACGCCGTCGCCCCCGTCCTCACCGTCTGCGCCGAACGTGAGGTCCGCCCGGCCGTAGCCGGACAGGTCCGTCAGCGACACCGACGAGCCGAAGCGGTCGCCGCTCTCCGTGGAGCCCGGGACGCCGGAGGTGTCCTGCGAGATCCCCACCGAGCCGGAGCCGGTCAGACCGGACGCGGTGCCCTTGACGAGGATCGCGTCGCCCGCGTCGGCGCGGTTGACGCCGTCCCGGGTCAGGTCCTCGCCCGGGGCGCCCGCGAGCACGTCCGCGTAACCGTCGGCGTTGTAGTCGCCGACCGACACGGAGGTGCCGAGGGCGTCACCAGACTCGTCGCCGCCCGGCACGTACGCCGTGTCCTGGTGGATCACGGTCATGCCGGTGGTCGTGAAGCCCGTCGCCGTGCCCGGGACCATGGTGATCTGGCCGCCGGACTTGCCGCCGGACTCGGACGCGACGGGCTGGCCGATGACGATGTCGTCGTAGCCGTTGCCGTTGACGTCACCGGCGGCCAGGGAGCGGCCGCCCTTGACGGAGATGACGCCCACCTTGGCCAGACCGGTCGCGGAGCCCGTGAAGCGGACGACCCGGCCGATACCGCCGGTGTCCCGGTAGTTCAGGGCGATGTCCGCGTAGCCGTCCCGGTTGAAGTCGCCGGTCGCGGCGTCGAGGTAGGCGACGGCGCCCGTGGCCGTGGTGAGGGTGCCGTACGTGGTGGCGCCGCCGGTCAGCCGGGCGTTCCAGTTGCCGCCCTTGCCGGTGCCGGCGGAGAAGACGTCCGCCTTGCCATCACCGTTGAAGTCACCGACGGCGACCGTGGAGCCGAGCCTGGCGCCCGTCGAGGTGACTCCTGACGTGGTGTACGAGAAGCCGGTGTCGAGGGCGGGCCCGTACATCACCGTGACCGCGCCGCGGTCGGCGTGGCCGCTGGTGTCGTCCTCGCCGGGTGCGCCGATCGCGAGGTCGGCGTAGCCGTCGCCGTTGACGTCGCCCCACGCGGCGGACGTGCCGAAGCCGTCACCGGACTCGTGGGAGCCGGGCACGCCCGGGCTGCTCTGGGAGAGGGTCACCTCGGCGGCGGTGACCGGGCCGTCGATGCCGCCCGGGACGACGGTGACGGTGCCGCCGCCGCTCAGTGCCTTGGGTGTGCCCGCGACCAGGTCGGTGACGCCGTCCCGGTTGTAGTCGGAGGTGGCGAGGGCGTGCGAGATGCCCGGGGTCTTGGCGACCTGGGCGATCCGGGAGAGCTGGGAGTAGAGGTTGGCGCCGGGGCAGGCGGTGGCGTTGGTGTCCCGGTGGCCGAAGACCCGGGGCAGGGTGATCGAGACGCCCTGGTCGACCTTGTTGCCGTCCTGGCCGGCCGGGCTGCCGGAGGTGAGCGTCACCTTGCCGGTCGGGTCGATGCCGTACATGCCGAACTTCCAGGCCACGAGCCGGGAGATGGCGTCGAGCGCGGCGCGGCTCGGCCGGGCCTTCTCGAAGTTGCCGATGTAGGAGATGCCGACGGTGTCGGTGTTGAAACCGACGTCGTGGGCGCCGGTGACCGGCAAGTCCATGCCGCCGCTGCGGCCCTCGAAGATCTGGCCGCACTTGTCGACGACGAAGTTGTAGCCGATGTCGTAGTAGCCGCGGGCGAAGTGCTCCTGCTGGATGGAGCGCATCCGGGCCCTGGACTGCGCGCAGGACAGGGTGTTGTCGCTGTCCATGCCGGTGTGGTGGACGACGGCGGCCTTGATCTCGGTGCCGTAGGCCGGTGTGCCGTCGTAGTCCGTGGAGGCGCCCCACTCGGCCTGCGTGATGATCGGCGGCTTGACGACCGTGGAGGGGCGGGGCGCGGGGACCGTGGGGGTCGGGGAGGGGGAGGCCGTCGGGGACGCCGGGTCGGTGGGGGTACCGGTCGGCGTGGCCGTCTCGGTCGGGGCCTCGGTGGGAGCCGTGGGGGTCTCGGCGGGGGCCGTCGGCTCCGTCGTCGTCGGGGCGGGGGTCTCCTCGGCGTAGGCCGCGGGCCGGATGGCGCCCTTCGGGTCGGTGCCCGGGTCGAGGAGCTTCACGTCCATGCCGGCGGGCTGGCCGCCCGCCTCCGTACCGTCCGCGTTCACGACGCGCACCTCGACGCCGTCCGCGTCGCCGGTCCAGAGGGACTCGGTACCGCCGCGCAGCGCGGCCCGCTCACCCTCCGCGCCGTCGGCCTGGACCGGGTCGGCGGACAGCTTCTGCCAGCCGGACCAGCGCCGGCTCTCCAGATCCCGGGTCCGTACCTCGGCCGTGCCCCGGACCCGGGCGTCCGGGTCGTTCCAGGTCACCAGTACCGCGCTGAACCGGTCCGTGTCCTGCTTGTCCAGGCCCTTGCGCCCGGAGCCCTTGTCCTGGAGCCGCACGGTGTGGACGGCCGGCTTGCGGCTCTGGGACGCGCCGTCGGAACCGCCGGGCGGGTCGGCCACCGCGTAGGTGACGACCCCTGCTCCGCTCAGGACGACGGCGCCGATGGTCAGCCACGCCCGTCTCTTCAGACTGAGCGGCTTGTACCCGCGCGTGCTGCGACGACTCACTACCCCACCCCTGGAACTGGTCACATTCGCACCCGCTGTCACAGGGGTGCCACTCACCCAGCGCACATCCATGGCCAAACGTCACCGGGTGTGCTGATGTCGCGGCCCGTACCGGGCGGAGGCCTTCCGCTTGCTGTGACATTTCTGCGGGGCGCGGCGCTGAAGATCGTGGAGGGCAACCCAGTACGGACGAGGACGGTTCTTGGGCCAGCGAGAGGAACCCCGGCGCACGCAGGGACGCGACGGGGAACTGGGCGAGGCCGTCGAGCGGGCCCAGGACGGTGACGAGGCGGCCTTCGCGGTCGCCTACCGGATCGTGCAGCCCGGACTGCTCGGCTATCTGCGTGGACTGGTCGGGGACGACGCGGAGGACGTGGCCTCCGACGCCTGGCTGGAGATCGCCCGCGACCTGGGGCGGTTCAAGGGCGACGGGGCCGGCTTTCGCGGCTGGACGGCGACCATCGCCCGGCACCGGGCGCTGGACCATCTGCGCCGCCGGCGCGTACGGCCGAGGTCGTCCGCGCTGGAGCAGGACGTCCTGGAACTGCCCGGGCCGCACAGCACCCACGACCAGGCGCTGGAGGCCATGTCCACCGAGCAGGCGCTGCGGCTGGTCGGGGGCCTGCCGCAGGACCAGGCCGAGGCCGTGCTGCTGCGTGTCGTGGTGGGGCTGGACGGGCCGGCCGCCGCCCGGGTCCTCGGCAAGCGGCCGGGTGCCGTACGGACGGCCGCGTACCGGGGATTGAAGCGCCTGGCCACCCGGCTGGGCGCCGAAGGTGTGACGGATGAGGCTCCCCGGACGCTGGGGGAGTCGAAATGAACGATGCCGGCGGGCCGGGCGGAGTCGCCGGGTCCGGTGCCCTGAACAGGGCGGACGAGCACAACGTATGGATCGGACCCGGAACGCCGGGACGGTCGGCCGGACCGGCCGGGTCGCATGGACCCGGCGGGCACCGAAGGACGCGTGGATCGAGCAGGGACGGAACAGGACATGGGTGAACAGCAGAGCGACGGCGGGGTTCCGGGCCGTCGGCGTGTACACCCTGAGGGCTCCGCCCACGACCACCGGGCGCGGCAGGACGCGGACGGCCCGCTGCCCGGCCACCGCGGGACGCCCGGCCCGGGCGGCCCGGGCCTCGGCGCCCGGCCCGTCTTCGACGAAGCCGAGCTGGAGGCGCTGCTCGTGGCCGCCCTGGTCCGGGACCGGATCGACGCCGAGGCGGAGCATCGGGCGGTGGCCGCGTTCGTGGCCGCCCGGGACGCCGGCGCGCATGTGGCCCGCCCCCGCCGCCGCGACGACTGGCGGCCCCGGGAGCGGTGGCATCCGGGCCGCTCGCTGAAGGCCACGCTCTCCGTGCTGCTCGCCAGTCTCACGCTGGGTGGAGTGGCGGTCGCGGCGATCGGCTCGGTGGGATCCACGGACGGCGCCGACGACCGCGGTCGTCCCGCCACCTCCACCAGCGCCCCCGGTGCCTCGGCGGGCGAGCCCACCGGCACCCCGTCCGGCTCCGCGTCCGCGCGCCCGGACCGCCCCGCCCCCTCCCGGGACACCGAGGCCCACTGCCGCGCCTACGAGCAGGTCGACGGCCGGGGCAAGGCCATGGACGCGACGGCTTGGAAGCACCTCGTCCAGGTCGCGGGCGGTGAGAGGAACGTCACGGCGTTCTGCGCGGAGCAACTGGCCCCGGCCGGGGCGAAGCCCGGCAGCACCGCCCGGCCGGAGAAGAGCGCGGGCGCCCCCGATTCCGTCGGCGCCGGCAACGGCTCGGACAACGCGGACAGCGGCGCGGGCAACGCGGACAGCGGTGCGGGCAACGCGGAGAACGGATCGGGGGCCGCGCGCAGCGGCGGGGACCGCGCCGCCGACGGCGCCTCGTCCGGGGCGAAGGGCCAGCCCGCCCAGCCCAACGACCGCCGCCCGTAGCGGGATTCGGCAACAGGGGCCGGAGAGCCGTGTGTCCACGCCCGGCCGTACCATCAGGGTGCCAGGCCGTATCGCTCGGATGCCCGACTGCGTCACCAGGTCGCCGATCGGGTCCGCCATGGCAACGGCCGGGGCCGCCACCCCCCACAGGAGAGGCCCCGGCCGTCGCGCGGCACGGGCCGCGCGGCGGCCCGTACTACCTACAGCGCCCGGGGTGCGTTTTCTGTCACACCCCAGCGTGTCACGGCTTAGTTGCATCATGGACGGACATGGACGGGGAGTGGTTTCAGGTCGTAACGTGCCTTTCGCGCCAACGCGGAGGCACCAAGACCACCGCAACCACCTGCGGTGATCACACCGCAACCACTTGCGGTGATCACACCGCAACCACTTGCGGTGATCACACCGCAACCATCAATTGAGGAACCACGACGGCGAGAACCCGGTCCGCGTAAGCGGCGCCGGTTCGGGCGCATAAGGGGTGCGGTGCTGGGGGACGACGCGGAGCTGACCGCCGCGGTGCGCGCGGCACAGGACGGAGACGAGACCGCGTTCCGGACTGTGTACCGGGCCGTGCACCCGCGGTTGCTCGGGTACGTACGGACGCTGGTAGGCGACCCCGACGCCGAGGACGTCACGTCCGAGGCCTGGTTGCAGATCGCCCGGGACATCGAGCGGTTCACCGGGGACGCGGACCGCTTCCGCGGCTGGGCCGCCCGCATCGCCCGCAATCGCGCGCTGGACCACATACGCATGCGCGGGCGCCGGCCCGCGATCGGCGGCGACGAGACGGAACTGACCGGCCGGGCCGCCGAGTCCGACACCGCCGACGAGGCCATCGAGGCGCTCGCCACCGACGGCACGTTCTCCCTGATTTCCCGGCTCCCGCAGGACCAGGCCGAGGCGGTCGTGCTGCGTGTGGTGGTGGGGCTCGACGCGAAGACCGCCGCCGAGACCCTGGGCAAGCGTCCGGGCGCCGTCCGTACGGCGGCCCACCGGGGCCTGAAGCGGCTCGCCGAACTGCTCGGCGACGATCCGGAGGCCGATCCGGAATCGGCCGGGGTACTCGACGCGCTGCCGCCCCAGCGAGAACCGCGCGGTGGTGCCATGGCGTCCGCACGTGTGACGCAGAGCGTCGCACGGACGCAGAAGGATGTGTGATGGCCGACGAGCAGCACGGGTGGCTGGACCGCGAAACGGCGGAGCGTTTGCTGAGCGGAGAGCCACCGGAAGCTGTCGACGGCGCCGCCCGGGGCGAGGCCGAACGGCTCGCCGCAGCGCTCCGCGCGCTCGCCGCCGCACCCCCGCCGACCAGCGAGGAACTCCCCGGTGAGGCCGCGGCGATGGCCGCCTTCCGCAAGGCACGCGCGGAACGCGCCGACAACTCGGCCGCGCCCGCGGCCTACGGCGGACGGGCCGGTGCGGAGGTCGCCGACGCCGGGCTGGTCCGGATCGGAACGCGGCGCGGCAGCGGCTCCGGCGGTGTCCGGCGGCCTCGCCGGGCCCGTCCCGCGCGCCTCGCGCTGGCCGCCGTGCTGGCTGTCGGCGTGGCCGGTGGTGCCGCCCTCGTGGCCGGAACCGGAGGCCTGAACGCACCGTTCGGCGACGACGAGCCCCAGCCCGGTTCCTCGGTCTCGGCCGCTGTCACTCCGCCCGAGCGCCCGCTGGTGCCGCCCTCGCCGAGCGACGCCGTGCAGGGCGGGTCCACGCCCGAAGGCACGCCGAGCGGCGGCGATTCCGGACGGGACGTGGCAGGCGACGACCCGTCCCGCAAGCCCGGCTCCGGCGACCGGGGCGAGCGGGAAGACGGCCGCGGTGACAGCCGTGGTGACGGTCGCAGGGAGGTCGCTTCCGCCTGCCGCGACCTCCGCGACGGCAAGCGGCTGGACGCCGACCGCAGGCGCGCCCTGCGCGACGCGGCGGGCGGCTCACGGGTCTGGAAGTACTGCGAGGGCGTCCTGTCCGGGTCCGGCGGCCGCGCGGAAGAGCGGCACGACGAGGACAGGGACCGGCGCGACCACGGCGACAGGTCCGGCAAGCACGACCGCAAGCAGGACGAAGACCGGAAGAAGGCCCGCGAGAAGGACCGGAAGAAGGCCGGGCGCAATGCCGGGGACCAGGCCGGGCAGCGGGCCGGGAAGCTCGCCGAGCGGCAGGACGGCGACGCCGGCGCCGCGGACCGCGGTCGGTCCACACGCTCTCTCGCACCCCTGCGACCTGCGGTTTTGTACCCCGCGAAAATCTCCTCGCCGAGGGTGTGACGTTTTCGGCCGCCCCGGCGCAGTAATGAGTGAGCCGACTGGTCATCGGCCGTCGCACGGAGCCGGGGTTCCCCCCGTACCTACGGCTCGTGCACCTGAGCGCGGGCGGGACACGTTCCCCCGGTCCCGCCCGCGCCCCAATTCCCCTTCCGCGTCCTCACCAGGACACGACGACCTTGTCGCCGTCGCGGACCTGCGCGTAGAGCTCCGCGATCGCCCCCTCGTCCCGTACGTTGACGCAGCCGTGCGAGGCGCCCGCGTAGCCCCGGGCCGCGAAGTCGGGGGAGTAGTGCACGGCCTGGCCGCCGCTGAAGAACATCGCGTAGGGCATGGGCGAGTCGTAGAGCGTCGACACGTGGTCGCGGGACTTCCAGTAGACGGAGAACACGCCCTCCCGGGTCGGTGTGCCGCGTGAGCCGAAGCGGACCGCCATCGTCGACACGGTCCGGCCGTCGATCATCCAGCGCAGCGTCCTGCTGGTCTTGTCGATGCACATCACCCGTCCGGTCCTGCAGCGCGGGTCCGGCTGATCGGCCGGCTGGCCGCCCATCAGGTACAGGTCCCAGGTGCCCGGCTCGCGGGTCATCCGCAGCAGCCGCTGCCAGGTGACGGTGTCGGTTCTCCCGGTGCGCGGCAGCCCCCGCTTGCCCTGGAAGCCGCTGACCGCACGCTCCGTCGACTCGTCGTACGTCCCGGTCGGCCCGTCGAAGAGCCAGGCGACCTGCCGCAGCCGGGCCTGGAGCTCGCGGACGTCCCGGCCGGTGTCGCCGCGGGACCACAGCACGCGGGGCGGCACGGCTGCGGCGCTGGGCTTGTCGTCGCCGGGCGGGGCGGGAGCGGTGCTCGGCCCGCCGCCGTCGTGGGGGGTCCGGGCCGGGGACGGGGTGTCGCCGGGTAACTCGATGTGCACCGGTGAGCGGCTCTTCCCGTCGCCGCCGGGGGCCTGCACGGTGCAGCCGGCCAGGACGGCCGCCCCGGCGACCGCCACTGCGATCGTTGCTCTCCCCATGCCCGTGGTACGCACGCGGCCCTCCGTCGTCTCGCCCGTGTGCCCGGATGTCACCTGAGATGTTCCCCGGGGGTGACCGGTCGCGAACCACGGGGCATGGTGGTGAGCGAGGTCACTACCGTCCGTCCTGCGGGAGGCATCAGACCATGGCGCGCGAGTCGGAGTCCGGGCTGCCCATCGAACCGGTCTACGGGCCGGACGACCTGCGGGACTGGGACCCGGCGCAGCAGCTGGGGGAGCCGGGGGCGTACCCCTTCACCCGTGGCGTCTACCCGACCATGTACACCGGCCGGCCCTGGACGATGCGCCAGTACGCGGGCTTCGGCACGGCCGCCGAGTCCAACGCCCGCTACCGGCAACTGATCGCCCACGGCACGACGGGCCTGTCGGTCGCCTTCGACCTGCCCACCCAGATGGGCCACGACTCCGACGCCCCGCTCGCGCACGGCGAGGTCGGCAAGGTGGGCGTCGCCATCGACTCGATCGACGACATGCGGGTGCTGTTCGGCGGCATCCCGCTGGACCACGTCTCGACGTCGATGACGATCAACGCCCCCGCGGCCCTGCTGCTGCTCCTCTACCAGCTGGTCGCGGAGGAACAGGGCGTCGGCGCCGGCCGGCTGACCGGCACGGTCCAGAACGACGTGCTGAAGGAGTACATCGCCCGCGGGACGTACATCTTCCCGCCGAAGCCCTCGCTGCGCCTGACCGCCGACATCTTCAAGTACTGCCAGGCCGAGATCCCCAAGTGGAACACGATCTCGATCTCCGGCTACCACATGGCTGAGGCGGGCGCGAGCCCCGTGCAGGAGATCGCCTTCACCCTCGCCAACGGCATCGAGTACGTCCGCACGGCCGTGGCGGCCGGCATGGACGTCGACGACTTCGCGCCCCGCCTGTCCTTCTTCTTCGTCGCCCGTACGACGCTCCTGGAGGAGGTCGCCAAGTTCCGTGCCGCGCGCCGGATCTGGGCGCGGGTGATGAGGGAGGAGTTCGGCGCGGAGAACCCCAAGTCGCTGATGCTGCGCTTCCACACGCAGACGGCCGGCGTTCAGCTGACGGCCCAGCAGCCGGAGGTGAACCTGGTCCGCGTCTCGGTCCAGGCCCTGGCGGCGGTGCTGGGCGGCACCCAGTCGCTGCACACCAACTCCTTCGACGAGGCCATCGCCCTGCCCACGGACAAGTCCGCGCGCCTCGCCCTGCGCACCCAGCAGGTCCTCGCCCACGAGACGGACGTGACGGCGACCGTCGACCCGTTCGCGGGCTCCTACGTCGTCGAGAGGATGACGGACGACGTCGAGGCCGCGGCCGTCGAGCTGATGGCCCGGGTGGAGGCGCTGGGCGGCGCGGTCGAGGCGATCGAACGCGGCTTCCAGAAGGACGAGATCGAACGCAGTGCCTATCGCATCGCGCAGCAGACCGACTCGGGCGAGCGGGTCGTGGTCGGCGTCAACCGCTTCCAGCTCGACGAGGAGGAGCCGTACGAGCCCCTGCGCGTCGACCCCGCCCTGGAGGCCCAGCAGGCGGAGCGCCTGGCCAGGCTCCGCGCGGAGCGCGACCAGCAGGCGGTGGACACGGCCCTGGCCGCCCTGAAGAAGGCCGCCGGGGGCGAGGACAACGTCCTGTACCCGATGAAGGACGCCCTGAAGGCCCGGGCGACGGTGGGCGAGGTCTGCAACGCCCTGCGGGAGGTGTGGGGGACGTACGTCCCGGCGGACGCGCGGGCGTGACCAGCGGCTCTGGGCCGTGTCCGCGAAGTCCCGCCCGCCGTGAACGGTCAGCCGGGCATTACGGTGGGACATGAAGGCCTCCGTGCGGTGAAGATTCGACACCTCCACCACACACGGAGGCCTTCGCCATGATCAAGCCCGGCCAGCGTTAACAACGCTCGTGATCAATACACCTAGAGACCGGCTCGCTCCAGGTACCGCCCCAGTCCGTCGCCCGTTTCGCCCGCCCAGCCCACATAGCCGTCCGGGCGGACCAGGAACAGGCCCTTTCCGTACGCCGCCTGCTGTGCCCCGCCGACCGCGCGCACCTGCTCCGGCAGGTCCGGCGCCGCCGTCCCCACCGCCACCAGCGTCCAGTGCGGTCCCCGGAAGGCGTCGAAGAGCCGTACGCCGTCCAGCGTGCCGTCGGGCGCGCGGTCGCCGGCCCGGAGGGCGCCCGGGGCCGTGCGGGTCTCCCGGGTGAGGGACGACTCCCGGTATCCCAGCCCCAGTTGGCGGGTCGCCGCGCCGCGCCGCGTCTGCCCGCGGTGGACGCGCGTCGACAGGCCGAGCATGTCCGCGGCGATCGGGCGCCGTTCCTCCTCGTAGGTGTCGAGGAGGGACGCCGGCGCACCGCCCGTCAGCACCGCGCCCAGCTTCCACCCCAGGTTGTAGGCGTCCTGGACGCTGGTGTTGAGGCCCTGGCCGCCGGCCGGGGAGTGCACGTGTGCCGCGTCGCCGGCGAGGAAGACCCGCCCCGAGCGGAAGCGGTCCGCCAGGGCCGCCCGGGGGCGGAAGTCCGAGGCCCAGCGCACCTCGGTCACGGCCTCCGGCGCGAGGTGCGAGCGGGCGGCCACGACCTTCCGTACGCCCTCCAGGGAGGCGTCCGGGGCCGTCCCGTCCGGGAACTGCGCCACCAGCTGGAAGTCCTCCGTGCCCGGCAGCGGGCAGATCGCGAGGAAGCCGTCGCCGTCCCCGCGCGGCGGGAAGATGTGCCAGTTGTCCCGGTCCAGGCCGCTGATCCGGACGTCCGCCACCAGCATCGGGTTCGGGTCGACGGTCTCGCCCGTCATGCCGATGCCGAGCAGCCGGCGTACCGTCGAGCTGCCGCCGTCCGCCGCGACGGCGTACCGGGCGGTGACGGGCTCACCCGAGGCGAACTCCGCGCGGACCCCGTCCGCGTCCTGCGTCAGGCCGACGAGTTCTCGGCCGAAGGCCACCGTCCCGCCCAGCTCCGCCAGCCGTGCCCCGAGGATCTCCTGCGTGCGCCACTGCGGCACCATCCACGGCCCGGTGTACGGAGAGTTCTCGCTCTCCTCGGCCGGGTCGAACATCCGGTGCTCGCCGGTCCGCCTGCCGTCCTGCCAGATCATCCCCACCGGGTAGGGGCCGCCCGCCGCGCGGATCGCGTCGAGCACGCCGAGGTCGTCGAAGACCTCCATCGTGCGCGGCTGGATGCCCTTGCCGCGCGAACCGGGGAACAGCCCCTCCGTCCGCTCGACGACCAGCGCGGCCACGCCCCGCCGGGCGAGGTCGACGCCGAGCGCCAGACCGGTCGGGCCCGCGCCCACGACCAGTACGTCCGTGTCCATATGCCACCGTCTCCTTAACGTTGTTAAGTGCCTGCCGATCCCGAGCGTGGACTTAACGGTGTTAAGTTGTCAAGCGTGAGTACCGAACGACGGGCACCCCTGGACCGCCGGCGGGTCGCGAACACCGCGCTGCGGCTGCTGAACGAGGTGGGTCTGGACGGCCTGACCCTGCGCGCCATCGCCCGGGAACTGGACGTGAAGGCGCCCGCCCTCTACTGGCACTTCAAGGACAAGCAGGCGCTGCTCGACGAGATGGCGACGGAGATGTACCGCCGGATGGTCGCCGGGGCCTCGCTCGACCCGGCCGACACCTGGCGGGAACGGCTGCTGAAGGCCAACCGGGGACTGCGTACCGCCCTGCTGGGCTACCGGGACGGCGCCAAGGTGTTCAGCGGCTCACGCTTCACCGGCATCGAGCACGCCGGGCAGATGGAGGACAACCTGCGCCTGTTCACGGCCGCCGGCTTCACCCTCGCCCAGGCGGTCCGCGCGCTCACCACGACCTATCTGTACACGCTGGGCTTCGTCACCGAGGAACAGGGCGTCCAGCCGCTGCCGGGCGAGCGGCGCGAAGGCTACGACGTGCACGAACGCGCCCGCCTGATGGCCGACTTTCCCTTGTCGGCCCAGGCGGGCGCGGAGATCTTCGAGGACTACGAGGGGCACTTCGAGGAGGGACTCGCCCTAGTGATCGAGGGGATCGCGGCGCGGTACGGGGTCTCATGACACCCCGGGTCAGGACCGCCGCGCGCGTGCCCGCCGTACGGCCCGGGTGACCACGGGGGGCAGCAGGTCCTTGGCGAGCCGGCGGGCCCGCGACGGGGCGGGCCGGGCCGGGCGTGCCGCGCGGGACTCGGCGACAGGCGCGGCCGGGGCACTGGCCTGCGCCGGCACCGGTGCCACGTAGTGCCGGGAGGACGGGAAAGCCGGCGGCTTCATGCCCCTGGACCGGGCGCGGACCAGCCGGTGCCCGGCCGCCTCCTGCACGCTCAGCCCGACATCCGTGCGCTGCCGCAGCATGTCGAGCAGCTCCTCCTGGACCGGCTCCGGGTCCCCCCAGGTGCCGTACAGCTTCTGCGTGCTGAGGCAGACCGGGCGCAGGCCGCGGTTGAGGACGGCCTCCCAGGCGGCGACCGAGACACCCGGCGTGTGCTCGGAACGGAAGTCGTCGAGGACGACGATGCCCTCGGGCATCAGGATGTCGTGGGCGGCGCCGATGTCGCCGTACACGTGCTCGTACAGGTGCGAGGCGTCGACGTGGACGAAGCGGCAGGTGTCCGGGGCCACCTTCTCGGGCACCACCGAGCTGGGGGCCGCGATCACCGTCGGCAGCGTGTCGTGGAAGGACAGGTAGTTCCGCTCGAAGGCCTGCCGGGTGAGCGAGGCGTACGACTTGGTGGACTCCGCCCTGTTGGCCTCGTCCGGGGCGTCGCCCTCGAACAGGTCGCAGACCGTGAACTTCTCGCCGTCCTGGAGGTGGTGGCCGAGGAGGATCGCGCTCTTGCCCATGTAGACGCCGAGCTCCAGCAGGTCTCCGCTCATGCCCTGCTTCTGCTGCCGCTCCAGGAACCAGGTGAACAGCATCTGGTCCAGTGGCGGGAACCAGCCGGGGACGTCGGTGAGTTCGCCGGGATACGTGTCGGTCGCTTGTGCGTTGGTCATGAGACGAGCCTTCTCCCTGAGCGGTGCTGAAACCGACGGCTGGTTGAACGTCCCGTGAACAGCTCAGCGGGCCTTGGCCAGCAAGGCCCGCAGCCGTGGCGTCAGCGGCTTCTCCACATACTGGTTCAGCAACCACGCCAGCCCCAGCATTGAGCCCACTGTCAGGGCGAATGTCGCCACGGACGGCAGACCCAGACCGCGGTGCAGGGCGTGGATCACCACCCAGCCGAGGTGCTCGTGGACGAGGTAGAACGGATACGTCAGCGCCCCCGCCACCGTCAGCCAGCGCCAGTTCGCCCAGCGCAGCCAGCCCAGCGCGATCGCCGCGACCGCGACGAAACCGAAGGTCACGACCAGGACGATGCCGATCGAGGAGCGGTAGGAGAAGCCGTCCGCGCCGGGGGCGTGCCACAGTGCCTGCACCGCGAAGTGCTGACCGATCAGCCAGCTCACGGCGACGATGCCCCACCCGTAGGCGTCCCGCCGGTCCAGGTGGACGAGGTAGAGGCCGACACCGCCGATGAAGAAGGGGGCGTACTCCGGCATGACGACGATGTCGAGCAGCGGCATGTTCGCGTTCTGCGCGATCACCGTCGCCAGCATCCAGCCGGCGCAGAACATGATCACCCGGCGGCGGTTCGCCCCGGGGAGCACGACACACAGCGCGAACAGCGCGTAGAAGCGGACCTCCGCCCACAGCGTCCAGCACACCCCGAGCACCCGGTCCACGCCCAGCGGCATCTGCAGCATGGTCAGGTTCACCAGCGCGTCACTCGGCGAGACCGCCTTGTAGGCCACCACGGGCAGCGCGAACACCGCCGTCACCAGCACGACCGCCACCCAGTAGGCGGGCAGCAGCCGGGAGGCGCGGGAGGCGAAGAACGACTTCAGCGGCCTGCCCCAGCCGCTCATGCAGATCACGAACCCGCTGATCACGAAGAAGACCTGGACGCCGAGGCAGCCGTAGGCGAAGAACTCGTGCAGCGTCGGGAACTGCTCCTTGGGCGAGCTGCCCCACGCCTGGGAGACCTCACCGTCGCGTCCGCCGTAGTGGTACGCCGCCACCATCAGCGCGGCCACCAGCCGCAGCCCGTCCAGGGCCCGCAGGCGGCCCCCGGAGTCCTTCCGGCGCCCTGGGACGGTCGTGACGCCCGGTGGTTCCACCAGCACGGCGACCTGGGGACCGGGCTTACGGGTGCTGACGACCGTCTCGGTCACGCTGAAAACCTCTGTGTGGCTCGTATGTCCTTTTCCTGAGCCGCCTGTGGGCGGGCAGGGCGCCTGTCACCCTAGGGCGGGAATTGACGCAATTACGTTCGATGACCGCAGGCTTCGCCTGGCCGTTTCCATGGGTTCATCTCGATGACGCCGGGACGGGCCGCCGGGCACGCCTTCTTCAGCGGCGCACCGCCTTGCGCAACGCCCGTGCCCGCCGGACCACCCGGCGTGCCGTGGAATTGCGGGGCAGGAATGCCAGCCGCTGCGGAATACCGCCGGGCAGCCCGAGCGAGGTGAGCCGACGCTTCTTGAAGTAGCGCCGGGTCCGCGGACCGAGATGGCGGGAGAGGAACTGTTCCGCCCGCGGGCGAAGGTCCGGATGGATCTGCGGCTGCATGGTGAACCCGACGGCGGTCACCAGGTCGGACAGCAACTCGGCCCGCAGCAGGTCGCCGTCCTCGCCGCCCTCCAGGTCGGGCAGCAGCGCGTCCGCCAGGGTGGTGGGGATCCGGTTGCTGTTCTGGTACGGCGTCAGCCGCTCCAGCAGCAGCTCGGTGCCGATGCGCGCGACCGGCAGCTCGTAGAGGACCGAGGCCGTGAACAGCGCCGTGGAGAAGCAGCCGACGACCAGCGCGGGCCGGGTCCGGTCGAACAGCACCTCGGCGAGCACGGGCGTGTCCAGCACGGTGAGGTCCACGCCGAGCTTCTCGGCCTCGGTCTCCAGGGCGCGGCTGTAGCGGGCCGGTGCGGTCGGGTGCGGCTTGAAGACGACCGCGCGGTGGCCGCGGGCGACCGCGCCCCGCATCATCCGCACGTGCAGGTCCTCTTCCTCCTCGGGGGAGAGGATGTTCAGCGCCGACAGGTACTGGCCGAGCAGCAGCGCCGCGTCGCCCGGCAGGTCGGGCAGCTCCGGCACGGTCTCGGTGACCTCGCCCAGCACCTTCAGGAACGCGGCCGACGGCACCAGCCGCGCCGGCACCTCGAACTCGGTCAGCAGCATGGGCGTGAGCCCCGGCACCAGATCGAGGTGCAGCAGCCGCCGTACGCGCGTGCCGACCAGCGGGTCGAGCTTGTTGCGCGTGGGGCCGTAGCTCATCAGCCCGTCGGCGTAGACGTCGATGGGGGCGTCGGTGAACAACTGCGCCACCGTCAGCGCGGGCGCGACCTGGATGGACTCCAGCACCAGGCTCACCCGGTCGTCGCCGAGGCCCCACAGCATCCGCAGATAGCGCTCGAACAGCGGGATGTCGTCGGAGCGCGGCGCCCACGCCCCGGGGTGGAACGGGCGGATGGCGTCGTTCCAGGACAGCACGTCGTCGAAGTGCTCGCGCAGCGGCGCGAAGCCCGGCATCTCGTCGAGGGCCGGGGTGGTCTCCGGGTTCGCGGAGTTGTTGCACACCAGCAGCACCCGGCGATCCGGCTCCTCGAAGAGGTCGGAGTCGATCGCGGCGGCCAGGGTGGCGACGCCGTACAGCGTCGAGGCGCAGAAGATCTGTGTGGTCCCGGGCATCAGGCGGCCGCTCCCGCCGGCGTGACCCTGCGCCGCAGCCGCCGCAGCTTGGACGAGCGGTCCATGTCCATGGCCTCCAGTGCGTCACCGAGCGCGTCCTGCGGCATGCGCTTGATGGCCGCCGCGCTCATCGACCGCAGCTGCCTCGCCACGGCCGGTTCGAACCTGTCTTCGTTGGAAAGGTGGTGCGCGATGATCGCGCAGTACGTCCGTACCGCCTTCGGCAGCAGCCGGTCGGCCTCACGGTCGGCGGCCGTCTCCTCGATCACCTGGTCGAAGGCGCGGATGAAGTCGAGCTGGCGGACATCGCCGATCTGGGTCAGGGACGAGGCCACCCCGCGCCGGTAGAACACGCCCAGCAGGCTCACCACGGCGAACGACTCCGCCTCGCGGTGCAGCTTCCAGATCCACGGCCGGTCCTCGGCCGTGCGCAGCCCGTCGGTGAAGTGGAGCACGCCCCTTTCGAGGAGGCGGCGGTGGTAGGCGCCGGCCCAGGCGTAGGCGTAGTCCACCGAGGTCGAGCGGTGGGTGGGGAGGATCGCCTCCCGCGGGTCGAAGGCCTCCCAGCGCCGGCCGATCGGGACCCGGGAGACGGAACGGGCGCGCGCGGTGGCCTGCACATGGTCGGTGCGGATGAAGTCGCAGCCCAACTCCTCCAGGGCGGACACCAGTTCGGCGAGATAACCGGGGGCCAGCCAGTCGTCGCCGTCCAGGAACGTCAGGTACTCGCCCTGCGCCGCGTCCAGGCCGGTGTTGCGGGCGGTGGCGAGCCCCCCGTTCTTCTCGTGTCGGATGTAACGCACCTGCGCGACATCCGAAAGGTCCTCGGCGGCCCGTTCGAGAATGGCCGGCGTTTCGTCCTTCGAATGGTCGTCGACCAGGATGAACTCGAAATCGCGGTCGGCGTTCAACCGAAGGCTTCTGAGGGTGTCCGGGGCGTATTGCTGCACGTTGTAGAACGGCACGATCACGGAAAGCTTAGGCACCCGCAAAACGTTAGGAGGCCGTCCGGCTCCGCAACTTTCCGGTGCACATACACTGGGTGAACTCAATGTGTCAGAACGGTGCACCCCGTGTACTTCCCCGTTCGCCACGGGCCAGTTCGGCTCCCGGTGGCGCGTTGTTAACTTTTCGTTGAGTCGTGGTTCCGCCATACCTAGGAATTGCTTCCTAGCGTCTTCGACGTGCCAGCAAGTACACCGAAGCGCCCGCGAATCGCCGTCCTCGCGGACTCCGACACCCGCTGGAAATGGGGTGCGCTCACCGCGCACCGCATCGCCCCGGGACAGTCCATGGAAACCGGACCGCGCGAGAGCGCGCAAGTCGGCCCCGCCCTCGACGGATTCCTGCTGCGCGGCCGGGCCACGCCCACGCCGCGCCAGCTGGAGGAGGTGGGCGTGCGCGCCGACTCGCTCCGGGAGGTCACCGCCGCCGAGTTCCTGCGCACCATGGCCGAGGAGTCCTACGACGTCCTCGTCCTCGCCCTCGTCGGCGGCGGTGTGCAGGCGATGCTGCACGGCCTGGCGCGCGTCTGGCAGAACCGGACCTCACGGCCCGTCGTCGTCACCGGCTACGTCGGTGTCGTCTACGAGAAGCTCGCCGACGGCCTGCTGCTGCGGCACGGCGCGGACCTGGTCCTCGCCAACTCCCGCCAGGACGCGGACCGTTTCCGGGCCGTCTACGAAGGGGTGGGCGCCGACGCCACGTCGGTGACCGAGGTGGCCCTGCCGTTCCTCGGCGGTGCGCCGTACGAAGGTGAACACGACCCTTACACGGTCGTCTTCGCCGCCCAGCCCTCCGTGCCGGAGAGCCGCAAGGACCGTACGTACCTGCTGAACCGGCTGGTGGAGCACGCCCGCAGGCACCCCGAGCGCGAGGTGCTGCTGAAGCTGCGCTCCAAGCCGGGCGAACACACCACCCACATCGAGGAGTTGCCGTACCAGAAGCTGGTGCAGCGCCTCGATCCGCCAGCCAACTTCCGCCTGGTCTACGGGAACATGGGAGAGGTCCTCGACCGCACCGACCTGCTCGTGACGGTCAGCTCCACGGCCGCCCTGGAGTCGCTGCACCGCCGCATCCCGACGGTCGTGCTGACCGACCTCGGCGTCCGTGAGGCCCTCGGCAACCACCACTTCGTGGGCTCCGGCTGTCTCGCCTCCTGGGACCAGCTCGACGTCGGGCACCGGCCGGCGCCCGACGAGGAGTGGGTCGCCCGGCAGGGGGTCGTGGCTGGGGGCACCTCCCGGACGGAGTCCGGGGGAGGGTCCTACGAGTCCGCCTTCGACGCGGCCCGCGAACGCATCGCCAAGCTGCTCGACCGGCCCGGCGGCCTGCCGCCGCTGGCCCCGTACTACACACCCGTCACCGCGCCCGGCTATCTGCCCGGGATCCTCGCCCGCCACCACCTCGGCCCGGACGGCACCCCGCTGCCCGGCGCGCCTGCCGCCGACCGGGAGCCCGGACCGGTCCGGCAGATCGTGCGCCGGGCGGCGCGCGGCGCCTACCGGCACGGCGTGCAGCGCGTGGCGCCCGTCATCCGGCGGATGGGGGAGCTGTGAGCCGCCCCGCGCCCTCCGCCCAAGGAGCCCAAGGAGTAGACCCCATGTCCCAACCCCAAGCGGGCCGAGGTGCCTCGGTGCGCCGCGTGCTCGCGGTGATCCCCGCGCGCGGCGGCTCCAAGGGCGTCCCCGCGAAGAACCTCCTCCCCGTCGGCGGTGTCCCGCTGGTGGCGCGGGCGGTGCGCGAGTGCCGCGCCGCCCGGCTCGTGACGGACGTCGTGGTCTCCACCGACGACCAGGCCATCGCGGCCGCCGCCCGCGAGGCCGGCGCCGAGGTCGTGCTGCGGCCCGCCGCCATCGCGGGCGACACGGCCACCTCCGAGGCCGCCGTCCTGCACGCCGTGGACGCGCACGAGGCCCTGCACGGCGCGGTCGTGGACGTCGTGCTGCTGGTGCAGTGCACCAGCCCGTTCATCACCCGCGAGGACGTGGACGGAGTCGCCGCGGCCATCGTCGAGAACGGCGCCGACACGGCCCTCACCGTGGCCCCGTTCCACGGCTTCGTCTGGCGCGACGCCGAGGAGGAGGTCGCCGCCGGTACCGTCGCGGAGGCCGACGCGGCCACCGGCGGCGGCTACGGCGTCAACCACGACAAGTCCTTCCGCCCCCGCCGCCAGGACCGCCCCCAGGACCTGCTGGAGACCGGCGCCGCCTACGCCATGGAGGCGGCCGGCTTCCGCAAACACCAGCACCGCTTCTTCGGCCGGACCGAACTGGTCCGCACCGACGCCGCACGCGTGCTGGAGATCGACGACCCGCACGACCTCGCCCGCGCCCGGGCCCTCGCGCCGCTCTTCGACGCGGACCGCCCCGGCGCGCTGCCGACCGCCGACGACATCGACGCGGTCGTCCTCGACTTCGACGGCACCCAGACCGACGACCGGGTGCTGGTCGACTCCGACGGACGGGAGTTCGTCTCCGTGCACCGCGGGGACGGACTCGGCATCGCGGCCCTCCGCAGGAGCGGCCTGAAGATGCTGATCCTGTCCACGGAACAGAACCCTGTGGTCGCCGCCCGGGCCCGGAAGCTCAAGCTCCCGGTGCTGCACGGCATCGATCGCAAGGACCTCGCGCTGAAGCAGTGGTGCGAGGAGCAGGGCATCGCGCCGGAGCGCGTGCTCTACGTCGGCAACGACGTCAATGACCTCCCGTGCTTCGCCCTCGTGGGCTGGCCCGTGGCGGTCGCGAGCGCCCACGACGTCGTGCGCGGCGCCGCACGCGCGGTCACCACCGTCCCCGGTGGCGACGGCGCGATCCGAGAGATCGCCAGCTGGATCCTCGGCCCCTCTCTCGATTCCCTCACCAAGTAAGGACATCTCCTGCCATGAGCACCAACTCCCGTATCCGCCGGTTCGGCACGCGCGAGGTCGGCCCGGGCCGTCCGGTCTACGTCTGCGGTGAGATCGGCATCAACCACAACGGCGAGCTCGAGAACGCCTTCAAGCTGATCGACGCCGCCGCCGAGGCCGGCTGCGACGCCGTCAAGTTCCAGAAGCGCACCCCCGAGATCTGCACCCCGCGCGACCAGTGGGACATCGAGCGCGACACCCCCTGGGGCCGGATGACCTACATCGACTACCGCCACCGCGTCGAGTTCGGCGAGGACGAGTACCGCGCGATCGACGACTACTGCAAGTCGAAGAACATCGACTGGTTCGCCTCCCCGTGGGACACCGAGGCCGTCGCCTTCCTGGAGAAGTTCGACGTCCCCGCCCACAAGGTGGCCTCCGCCTCCCTCACGGACGACGAGCTGCTGCGCGCCCTGCGTGCCACGGGCCGCGCGGTGATCCTCTCCACCGGCATGTCGACGCCGAAGCAGATCCGCCACGCGGTCGAGGTCCTCGGCTCCGACAACATCCTGATGTGCCACGCCACCTCGACCTACCCGGCCAAGGCCGAGGAGCTCAACCTCCGCGTCATCAACACGCTCCAGCAGGAGTACCCGAACGTCCCGATCGGCTACTCCGGCCACGAGACCGGCCTTCAGACCACCCTCGCCGCGGTCGCCCTGGGCGCCACCTTCGTCGAGCGTCACATCACCCTCGACCGCGCCATGTGGGGCTCGGACCAGGCCGCCTCCGTGGAGCCGCAGGGCCTCACCCGCCTCGTCCGCGACATCCGCACGATCGAGGCCTCCCTGGGCGACGGCGTGAAGAAGGTCTACGAGTCCGAGCTGGCCCCGATGAAGAAGCTGCGCCGCGTCGCCGGCGTGGTCGCCGAGGCGGAGATCGCCGACGCGGCGGGCGAGCCGGTCGGCGTCTGAGCGCACCACCCCCCACAACCCCCTTACGACGGGACGGTCGTACGTCGATGAGCCCCCGCGCCGGGAACGCCGGTCCCCACACTCTCGCGTTCGTCGAGAGTCCGGTACAGCTGCTGAACGTGCTGGAGTGGGCGCACGCGCATGCGCCCGGCGTGGGGCTCACCCTCGTGGTGCTGTCACCCGTCGACCCGATGACGCGCGGCCAGCTGCGGCGGATGTCCGACCTGGCCCGTGACGAGGGGCACGAGGTCCGCTGGGAGGAAGCGCGCGGCGGGCCCCTGGCGCCCTTCCAGACCATCGGCGGCCTGGCCGGCCTGCTCCGCAGGGCGCGCCGGATCGTGCTGGGGGACCCCTTCTCCCGCTACGTACAGCTGCTGCTGACGATCACCCGGGCCCGTGACCTGGTCGTCGTCGACGACGGCACGGCGACCATGGAGTTCGTCGGCCAGCTGGCCCGGGGGGAACGGCTGGTGCGCTGGCACCGCAAGGGCGGCCGCCCCGGCCCGCGGGACCTGATCTTCGCGCCGGTGTCCTCCTCGGCCCGGCGCCGCCTGACCCCGGGGGACAGGCGGCAGGTCGAGATCTTCTCCTCCATGCCGATGGAGCAGACCCCGGCGGGCGTCACCGTCAGCGCGAACGACTTCGCCTGGACCCGCGCCCGCTTCGGCCCGCCCCGCATCACCAAGGGCGCGGACATGGTGGGCACGTCCCTGGTGGAGACGGGCGTGGTCGACGACGACCGCTACCTGGAGGCCGTCCGCGCCCTGGCCAGGGCCCACGGCGCCACCCGCTACTTCGCTCACCGCCGCGAGAGCACGGACAAGCTTCACCGGCTCGCGGTCGAGACGGGCCTGGAGATCGTCCGCCCCGAACTCCCCCTCGAACTGATCGCCCGCCGCGGTCCCATCGGCCGCACGATCCTCAGTTTCCCCTCCACGGTCGTCCACACCCTCCCCCTCGCCCTCTCCGGCACGGAGGTCCGCGTCGCGGTCTGCGACATCGACCCCTCCTGGCTGACCGACCACGCCTCACCTCGCGCCCAGGGCTTCCTGTCGGGGGTGACGGGGGCGGCGCGGGACGTGCATCGGGTGTCCGCGGCCGGGCCGGGGCACGGGGCCGGAGTGGAGGACCAGGAGGGTCCGGGGAGCGCGGCGGGTCCGGCGGGGCCGGAGGACCCGGCGAGCACGGCCGGCCCGGTGGGACCGAGGGACTCGGCGGCTGCTGGGGGCCCGGCTGGTCCGGCGGGTCCGGCCGGTCCTGGGAGTGTCACGGGGACGACGGGCTCGGCCGGTGCGGCGGGTTCGGCGCGCATGGCCGGTTCGGCCGGGGCGGTGGGCTCGGCGGGTATCCCCGGACCGGCCGGGGCGGCGGGCGCGGTGGCTGCCGGCTGACTTGCCGGAAGCGCCTCGGGAACCGGCGGGGCCGACCGGGTCAGCGGACTGTCAGGCGGCTCGGCGGTTGGCGGTCGGCGGCTCAGGAAGACGTCCGGCGGACCCTGCGCCCGCAGCGCCGGAGCCGCCCGCAGGCCCACGGGACCGGCGCCCTCGCGGACGTGGCGGCCAGGTGCGGGCCGTCGCCGCCGACGTGCCGGGGCCCGGCGACGGTGACGGGCCGAAGCCCCGCGGCGGCTCACGCACCGGCAGGAGCGACCTGTGCCCTGACCGCGGCACGCGCACCGGTGGGCTCACGCACAGGCAGGGGCGGCCGCACCTTCCCCGACCTCCAGCCACCGCTCACGGCTCACCGCTCACGGCTCAGACTCCGCCAGGAGCCAGCTTGCGGGCCAGCAGGAACGCCCGGGGACGCTGCTCCTCGCCCTCGGCCTCCCGCAGCACACGGGCGTAGATCTCCAGGCCCGCCTCCCTGAGCTGCGCCGCGACGGTCTCCGGCGTGCGCCAGAAGTAGTCGAGCGAGATCTCCCGCCCGAAGCGCTCGGTGAGGTGCGCGCGGCCGTCCTCGGCGCCTGACTGGAAGCCGAGCAGCACGGGTGCGCCCGGCACCAGGACGCGGTGGAACCCGGCGAAGACCGAGGGCAGATGCTCGTCCGGCACATGGATGATCGAGTACAGCGCGACGATGCCGCCGAGTGTCTCCTCCGGCAGGTCCAGGGCCGTCATCGAACCGACGTGGAACCGCAGCCGAGGGTGCGCCCGGCGGGCCAGGGCCACCATGCGCGGTGAGACGTCCACCCCGAACACGGGCAGGCCCATGTCGTGCAGCCGGGCAGCCACGTGCCCGGGCCCGCTGCCGATGTCGGCGACCGGCGGCTGCACCGGCGCCCCGGGGGCACGCACCAGATCGACGAAGGCCGTGAGGAGGGCCCGCTCCAGCGGCCTCCCGGCGAGACTGTCCGGGAACCCGGCGGCGTAGTCCTCGGCGATGGCGTCGTAGGAGGCCTGGATGGACTGGACGAACTCGGGGCTGTCGGCGCGCACGGGGCGCACACTATCGGGGCCGGGCGTCCGCCGGACGAGCAAGCCCGTGTTCCCCGCGCGGGGCGTGGTATCCGTGGAGGAGGATGGATGGATAACAGTGCTGCGGCGCGAGTGTGGTCGAAGTCACACTTGTGGACCGTGGTGACCGGCTCGACCCTGAAGACGGGCGAGTTTACCCATCTCACTTGATAGCTATACGTTCGGCGGTCATATTTTCTGCCCCTAACGGGTTGAAGTTTTGTTGATCGAGGGTCAGCCGACCGCCCTGGCGCCCTACCCTTCAGAGGGTGAAGCAATTGATGTCACTGGAGTCCGAGGTCGATCTCCCCGGGGGAGCCGTACTTCCCGGTGCGCTGCCCGACGCTCTGCGCGCCGAGCTCATCGCGTTCCGACGCGACCTGCACATGCACCCGGAGCTGGGCAACCAGGAGTTCCGCACGACAGCCGCGATCAAGGAGCGGCTGGAGAGGGCCGGCCTCAAGCCGCGCGTCCTCGCCGTCGGGACAGGACTCGTCTGTGACATCGGTGTAGAGGGCGAGCAGTGGGACGGGGGCCCCAGCATGCTCGCCCTGCGGGCCGACATCGACGGCCTGCCCATCCCCGACATGAAGAGCGAGTGCCCGTACCGCTCGACCGTGCCCGACCGCGCGCACGCCTGCGGCCACGACGTGCACACCACCGTCGTCCTCGGCGCGGGTCTCGTCCTCGCGGAGCTGCACAAGCAGGGTCTGCTGCCCCGCCCCGTCCGGCTGATCTTCCAGCCCGCCGAGGAGGTCCTGCCCGGCGGTGCCGCCGACGTCATCAAGTGCGGGGCGCTGGAAGGGGTCGGCGCGATCATCGCCGTGCACTGCGACCCCCGGGTGGACGCGGGGCAGGTCGGGCTCCGGGAGGGGGCCATCACCTCGGCCTGCGACCGGCTGGAGATCGCCCTCAACGGCCCGGGCGGGCACACCGCACGCCCCCACCTGACGACCGATCTGGTCACGGCCGCCGCCCGCGTCGTCACCGATGTACCCGCCCTGGTCGGCCGGCGCTTCGACAGCCGGAGCGGGCTCGCCATCACCTGGGGCCGCGTGGAGTCCGGGCACGCGCCCAACGTCATCCCGCAGCACGCCGAGCTCTCCGGCACCGTGCGGTGCCTCGACATCGAGGCGTGGCGGCAGGCCCCCGACGTCGTGGTCGCCGCGATCGACGAGATCGCCAACCTGTACCGCGCCAAGTCGGAGATCAACTACGTCCGCGGCGTCCCGCCCGTCGTCAACGAGCCCGGCGTGACGGAGCTGCTGCGCGACGCCATGATCGCCCGACGCGGCGTCGACTCGGTCGTCGGCACGGAGCAGAGCCTCGGCGGCGAGGACTTCTCCTGGTACCTGGAGCACGTCCCCGGCGCGATGGCCCGCCTGGGCGTACGCACCCCCGGCGAGCGCCAGGTGCGCGACCTCCACCAGGGCGACTTCGACGTGGACGAGTCCGCGATCACGGTAGGCGTGGAACTCTTCACAGCAGCGGCCCTGGTCGACGGCCTGCGCTAGGGCCTGTCGTTTGGATCACGCCGCAGACGCGGGGTCCGGCAGGCGTATCTGCCGCGTTGTCGTCGGTTGCCGACGCTCCGCGTCGACGCCCTCCTCCGCCTTGCAGCTGAACGCACCAGACCCCGCTCACCGGCGCTGAACAGCACACTCACTTTCCTGCGACCTGATCCAAACGACAGGCCTTAGGACCCACCTCCTCGGGGACGCGGGGGACTGCGCGACCGGTCACGACGGCGCCGCACGCGGACGCGGTCCCCCGGTGACGACCACGGCGCGCCCTGGCCGCCCCGGCGGCGTCTCAGGTTGCGAGCGGCGCCGCCCCACGGCAGCCTGGTGCGCGTGACCAGCAGGCATGCGCCGTGTGCCCGAGTACACCTTTCGACCCCGTTCGATCCCGTGGTTCACAAGGGCGTAACCGGCCATCGGCACGAATGGATAACGGCCCCGCGGCGAACCGTTCCCAGGAGTGTCTACGCGCGTTAATGTGCGCCGAACCGAGCACCCACTGCGGGGCTTTGGAGAATGGGGAACTTCACGATGCGTCGGATTTCCAAACTGACCCGCGTCGCGGTGGGGGTCGCGTCGCTCGGGCTCGTCGCCACGGCGTGTGGCGGCACCAGCGGTGACAGTGGCAGTGACAACAAGGACCGCGGCCTCGCCATCGCGTACGACGTCGGCGGCAAGGGTGACCAGTCCTTCAACGACGCCGCCTACGCCGGCCTGACCAAGGCCAAGGACGAGTACGGCTACAAGACCGCCGACATCGAGCCCACCGAGGGCGAGACGGACGCGGACAAGGAACAGCGCCTGGCCTCGCTGGCCAAGCAGGGCTACAACCCGGTCATCGGCGTCGGGTTCGCCTACGGCCCGGCGATGAAGGCCGTGGCGTCCAAGTACCCGAAGACCACCTTCGGCATCGTCGACTCCGTGGTCGAGGGCAAGAACGTCGCCTCCCTCGTCTTCGCCGAGGAGCAGGCCTCGTACCTCGCCGGTGTCGCCGCCGCCAAGGCCACCAAGTCGGACATCGTCGGCTTCGTGGGCGGTGTCGACGTCCCGCTGATCCACAAGTTCGAGGCCGGCTACAAGCAGGGCGTCCAGGACACCAACCCGAAGGTGAAGGTCCTGTCGCAGTACCTGACGCAGACGGCGGAGGAGGGCGGCTTCTCCAGCCCCGACAAGGGCAAGGCCGCGGCCGAGGGCCAGATCGAGAAGAAGGCCGACGTGCTCTACGCGGCCGCCGGCCTGTCCGGCCAGGGCGTCATCGAGGCCGCCGCCAAGGCGAAGGTCTGGGCGATCGGCGTCGACTCCGACCAGTACAAGCAGGCCGCCCTCGCGCCGTACAAGAGCTACATCCTCACCTCCGCCCTCAAGGACGTCGGCGGCGCGGTCTACGCGCTGGCCAAGTCCGTCCACGACGACAAGCCCCTGACCGGCGTCCAGACCTTCGACCTGAAGGTCAACGGCGTCGGCCTCTCCGAGTCGAACCCGGAGTACGCCAAGATCCCGGGGCTGAAGGACGCCGTGAACAAGGCCAAGGAAGGCATCGACGACGGCTCGATCAAGGTCAAGACCGAATAGGCCGTCACGCCGTGAGGCGGTCGGAGCGGGCGGACACCCCCGGGGTGCCCGCCCGCTCTGCCGTTCCCGGGTCGCGCCGGGCCTTGGGATCACCCAGCGCCACCCCGCGTTCGCGGTCGGCAACACCCCGGACAAGGCCGGGTGATGGCTTGGCCACGGGCGCATAACAAGGTGGACAGAAGGGGTTTTCAGGCAGGTCTACGCGCGTTAATCTGCGGCGAAGCCAGCGCCGAAGCTGAACCGTCCCGGCGCTATGCGGCCCCGGTAGTACGACAGGAGCACCCACACATGCGCCGGATTTCCCGGATCACGGTCGCAGGCGCAGCGACCGCCTCCCTGGCCCTCGCTCTCTCCGCCTGTGGCAGCACCTCGACCTCCGGGTCGTCGGACTCGAAGGGGAACAAGGGCCTCGCCATCGCGTACGACGTCGGCGGCAAGGGCGACCAGTCCTTCAACGACGCCGCGTACGCGGGACTGGAGCAGGCGAAGAAGGAGTTCGGGTACCAGACGGCCGACCTGGAGCCCACCGAGGGCGAGACGGACGCCGACAAGGAGCAGCGCCTGGTCTCGCTGGCGAAGCAGGGCTACAACCCCGTCATCGGTGTCGGCTACGCGTACGCCGCGGCCGTCAAGGGCGCCGCGGAGAAGTTCCCGAAGACCACCTTCGGCATCGTCGACGACGCCACGATCAACTCCAAGAACGTCGCCGACCTCGTCTTCAGCGAGGAGCAGGCCTCGTACCTGGCCGGTGTCGCCGCCGCCAAGAGCACCAAGTCGAACGTCGTCGGCTTCGTCGGCGGTGTCGACATCCCGCTGATCCACAAGTTCCAGGCGGGCTTCGAGCAGGGCGTCAAGGACACGAACCCGAAGGTGAAGGTCCTGTCGCAGTACCTGACGCAGACGGCCGAGGAGGGTGGTTTCTCCAGCCCCGACAAGGGCAAGACGGCTGCCGAGGGCCAGATCGAGAAGAAGGCCGACGTCGTGTACGCGGCCGCCGGCCTGTCCGGTCAGGGTGTCATCGAGGCTGCCGCCGCCAAGAAGGTGTGGGCCATCGGTGTGGACTCCGACCAGTACAAGCAGGAGGCCCTCGCCAAGTACAAGGACTCGATCCTCACCTCGGCGATGAAGGACGTCGCCAAGGCGGTGTACAACCTGGCGAAGTCGGTCGAGGACGGCAAGCCCGAGACCGGTATCGTTCGTGGCGATCTGAAGACCGGCGAGGTGAGCCTGTCGGACTCCAACCCGAAGTTCGCGGACGACGCCGAGCTTCAGGAAGCCATCAAGACGGCCAAGGAGAAGATCATCAGCGGCGAGATCAAGGTCAAGAGCAGCTGACGACCGACTGCCTCGAAGCAGGCGGTAACCCCCGGGGTTACGTCCGCTCGACGGGGTACGGGGAGGCTGCTCCCCGTACCCCGTTGTCGCGGTGCGTCAGCCCCTTTGTATGCCGTAGGGGCGCTACGCGCGTAGACGGCCCCCGTCCCCAGGAGAGTGCGCCATCAACGCGTCCAGCAGCCCTCCGGCCGGAGCGGCGGTCAAGGAATCGGTGACCGCCGTCGAGCTCGCCGGGATCACGAAGCGTTTCCCGGGAGTCGTGGCCAACCACGACATCCACCTCAGCGTCCGCAAGGGCACCGTGCACGCCCTCGTCGGCGAGAACGGCGCCGGAAAGTCGACGCTGATGAAGATCCTCTACGGCATGCAGAAGCCGGACGAGGGCACCATCACCGTCGACGGCGAGCACGTCAGCTTCTCGTCGCCGGCCGACGCCATCGCCCGCGGCATCGGCATGGTCCACCAGCACTTCATGCTCGCCGACAACCTCACGGTCCTGGAGAACGTCGTGCTCGGCAGCGAGAAGCTGTACGGCATCGGCGCCAAGGCCCGCCGCAAGATCAAGGAACTCTCCGAGCGCTACGGCCTCGACGTCAAGCCCGACCTCCTGGTCGAGGAGCTCGGCGTCGCCGCCCGCCAGCGCGTGGAGATCCTCAAGGTCCTCTACCGCGGCGCCCGCACCCTCATCCTGGACGAGCCGACCGCCGTGCTCGTGCCGCAGGAGGTCGACGCCCTCTTCGCCAACCTGCGCGAACTGCGCTCCGAGGGTCTGTCGGTCATCTTCATCTCGCACAAGCTCGGCGAAGTGCTCTCCGTCGCCGACGAGATCACCGTCATCCGCCGCGGCACCACCGTCGGCACGGCCGTCCCCGCCGAGACCACCTCGCGCCAGCTCGCCGAGATGATGGTCGGCAGCGAACTGCCCACGCCCGAGACGGCCGAGTCCACGGTCACCGACCGCCCGGTCATCAGCGTCGACCGGCTCCGCCTGGCCGCCCCCAGCGGCAAGGCACTCCTCGACGACATCAGCTTCACCATCCACGCGGGCGAGGTCCTCGGCATCGCCGGAGTCGAGGGCAACGGCCAGACCGAGCTGGTCGACGCGCTCATCGGCCTGCGGGCCGCCGACTCCGGCACGATCCGGCTCGCCGACGAGGAGATCACCACCTGGCCCACCCGCAGGCGCCGTGAGCAGGGCATCGGCTACATCCCCGAGGACCGCCACCGCCACGGCCTGCTCCTGGAGGCCCCCCTCTGGGAGAACCGCATCCTCGGCCACGTCACCGAGAAGCCCCTCGCCAAGGGCGTCTGGCTGGACCCGAAGGCGGCCCAGGAGGACACCCGGCGGATCGTCACGGAGTACGACGTCCGCACCCCCGGCATCGACGTCACCGCCGCCTCCCTCTCCGGCGGCAACCAGCAGAAGCTGATCGTCGGCCGCGAGATGAGCCACAAGCCGCGCTTCCTGATCGCCGCCCACCCCACCCGGGGTGTGGACGTCGGCGCCCAGGCCGCCATCTGGGACCACATCCGCGAGGCCCGCCGGGAGGGCCTGGCCGTCCTGCTGATCTCCGCCGACCTGGACGAGCTCATCGGCCTGTCCGACACCCTGCGCGTGATCTACAACGGCAAGCTGGTCGCGGACGCCGACCCGGCCACCATCACCCCCGAGGAGCTCGGCTCGGCCATGACCGGTGCCGCCACCGGGCACCTGGAGCACGAAGAGACCCCCGAGACCTCGAAGGCCGACGCCCCCGAGTCTCCGGAAGACGAGGCCCGCTGATGAAGAAGTTCGACAGGGAGCGCGTGCTCCTCGCGGTGGCCGGTCCGGTCATCGCGCTCGCCGTGGCCTTCGTCCTGAGCGCGATCGTGCTGGTCGCGTCGGGCAAGAGCCCCGTCGAGCCGTTCGCCCTCATGTTCGAGCAGATCAGCTTCTCGGACATCCAGGTGCTGGTCATCAACCAGGCGTCGATGTACTACATCGCGGCGCTCGCGGTGGCCATCGGCTTCCGGATGAACCTGTTCAACATCGGTGTCGACGGGCAGTACCAGCTCGGCGCGATGCTGGCCGCGGTCGTCGGCGCCCACGTCGCTCTGCCGGCCGCCCTCCAGGTCCCGCTGCTGCTCCTGACCGCCGTCCTCACCGGCGCCTTCTGGGCCGGCATCGCCGGTGTCCTCAAGGTCACCCGGGGCGTCAGCGAGGTCGTCGCCACGATCATGCTCAACGCGATCGCCACCTCCGTGATCGCCTACCTGTGGCTGCCGAACGTCTTCGGCGTGAAGGTCGGCAACAACAACACCACCGGCGAGATGCACGAGTCCGGCTGGATCCCGGGCATCGGCATGGGCGCGGCCGGCGAGATCTACGGCCTGGTGCTGCTGGCCGTCCTGCTCGGCATCGGCTACTGGGTCGTCCTCAACCGCACCCGCTTCGGCTTCGACCTGCGCGCCTCCGGCGCTTCGCAGACCGCCGCCGCGGCCAGCGGCGTGGACCCCAAGCGCATGGTGCTCAGCGCCATGCTGATCTCCGGCGGCATCGCCGGCCTCGCCGGCCTGCCGATCCTGCTCGGCGACACCCACACCTACAGCCTGAACTTCCCCACGGGCATCGGCTTCCTCGGCATCGGCATCGCCCTGCTCGGCCGCAACAGCCCCGTGGGCATCGCCTTCGCCGCCCTGCTGTGGGCCTGGCTCGACAAGGCCTCGCCCGAGCTGGACTTCCACGGCTACGACAAGGAGATCGCGGTCATCATGCAGGGCCTGATCGTGCTCTCCGTCGTCGTCTCCTACGAGGCCGTCCGCGAGTGGGGCCTGCGCCGCCAGCAGCGCCGGGTCGGCGCCGAACTGGCCGCCGGTCACGTCCTCGGCACCAACAACACCACGAAGGAGGTGGCTGGCCGATGACCACCGCGACCGACCTCAACCAGCCCACGCTGCAGCCCGCGGCGCCCACCGGCCGCCGACTGTCGTGGCCCGTCCTGCTGCTGATCATCGCCGGCGGACTGGCGCTCACCTCGATCGTCCGCCTCATCACCGGCGCCGACGGCATCACCAACGTCAGCCAGATGTCCACCGCGCTCCAGCTCGCCGTGCCGATCGGTCTCGCCGGTCTCGGCGGCCTGTGGGCCGAGCGCGCGGGCGTGGTCAACATCGGCCTCGAAGGCATGATGATCCTCGGCACCTGGTTCGGCGCCTGGGCCGGCTTCCAGTGGGGCCCGTGGACCGGTGTCCTGGTGGGCATCGCGGGCGGCGCGATCGGCGGCCTGCTGCACGCCTTCGTGACCGTCACCTTCAACGTCAACCACATCGTCTCCGGTGTGGCCATCAACATCCTCGCCCTCGGCGCCACCCGCTACCTCGCGCCCCTCGCCTTCGAGGGCCACCCGGGCGGCTCCGCCAAGCAGTCCCCGGCGGTCGACTCCCTCGGCAACTTCACCGTGCCGGGCCTGTCCGACGCGCTCAGGGACCTCAACAACCAGGGCTGGTTCTTCGTCTCCGACATCGCCGGCCTGCTCGGCGGCCTGGTCACCAACGTGTCCTGGCTGACCCTGATCGCCGTCGCGCTGATCCCCGCCACCTGGTGGATCCTGTGGCGCACCGCGTTCGGCCTGCGCCTGCGCTCCTGCGGCGAGAACCCGGTCGCCGCCGAGTCCCTCGGCGTCAACGTCTACAAGTACAAGTACATCGCCGTGATCATCTCCGGCGGTCTGGCCGGCCTCGGCGGTGTCTTCCTGTCGATCGTCGCGAACCCCTTCTACCTGGAGGGCCAGGTCAGCGGCCGCGGCTTCATCGGCCTCGCGGCGATGATCTTCGGCAACTGGATGCCGGGCGGACTCGCACTCGGCGCGGGCCTGTTCGGCTACACCGACAGCCTCAACCTGCGCGGCGGCTCCGCCAACGTCCACGCCCTGCTGCTGCTCGGCGCGCTGCTGCTGGTCATCGGCGCGATCTGGCTCGTGGTCCGCAAGAAGTACGTCCCGGCCGTGGCGACCCTGATCGCCGGCGCCCTGGTGTTCACCTGGTACGCGACCACCGACGAGGTCCCGAACCAGGTCGTCTCCGCCACGCCGTACGTCATCACCCTGGTGGTCCTGGCCCTGTCCGCCCAGCGGCTGCGCATGCCGAGGGCGGACGGCATGCCCTACCGGAAGGGGCAGGGCAAGTGACCGGCGCCGGCCCGGACGTCGACTGGGAGAAGCTGCGCGCGGTGGCCCGGGACGCCATGTCCCGGGCGTACGCCCCGTACTCCGGCTACCCGGTCGGCGTGGCGGCCCTGGTCGACGACGGCCGGATCATCTCCGGCTGCAACGTCGAGAACGCCTCGTACGGGCTCGGCCTGTGCGCCGAGTGCGGTCTGGTCTCGGAGCTGCACAACACCGGCGGCGGCCGGCTGACGCACTTCACCTGCGTCGACCGTGACGGCGCCACGCTCGTGCCGTGCGGCCGCTGCCGCCAGCTGCTGCACGAGTTCGGCGGCCCGGACCTGCTGCTGGAGACCCCGGCGGGGATCCTGCCGCTGTCGGAGATGCTGCCCCAGGCCTTCGGCCCGGAGCACCTCACCAAGTAATCCCCGTGCGGCCCCCCTGAGTTGCTCACGCGACCGGCTCAGGGGGGCCGTACGGCTTCTGGAATCCTCGGAAGGAAGCCCAAGCCATGGCCATGGACGCCATCTCCGTCATCCGCACCAAGCGGGACCGCGGCGAACTCAGCGACGAGCAGATCGACTGGGTCATCGACGCGTACACCCGCGGGGAGGTCGCCGACGAGCAGATGTCGGCCCTCGCGATGGCCATCCTGCTCAACGGCATGAACCGCCGCGAGATCGCCCGCTGGACGGCCGCGATGATCGCCTCCGGGGAGCGCATGGACTTCTCGTCCCTGTCCCGTCCGACGGCCGACAAGCACTCCACCGGCGGCGTCGGCGACAAGATCACCCTCCCGCTGGCCCCCCTGGTCGCCGCCTGCGGTGCCGCTGTCCCGCAGCTGTCGGGCCGCGGCCTCGGCCACACGGGCGGCACGCTGGACAAGCTGGAGTCGATCCCCGGCTGGCGCGCCCTGCTCTCGAACGAGGAGATGCTGTCCGTCCTGGACGGCACCGGCGCGGTGATCTGCGCGGCGGGCGACGGCCTGGCCCCGGCCGACAAGAAGCTGTACGCCCTGCGCGACGTCACCGGCACCGTCGAGGCGATCCCGCTGATCGCCTCCTCGATCATGTCGAAGAAGATCGCGGAGGGCACGGGCTCGCTGGTCCTGGACGTGAAGGTCGGCACGGGCGCCTTCATGAAGACCCTGGAGGACGCCCGCGAACTGGCCTCCACGATGGTGGGCCTCGGCACCGACCACGGCGTGAAGACGGTCGCGCTGCTCACCGACATGTCGACCCCGCTGGGCCTGACGGCCGGCAACGCGCTGGAGGTCCGCGAGTCGGTGGAGGTCCTGGCCGGCGGCGGCCCGGCGGACGTGGTCGAGCTGACGATCGCCCTGGCCCGCGAGATGCTCGACGCGGCGGGCATCAAGGACGCCGACCCGGCGAAGGCCCTGGCCGACGGCTCGGCGATGGACGTCTGGCGTCGCATGATCACGGCCCAGGGCGGCGACCCGGACGCGGCGCTTCCGGTGGCTCGCGAACAGCACGTGATCAAGGCCCCGGCCTCGGGCGTCCTCACCCGCCTCGACGCCTACGACATCGGCGTCGCCGCCTGGCGCCTCGGCGCGGGCCGCGCGCGCAAGGAGGACCCGGTCCAGGCGGGCGCGGGCATCGAGATGCACGCCAAGCCGGGCGACGAGGTCACCGAGGGCCAGCCCCTCCTCACCCTCCACACGGACACGCCGGAACGCTTCGAGTACGCACTGGACGCGGTCGAGGGCTCGTACGACATCGCGACGCCGGGGACGGACTTCGAGGCGTCGCCGGTGGTGCTGGAACGTATCGCCTGACCAGGCGGTTTCCCTTTCGGGTGAACGGGATCGGTGGACCGCCACCGGTCCCGTTCGGCATGCTGGGATCGGTGACGCACTGATTGGAGAACCGCCATGAGCGCACTCACCGTCGACCACTCGACGGCCAACGGCCACGAGTGGGACGACCTCGTCCGGATCTGGCAGGAGACGGACGCGCCTGAGGGCTGCAAGGTGGAGATCATCGAGGGGATCGTCACCGTGGCGCCACCGCCGTCCAATGCCCACAACGACATCGCTGATCTGGTTCAGCGAGCCCTGTACGAGGTCATCCCCAGGAACTGGGGCATCTACCAGACTCTGGGTACGGCGGTTCCGTCCCGTGACGGGCTCTACATCCCTGATCTCGCCGTCGCCCCCAGGCAGGTGCTGCGCAGCGAGGACGGCAACTTCATCCCGGCGTCCGCCGCTGAACTCGTCGTCGAGATCACGTCCAAGTCCAATGCGGCCCATGACCGGATCAAGAAGGCCGCGGGTTATGCCCAGGCCGCAGTTCCGCTGTACCTGCTCATCGACGGCTGGGCCCCCGGCGGCCCCACCATCACGTTGTACGGCGAACCCCGAGGCGACGTCTACCGGGTCCTTCACGCAGGGAAGTTCGGCGAGCAGATCGAGTTGCCGGAACCCTTCAGCCTCAAGCTCGACACAGACGAGTTCCTCGCAAGCTGAGCTTCCTCACCCCAAAACCGTCGCCACCACCACCAGAACCGGCACCGCCAACACCGTCGACAACAGAATCGCCTCCCTCGCCAGCACCTCGCCCACCCGATAACTGCTCGCGTACGTGAACAGGTTCTGTGCCGCCGGAAGCGCCGACGTCACCACCACGTCGAGCAGCGAGGCCCCGTGGAGACCGAAGACGCCCGCTGCGAGGGCCCAGGCGACCAGGGGCTGGACGACCGCCTTGAGGGTCACGGCGAGCAGGACAGGGGCCCGTTCCGCGCCGCGCAACGGAAGCGTGCTGCCGCGCAGGGAGATGCCGAAGGCCAGCAGGACCGCCGGGACCGACATGTTGCCGATCAGGGTGAGCGGGTCCATCAAGGGCCCCGGGACGTCCAGGCCCGACGCCGAAGCGGCCACACCGGCCAGGGAGCCCAGGGCTATCGGATTGCGCAGGGGCGTGAGCAGGCGCTGCCACAGGGGCCGCTTCTCGCCGCCGCTCGCCAGGTCCAGGATGGTCAGCGCCACCGGCGTGACGCCCACCAGCTGGAACAGCAGCACCGGCGCGACCAGTGACGCGTCGCCCAGCACGTACACCGCGATCGGGATGCCGAGGTTGCCCGAGTTGACGTAGCTGGAGCACAGCGCGCCGATCGTCGTCCGGCCCACACCCCAGCCGCGCGCGGCACCCACCGCCACGAAGACACCCGCCACCGCCGCCGTGCTCATCGCCGTGACCAGCAGCCGGTCGGAGAAGATCACCGACAGGTCCGCCCCGGCGAGCGTCGTGAAGAGCAGGGCGGGAGACGCCACGTGGAAGGCCAGCTTCGTCAGGACCTCGCGCCCGCCGTCGCCCAGATACCCCCGGCGGCCGATCAGATAGCCGACCCCGATGACGACCGCGATGACCGCGAAGCCGCTCAGCACACCCTGCACGGTGCCCCCTCACCGGCGACACGGGCATCGGGCAGCGCGGGAGGGGCAGATGTATGGGGCATACAGCCAACCCTCCGGGGAAGGCCGTACCGAGGTCAATGTGATCCTTTCGGCGCCGACAGGACGGACAGCCGCGATGAGTTACCGCCACCCGCCCGGTCTACCGATCGTGGACGCCATGACACCGCCCGTGCTCGTGCTCCCCGGCCCCGTATCCCGGGACGAGGTGAGCGGACTGAGTGACGACGTGAGGGCACTGCTGCAGACCAGCCGTGCCCGGGTCGTGGTGTGCGATGTCGGAGGTCTCGGGCCGCCCGGGCTCGCCGCCGTCGACCTGCTCGCACGCCTCCAGCTCGCCGCCCGGCGGGCCGGGGGCCGGATACGGCTGCGCGACCCCGATCCGGCCCTACGCGCCCTGCTCGACCTGGTCGGTCTCCGCTTCGAGGTGGAGGGGCAGGTCGAAGAGCGGGAACCAGCGCTGGGTGTCGAGGAAGCAGTGGAACCCGGTGATCCGGCCGTCTGAGATCTCCAGCACCTGCACCGCCCACGGCGAGAAGCCGCCCTTCTCCGGGTCGGGCTTGTACTGGGCGAACCCCGGCAGGCCGTTGACCTGGACCGGCACCAGCCGGGAACCCGCGCAGGGCGCGCCCAGGGTGGTCATGAAGCCGGTGATGTCGCCGACGCCGGTCAGCCACAGGTCGAACGGCGGCATCGTCATCACCGCGTCCTCGTGCAGCAGGGCCGTCAGCGCCGTCATGTCGTAGCCCTCGAAGGCCGCCACATAGCGGTCCAGCAGCTTCTGCTGGTCCTCGTCCAGCGGGTCGGAGACGGTCGCGTCGGCGCCCGGCTCCTTCCGCTCGGCCAGGGTCGCGCGGGCTCGCTGGAGAGCGCTGTTGACCGACGCCACGGACGTGTCCAGCAGCTCGGCGACCTCGCTGGCCTTCCAGGCCAGCACCTCGCGCAGGATCAGCACGGCCCGCTGCTTGGCCGGCAGCTGCTGAAGCGCGGCCATGAAGGCGAGCCGCACGGACTCCTTGGCTATCGCCGCCTCCGCCGGGTCGTCGGTCGTGGGCAGCACACGGGCGTCCGGCATGGGCTCCAGCCAGGTGTTGTCCGGGCGGGGGGTGAGGGCCGCCTGGGCGAGCGGCGTGGATTCGGTCAGGTCCATGGGCCTGGCGCGCTTGTTGCCCGCGGTCAGCATGTCCAGGCACACGTTGGTCGCGATGCGGTAGAGCCAGGAGCGGAGGCTGGAGCGGCCCTCGAACTTGTCGTAGCTGCGCCAGGCGCGGATCATCGTGTCCTGCACCGCGTCCTCGGCCTCGAAGGAGGAGCCGAGCATCCGGTAGCAGTACCCCGTCAGCTCGGTGCGGTGTGCCTCGAGCCTGCTGTCCAGGTCTGTCGGTGTCGCCGTGCCGTTCGTCATCGTCCACCCACCCCTGTGGAATTTCTGTCACGCGCCATCGCGTTCAGCACTTCGGAAGCTACCGCAGCCCACTGACAACGGCCCCCCGAGCGCACAAGAGCGCAGGCAGGAGCAGTGCTTCAGGCCAGCTGTCTCACCGACATCAGCAGATGCCGGTGCTCCCCCGCCGTCTCCGGGGCCGTCTCACCGGCCATCCCCCCGCCCCGCTCGGCGGCCCCGCCGTCCGGCACCGCGTGCAGCAGCGCCCGCTGTCCCGCCCCCAGCAGTTCCAGCCGTACGCGCGGGCTCTCGAACGACGTCAGCGCGTCCAGCAGATAGGCCGGGTTGAAGGCCACCGGCATCTCGTCGGCGCCGGTCAGCGTGGCCGGCAGGCGCTGGGCGGCCACGTCGTCGCCGTAGCCGGCGCGAAGCATGACGGACCCGTCGGACGAGAAGTCCAGCCGCACCGGACTGTTCGCCTCCGCCACCACCGCGACCCGCCGCACGGCCTCCGCGAGACGCTCGCACTCGACCTCGGCGACCGCGGCCCCCGTCATGTCGAACAGCGACCCGTACGTCGGCAGCCGCCCGTCGAGGAGCCGCAGCGCCGTCCGCGTCCGCCCGCCCTCGAAGCCGATCAGCCCGCCGCCCCCGGCCGGGTCCCAGCCGATCATCACGTCCCCGTCACGGCCCAGCGACCGCGCGACGTCCAGCAGGCGCCGCGCGGGCAACAACACGTCCACCGCACCGTCGGCCGCCGCTCCCGGCCGCCACTCCAGCCGCCGCACGGCGTACCGGTAGCGATCCGAAGCGGCCAGCGTCATCTCACCGCCGTCCAGGCGCAGTTGGACGCCTGTCAGCAGCGGCAGCGTCTCGTCCCGCCCGGCCGCGACGGCGACCTGGGCGACAGCGGTCGCGAACGCGGCGGCGTCCACCGTGCCGTACGGCGCGGGCGGCGCCGGCAGGGCCGGGTACTCGGCGAGGGGCAGCGTCGACAGCCCGAACCGCGTACCGCCCGCCTCCACCGTGAACCGCGATGCCTCCAGCGCGCAGCTCACCGGCCCGTCCGGCAGCACCCGGCAGACGTCCAGCAGCCGCTGCCCCAGGACGAGCACCCGCCCGGGCTCCGTGACCTCGGCATCGGCCTCCACCCGTACCGCCGCCTCGAAGTCGAACCCCGTCACGGCCAGCCGCCCCGCGTCCGCCTCCAGCAGCAGGCCGCCCAGCACGGGCACCGGCGTCCGCGCGGGCAGCGCCCGTACCGTCCGCCCCACGGCCTCGGCGAACGCCGTGCGGTCGATGCGGAACTCCATGGAAAATCCCCCTGGTCGAATCCGGTGGTCAGCAGACGCGGACGTTATCCGCGCCCACTGACAACCGGCCCCGACCAGGGGGAACAGTCCGTTTTCCAGCTCAGGTGGCGGTGGCCGGCCGTCGCTGCATCCGTGCCGCCCGCGTCCCGAACACCGTGATCGTCACGACGCCCAGGACCGCCAGCAGGCCGACCCCGACCGTGCCGGCCCAGCCGCCCGCGTGGAAGGCGATCGCGCCGACCGTGCTGCCCGCGCTGGAGCCGATGTAGTAGGCCGACTGGTACAGCGCCGAGGCCTGTGCGCGGCCGGTCGTGGCCGTCTTGCTGACCGCCGAGGAGGCCACCGCGTGGCCCGCGAAGAAGCCCGCCGTGATGAGGACCAGGCCCAGCAGGACCAGCGGGAGGGAGCCGGCCAGGGACAGCAGCAGACCCGCCGCCGTCGTACCGCCGCCCGCGTACAGCGCGCCCCGGCGGCCCAGGCGGCCCACCAGCCGGCCGGCCGTCGACGCCGACACCGTACCGACGAGGTACACCAGGAAGATCGAGCCGATGATGCCCTGTGGCAGCGAGAACGGCGCCTCGGTCAGCCGGTAGCCGATGACCGTGTACACACCGCCGAACACCGTCATGAACAGTGCGCCGATCGCGTACAGCCGGCACAGCAGCGGGTTCGACAGGTGGTCACGGACCGTCCGGGCCAGCACGCGCGGCCGCAGCGAACCGGTCCTGAAGTTCTTCGGGGCGGGGAGCAGCAGCCGGAAGGCCACCGCGCACGCCACGGCGATCGCGCCGATCACCCCGACGGCGACCCGCCAGCCCCACTCCTGGGCGACCCAGCCGGTGATGACCCGGCCGCTCATCCCGCCGACGCTGTTGCCCGCGACGAACAGTCCGATCGCGGTGACCAGCGCCTTGGGGCTGACCTCCTCCGCGAGGTACGCCGTCGCCGACGCCGGCAGCCCGGCCAGCGCCGCGCCCTGGAACGCCCGCAGCACGACCAGGACACCCAGCGACGGGGCGAAGGGCACCAGCAGCCCGACGGTCACCGCCACGGCCAGCGAGGCCGTCATGACCGTACGCCGTCCGAAGCGCTCCGACAGGGCGCTCATCGGCAGGACGAACAGCGCCAGCCCGCCTGTCGCGGCGGCAACCGTCCAGCTCGCGTCGCTCGCCGCCACACCGAACTCGCCGGAGATCAGCGGGAGCAGCGCCTGCGTGGAGTACAGCAGCGCGAAGGTCGCGACACCCGCGAGGAAGAGGGCGAGGCTCATCCGGCGGTAGCCGGGCCCGCCCGGGGACATGCGTGCGTCGGCGGCAGGGACAGAGGCATCGGCGCCCACGATGGTGGACGCCCCGGTACTGGCGGGAGACATGCCTCGAAACTACGTACGCGCGCACTGATCCGTCCAATGCATGGAACCTCCATAATCGTTCCCATGGCGCATCAACACAGTTCAACGGCTCGGCTGTCACCGTCCAGTGACACAGAAGACATGGCGGAGATGTCCAAGGTGCTGGCACCCCGCCTCGCGTACTTCGCCGGGGTCGCCCGCACCGAGCACGTCACCCGCGCCGCCCAGGAGATGAACGTCCCCCAGTCGACCCTCTCCCGGGCCATGGCCCGCCTGGAGCAGGATCTCGGCGTGGACCTCTTCGCCCGCCACGGCCGTACGGTCTCCCTCACCCCGGCCGGGCGCACCTTCCTCGTCTCCGTGGAGCGAGCCCTGGCCGAGGTCGAGCGCGCCGCAGAGGAGGTGCGGGCCGACGCCGACCCCGCCACCGGCAAGGTCGCCTTCGGCTTCCTGCACACCATGGGCGCCGAGACGGTCCCGGGTCTCCTCCAGGCCTTCCGCGCCGACCATCCGCGCGTCCGCTTCAGCCTCGTCCAGAACTACGGCGAGGCCATGCTCGAACGCCTCCGCGCCGGCGAACTGGACCTGTGCCTGACGTCCCCCGTCCCCGACGCCCCCGACCTGGTCGCCCGCCGCCTCGACGAACAGAAGCTCCGCCTGGTCGTCCCCGCGGACCACTCCCTCGCGGGCCGCCGCCGCATCCGCCTCGCCGAGGCCGCGGACGAAATGTTCGTCACCCTGGAACCCGGCTACGGCCTCCGCCGCATCACCGACGACCTCTGCCAGGAGGCCGGCTTCAAGCCCCGCATCGCCTTCGAGGGCGAAGAGGCGGAAACCCTGAGGGGCCTGGTGGCAGCGGGCCTGGGAGTGGCCCTTCTGCCGCCACCGGCAGTCCCGCGCCCCGGTGTGGTCGAACTGACGGTCACGGCCCCGCGAGCGGCCCGCGAGATCGGCGTGGCCTGGCTGGAAGGCCACCCGGACACGCCCCCGGTAGCCGCCTTCAAAAGGTTCCTCCTGTCAAGAAGAGGCAGTCTGCTCCCCACCTGAGGGGCGCGGGGAACCGCGCTGACCGCGGCGAACCCGCACCCCGACATCCACAGCCACCCAAACGGCGCTACCGCCGAGAAGGACTGAACCCCGCAGCCAACGGCATCCGCAACCCCAACGGCGGCGGCGCGGCCAGCGCGTCCCGCACAGGCCGCGACACGGCCCGCCCGAACAACGCCCCCATCACGAAGTCCTCGGCCAACGCCAGTACTTCATCCCGGTACTGATGCAGTCCGTGCCCGTCCGCATGCACCTCGAACCGGCACACATCCCGGTTCGCCTTCTTCGCCCGCGCCGCCAGCCGGAACGACAACTCGGGATCCGTCCGCCCGTCGTTCGTGCCGTGCACGATCAGCACCTGCCGCCCCACCAACTGCTTCACCGGTTCGGGTGGCCCCGCCACATCCTCCTGTGGCAGCCAAGGGGCGAGCGCCAGCACGGAGTTGACGGCCGCGTGGCCACCCGCCCGCAGCCCGGCCCGGCCGCCCATGCCGACGCCGGCGAGGCAGACGGGAACGTCCCCGTAACGCCGTACGACCTCGTCGGCCGCCCAGGCCGCGTCGGCCGCGAGGTTGGCCTCGCTGCCGTTCCAGCCCCGGCACCGGTAGTGCACCACGTGCACGGCGAGCCCCTCCTCCCGGCCCGCGCGGGCCAGCCGGCGCCCCAGGGCGCGGACGGAGGCGGTCGCGAGCAGGGGCGACGGTCTGCGTCTGGAGACCTCGTCACCGCCGGGGAGCAGCAGCACCACGCCGCTCACCGCCGTCGGCTCCGGCCCGAGTGCCCTTCCCAGCCGGGCCCTGCGCGCCGGCGTCGCTTGGTGTGCCATGACAGAACAGTGTCAGAAGGGTGGGTGTACTCGACCCGTCCCGGGGATCACCGTTACGTATCGACGGAAACGTAAAGCAGCCGAGGACGCGCCATCTACGCGCGTAGGAGTTAGAGTGCGGAAATGACGAGCCAGACCATCGCGAACACCCCGACACCGGACCAGATCCACCGGGCGCCCAAGGTTCTTCTGCACGACCACCTCGACGGCGGGCTGCGCCCCGCCACGATCGTCGAGCTCGCCCACGCGACCGGCTATACCCAGCTTCCCGAGACCGACCCGGAAAAGCTCGGCGTCTGGTTCCGCGAGGCAGCCGACTCCGGTTCGCTGGAACGGTACTTGGAGACCTTCTCCCACACCGTCGGCGTCATGCAGACCCGCGACGCCCTGGTGCGGGTCGCCGCCGAGTGCGCCGAGGACCTCGCCGAGGACGGCGTCGTCTACGCCGAGGTGCGCTACGCACCCGAGCAGCACCTCGAAGGCGGTCTGAGCCTCGAAGAGGTCGTGGAAGCCGTCAACGAGGGCTTCCGTGAAGGGGAGCGCCGCGCTCGCGAGAGGGGCCTGCGCATCCGCGTCGGCGCCCTGCTCACCGCCATGCGGCACGCGGCCCGCGCCCTGGAGATCGCCGAACTCGCGAACCGGTACCGGGACCTGGGCGTCGTCGGCTTCGACATCGCGGGCGCCGAGGCCGGCTACCCGCCCACCCGGCACCTGGACGCGTTCGAGTACCTCAAGCGCGAGAACAACCACTTCACCATCCACGCCGGTGAGGCCTTCGGGCTGCCGTCCATCTGGCAGGCCCTCCAGTGGTGCGGCGCCGACCGGCTCGGGCACGGGGTGCGGATCATCGACGACATCCAGGTCCACGAGGACGGCAGCGTCGAACTCGGGCGGCTTGCCTCGTACGTCCGGGACAAGCGCATCCCGCTGGAGCTCTGCCCGAGCTCCAACCTCCAGACCGGGGCGGCTGCCTCGTACGCCGAGCACCCCATCGGGCTGCTGCGCCGACTGCATTTCCGTGCCACGGTCAACACGGACAATCGTCTTATGTCGCACACCAGCATGAGCCGGGAATTCGAGCACCTTGTCGAGGCGTTCGGTTACACGCTCGACGACATGCAGTGGTTCTCCGTCAATGCGATGAAATCGGCGTTCATTCCATTCGATGAACGACTGGCCATGATCAATGACGTGATCAAGCCCGGGTATGCCGAGCTGAAATCCGAATGGCTGTTCCGGCAGACCGCGTCCACCAGTGGTTCTTCGCCTTCGGAGGGCTGACCCCCTAGTCGTCGGCACACAAGTCCATCGGCGTCGCCGCCGGCCTCGCGGTGAACGGCGTTCCGGTCGGCTGACCCTCCCGCCCAGGCGGACACACGCCGATGGGGCGCACCCCGGGCCCGAGGTGCGCCCCATCGGTGTTCCGTCGAAGCAGGCGTCACCAGGCCGTCTGTGCCTTGTTCTGCACCTTGCTCTCCGAGGGCAGCAGGATCCACAGCGCGATGTACAGCAGGAACTGCGGGCCGGGCAGCAGGCACGAGACGAGGAAGATCACCCGCATCGTCGTCGCGGAGGTGCCGAAGCGCCGCGCCAGCGCGGCGCACACTCCGCCGATCATGCGGCCGTGGGTGGGGCGGGCGAGGCGTGACATGTGCGGCTCCTTCGTGAGGTGTCGTGAGGCCTCATGTCCGAGTACCCCATCTGCACTCCACGCTACGGAGACGAAGGGGGCAAAACATCGCTCCACGGGGCGATTCCGACCCTGGGAATCGTCGGGGTCCGACCCTGAGCCGGCTCCTCCGGGGGGAGGGGCGTCCGGGGCGGGCCCGCGGTGGTGCGGCGGCGCAGCCAGGAGCGGCCGGCGGGGACGAGCGCGAGATGCGCGAGGGCCACGCCCGCGGTGTTCAGGAAGAGCGAGTCGACGTCGACGACCTGACCGGGAACGCCGGTCTGGAGCAGCTCGATGCCCAGCGACAGCAGGGCACCGGCCGTGACGGTGTTCAGCAGGGACGCCAGCGGCGAGACGAGCAGTCTGCCGCTCGCCATCGGCAGCAGCACGCCCAGCGGGGCGAGCAGCGCCAGCCCCTCGCAGATCCGTCGGGCCGCCTGAGGCCAGCCCAGGGCGAGATCGGCCTGGATACCGTGGAACGGCCGCAGATTGGCCGGCATCACCCAGGGCACGTCCAGCGGCCGCAGCGTGAGCCAGGCGACGAACGCGAGATGTGCGACGAGGAGGACACCTCCTGTCACACGGATGCGGAACGCGGCGCTGCCGCCGATGGAGCCTTGACGCTGCACGCCCCCCAAGACGCGGCCTCCGGCAGGATCGGTTCCGGGATGGGCCCCGCCAGGCCTGTGAGGCATACACCACAGCCGGACGAACCCGGCCCGCTCACTCCCCGGCCGCGTCCTTGGAAGGCGGTTCCTTGCTGCCCGGCCGGGCCCGCACCTCGTCCGTGCACGCGTAGCGGCGCGGGGAACCGGCACCGGGGCCGCCCAGGACCACGGAACCGTCGCCCTCGGCGGCCGTCGAGTCGGAGAAGGTGCAGACGATCTGGGCGAGGGCGTACGAGGTGAGGCCGTCCGGCGCCATGCTCAGCCGCAGCGTGTCCTCCGGGTCGCCGGGCCGGGGCCCGCCCACGGTGATGCCGCCGCGTACGTCCGTGCTGTACCCGGCCTCCTTCTCGGCGGGCGACGGCTGTGCCGCGAGCTGGTCCAGCAGGCCCTGCGCCACCAGCATCCGCCGCTCGGAGTCGGCCGCGCCGTCCGGAACCCGCACGGTCCGGTCGACGGTCACCAGCGAGGACCCGCACAGCAGGAACACCTGCACCGGCAGCCCCCGCGCGGCCTGCGTCGACACATCCGGCTCGGCGAGCGAACAGCGCACCCGCGAGGGCGCGGGCCCGAAGTTCGTCGGCACCTCCGTGGCCCGGATCCCGCAGCCGGCGAGCAGCAGGGCGAGCACGGACACGGCACCGATCCGGGCCCTGGAGACGAGACGCGTGGTCATCAGGCGTTCCCCTTCGAGTCCGCATCCTCGTCCCGGCCGGCGTCGTCCCCGTGCTTCCGCTCGCCCTCGGCGGGCTGTTCCCCCGGCGCGAACGTGTGGCGCGGGAGCCGCAGGGTGAACACCGCGCCCGAGTCGGGCGAGTTGGCCGCGGTGATCTCGCCACCGTGGATGTGGGCGTTCTCCTGGGCGATGGACAGGCCCAGGCCGCTGCCCTCGGAGCGCGGCCGGGACGCGCTGGCCTTGTAGAAACGGTCGAAGACGTGCGGCAGGACGTCCTCGGGGATGCCGGGCCCGTGGTCCCGCACCTCGATGACGAGCGAGTCGTCCTCCACCCGGACGGACACCCGCACCGGGGAGCCGCCGTGCTTGAGCGCGTTGCCGATCAGGTTGGCCAGGATGACATCCAGGCGGCGCGGGTCCAGGCGGGCGTGGATGCCGCGCTCGGCGTCCAGCTCGACCGCGTCCAGCCAGGCGCGGGCGTCGATGCACGCGGTGATCTGGTCGGCGATGTCGACGTCGTCCAGGACGAGCCGGGCCGTGCCCGCGTCGAAGCGGGTGACCTCCATCAGGTTCTCGACGAGGTCGTTCAGCCGCCGGGTCTCGCTGACCACCAGCCGGACGGCGGGCTCGATCATCGGGTCCATGCTCCCGGTCTCCGCCTCCAGCTCCTCCTCCAGCACCTCCGTCACGGCGGTGATGGCGGTGAGCGGCGTCCGCAGCTCATGGCTCATGTCGGCCACGAACCGCCGGGACGCCTCGTCCCGCGCGGCCATGTCGGCGACCCGCTTCTCCAGCGCCTCGGCCGCCTTGTTGAACGTCCGCGACAGGTCGGCCAGTTCGTCGGTCCCGGACACCCTCAGCCGGGTGTCCAGCTTGCCCTCCCCGAGCCGCCGCGCGGCCGTCCCGAGCCGCTGCACCGGCTTCAGCACGGTCGTCGCCGCGGCCTGCGCGAGCAGCGCCGAGCCGATCAGCGCGAGCCCCGTCGCGATCCCCAGCGACCAGGCCAGCGAGTTGAGGTCCTTCGCCTCCGGCTCCAGCGACTTCAGCATGTAACCGGTGGGTCCACCGCCGGTCACCCGCGTCCCGGCCACGAGATACGGCGTGTCGTGGTCGATGACCCGCTGCCAGTACAGGTGGTATGGGTGCTTGTCGGCCGCGTCGACCTTCTGCGCCCTGTTCACCGCCGTACGCAGCGACACCGGCACGTCCCGCAGCGAGAAGCCGCTCAGCCCGCCGGAGCTGCCGTAGACGGTCCTGCCGTCGGCGTCGGTCGCCACCAGCAGCACGCTGAAGCGCTGGCCGCTGCCCGCCATCTGGCCCGCGGTGTGCTGGAGCTCGTCCTGTGTGGGCCGATCGGGCAGCGCACCGGCCCGGTTCTGCATCTCCTGCTCGAAGTCGCGCAGCACGGCGTCCTGGGCGCGGGTGAGCACGGCCTCGCGGTTGAGCCAGTACGCGATGCCGGACGCGGACACGGCGGCCGTCAGCGCCACCAGGCCGAAGACGACGACCAGCCTCAGCCGCAGGCTGGTGAAGCGCAGCCGCGACAGAACTCCCTTGCGCGCCGCGGTCCAGCCGCGGGTCCCCCCCTGGTTCCCCTGTGTCACTGAGGCGGATCCAGCCGGTAGCCGACACCCCGCACGGTACGGATCAGCGTCGGGGACGAGGGCACGTCCTCGACCTTGGCGCGCAGCCGCTGGACGCAGGCGTCCACGAGCCGCGAGTCGCCCAGGTAGTCGTGTTCCCACACCAGCCGCAGCAGCTGCTGCCGCGACAGCGCCTGCCCCGGCCGCCGGCTCAGCTCCAGCAGCAGCCGCAGCTCGGTCGGCGTGAGCTGGAGGTCCTCGCCGTTCTTCGTCACCGTCATCGCCGAGCGGTCGATGACGAGGCTGCCGAACGTCGCCGCGTCGTTGGACTCCCGCTCGCCGCGCCGCAGCACCGCCCGGATCCGGGCGTCCAGCACCCGCCCCTGCACCGGCTTGACGACATAGTCGTCGGCGCCGGACTCCAGCCCGACAACCACGTCGATGTCGTCGCTGCGCGCGGTCAGCAGGATGATCGGCAACTGGTCCGTGCGCCGGATGCGCCGGCACACCTCGAACCCGTCGATGCCGGGCAGCATCACATCCAGCACGATCAGATCCGGCCGCTGCTCACGCAACAGCTTCAGACCGTCCTCACCACTGGCAGCGGTCGCCACCCGGTGACCCTGGCGCGTCAGTGAGAGCTCCAGGGCCGTCCGGATGGCGTCGTCGTCCTCGATCAGCAACAGGGAAGGCACGGGCACATTCTGGCCCATGGAGGGGTCGCGGTTCGACATGTGGGCCGAGATGAGACCCGCGCACGGCACCGACGTCTGTGCACGAGGTGTGGCGGCCATATGGCCGACCCCTGTGACAGCTCTGTGACAGTCGGCGGACACGGCCATGAAAGTGCCGCGGCAAAGTTTTCGGCACAAGCAGGAAAGCCCGCCCGGCCGGCGGGCCGCACACCGGAAGTCCACGACGGGGGGCGCGAGATGAACACGCTGCACGGCACCAGCACCAGCGCAGTGGTCACGCGTCTGCACGACGTGAGCCGGGGTTCCGAGAAGTCCGGTGCCGATGGGGGTCCCTCCCGCGCGAGCGGTTTCGAGCGTGGGGGAGGGCGGGGGTGCGCTCGCGGCACCGGGCGTCAGCACACCGCGTTCATGACGGTCGTTGACGCACAAACGGGGGACAGCAAGGGGACGGGGGCGGCTCACGGGGGAGCCGCGTACAGGGAGGACTCGGGGGAGCGCCGCTCGCTGTCGGAGGCGGAGTTCACCGCCTACGTCCAGGAGCGCCGCGCCTCCCTGTACGCCACCGCCTACCACCTCACCGGCGACCGCTTCGAGGCCGAGGACCTGCTGCAGAGCGCGCTGTTCTCGACCTACCGGGCGTGGGACCGCATCAGTGACAAGGCCGCGGTCGGCGGATACCTCCGCCGCACCATGACCAACCTGCACATCAGCGCCTGGCGGCGCCGCAAGCTCAACGAGTACCCGACCGAGGAACTGCCGGAGACGCCCGGTGACACGGACGCGATGCGCGGCACGGAGCTGCGCGCGGTCCTGTGGCAGGCGCTGGCCCGGCTGCCCGAGCTCCAGCGCACCATGCTGGTCCTGCGCTACTACGAGGGCCGCACGGACCCGGAGATCGCGGAGATCCTCGACATCAGTGTCGGCACGGTGAAGTCCAGCATCTGGCGGTCGCTCCGCCGGCTGCGCGAGGACGAGGTCCTCAGCTTCGGCCGTGACGAGGAGGACGCCTTCGGCGAGCTCGTCGCCTGAAGGCCGGGGGGAGCACCAAAGGGGCCCCACGGGGGAGGGAACCGGGGCCCACGGGGGACTGCGGAGACGCTGGGGGGCGTCTCCTCAGGACAGTGGGGGGAACACGGGGGAACACGGGGGAACACCGAGCGGGACTGGAGGGCCGGGGGGTCCGTCCAGTCCCGCTTTTTTCGTTGTCCAGGCCGCCGTACCTTCGCTGTCTAGGCCGCCGTGCCGAGGCTCGCGCACTGGCCCGCCGCCGCGGCCGCCAGCCTGCCCATCGCCTCGTCGCGGTCGCAGGCGTACGCGCCCAGCGCGGTCTGGCGGGCGACGATCGAGCGCTCCTGACGCATCAGACGCCAGCCGCGGCGCAGCAGGAACGGCACCGACTTGCGGCCCTCCCGCAGATCCCGCAGGAAGCGGCGGCGGAACGTCTTCACCGGGCCGCGGCTCAGACACAGGGCGTCGGCGAGGACGCCGAGCTCCCGGCAGCGCGTGACGATCTCCGCGGCGAAGATGCCCTCCGCGATGAACAGCGGGGCCCGCCCGATGTCCACCGTCTCGGTGCCGGTGCGGGCGCTGCGCGCGATGTCGTAGACGGGGACGTCCGTACGGCCCGTGCGGCACAGCCGGGTGATCGCGGCGACGGCCGTGTCCGCGTCCCACGACTCCGGATGGTCCCAGTCGATGTCCGAACTCCCGGCCACCAGCGGCAGCGTCGGGTCGTCGCCCTCCTTGTAGAAGTCGTCGAGCCGCAGCACCGGGAGGCCGGAGCGGGCCGCGAGGAGGGACTTGCCGGAGCCGGAGGGGCCGCAGAGCAGCACGACTCGCGTCGGTATGGCCAGAGGAGAACTCACGGGACACCAGTGTGAGGCATCCATCGGGGGCCGTACGACCCCGCGTCGCCTTTGACGCGCGCGTCACACCCGGGGCAGGCGGCCGGGCGGCTCTCGCAGTAGCTCAGCGGCCCGCAGTGGGACCTCCCGGACCAGCCAGGACACCGCGAACGCCACGGCGCACAGCGCGGCGGTGCCCAGCGCGACACCGTGCAGGCCCTCCACGACCCCCGTCCGGAAGGCGTGCGGACGGGCTCCGGCAGGTCCCCCAGCAGCGCGGGTGTGAGCTCGCCGCCGGTCAGCCGCGCGCCGTCGCCCCCGAGCCGGTCCGTGACGGTGGCGGTGAGCCGGCCGGTGCCTCTGGGCTCTCATGATCGACCGGGTGTCGCGGGAGCTGACCGTGCCGGACGGCTCGACCGACTGGCGTGAGGTGCTGCGCTCCTACGCTCTCCAGACGCGGGAGCTGATAGCAGTACGCCCTCAACGCGGCCCGCAAGGACGACCGGGCCTGGGAGTTCGCGTTCGGCCTGGAGTGCGTCCTCGACGGCATCGCGCAGCGCCTCGGGATCTGACGGCAGCGAGCGCGCACGAGAGAAGCCCCGGCCCTCCCGGACGGAGGAGGGCCGGGGCTTCCGCTGTGAGGGGCGCTCTAGTACGAGGAGCCCGACGCGCCCAGCGACCCCGTGGGGTGCCAGACCGTTTTCGTCTCCAGGAACGCCGTCATGCGGTCGATGCCGGGTGCCTCCGCGTAATCCACAGGCTGTGGACGCAGGACGCGCTTGAGGTTGTCGGCCGCGGCGATCTCCAGTTCCTTCGCGAGGGCCTCGTCGGCGCCCGCGAGGTCGATCGCGTTGACGTCCTGGTGGGCGGCCAGCGGGGTCGCGATCTCCGCCGTGCGGCCCGACAGGACGTTGACCACGCCGCCGGGGACGTCCGAGGTCGCCAGCACCTCGGCGAGGGACAGCGCGGGCAGCGGGGACTTCTCGCTCGCGACCACGACCGCCGTGTTGCCGGTCGCGATCACCGGGGCGAGCACCGACACCAGGCCCAGGAACGACGACTCCTGGGGCGCCAGGACCGCGACCACGCCGGTCGGCTCGGGGGAGGACAGGTTGAAGAACGGGCCCGCCACCGGGTTGCCGCCGCCGACCACCTGGGCGATCTTGTCGGTCCAGCCCGCGTACCAGACCCAGCGGTCGATCGTCGCGTCCACGACCGCCGCCGCCTTGGACTTCGACAGCCCCTCCGCGTCGGCCACCTCACGCGTGAACTGGTCGCGGCGGCCCTCCAGCATCTCCGCGACGCGGTAGAGGACCTGGCCGCGGTTGTACGCCGTCGCGCCGGACCAGGCGCCGAACGCCTTGCGGGCGGCCACGACCGCGTCACGGGCGTCCTTGCGGGAGGACAGGGGGGCGTTCGCCAGCCACTTGCCTTTCGAGTCCGTCACCTCGTACACCCGGCCGCTCTCGGAACGCGGGAACTTCCCGCCGACGTACAGCTTGTAGGTCTTCAGAACGGTGAGCCGATCAGACATCGAGGTACGCCTCCAGGCCGTGGCGGCCGCCCTCGCGGCCGAAGCCCGACTCCTTGTAGCCGCCGAAGGGCGACGTCGGGTCGAACTTGTTGAACGTGTTGGACCAGACGACACCCGCGCGGAGCTTGTTCGCGACCGCCAGGATGCGCGAGCCCTTCTCCGTCCAGACGCCGGCGGAGAGCCCGTACGGCGTGTTGTTGGCCTTGGCGACCGCCTCGTCCGGGGTGCGGAAGGTCAGGACCGACAGCACCGGGCCGAAGATCTCGTCGCGGGCGACGGTGTGCGCCTGGGTGACGTTCGTGAACAGCGTCGGGGCGAACCAGTAGCCGCTCTCCGGCAGTTCGCAGGCCGGTGACCAGCGCTCGGCGCCCTCCGCCTCGCCCTGCTCGACGAGCGAGGTGATGCGCGTGAGCTGTTCCTCGGAGTTGATCGCGCCGATGTCCGTGTTCTTGTCGAGCGGGTCGCCGAGGCGGAGGGTCGACAGGCGGCGCTTGAGGGAGTCGAGGAGCTCGTCGTGGATCGACTCCTGGACCAGCAGGCGGCTGCCGGCGCAGCAGACCTGGCCCTGGTTGAAGAAGATGCCGTTGACGATGCCCTCGACGGCCTGGTCGATCGGAGCGTCGTCGAAGACGATGTTGGCGCCCTTGCCGCCCAGTTCGAGCGTGACCTTCTTGCGGGTGCCGGCGACCGTGCGGGCGATCTCCTTGCCGACGGCCGTGGAGCCCGTGAAGGCGACCTTGTCGACGTCCGGGTGGGCCACCAGCGCCGCGCCCGCGCCGCCGTAGCCGGGGAGGATGTTGACGACGCCCTTCGGCAGGCCCGCCTGGCGGCAGATGTCCGCGAAGAACAGCGCCGAGAGCGGGGTGGTCTCGGCCGGCTTCAGGACGACCGTGTTGCCGGTGGCGAGCGCCGGGGCGATCTTCCACGCCAGCATCAGCAGCGGGAAGTTCCAGGGGATGACCTGGCCCGCCACGCCCAGCGGCCTCGGGTTCGCGCCGAAGCCCGCGTGGTCGAGCTTGTCGGCCCAGCCCGCGTAGTAGAAGAAGTGCGCCGCGACCAGGGGGAGGTCCGCGTCGCGGGTCTCCTTGATCGGCTTGCCGTTGTCGAGGGTTTCCAGGACGGCGAGCTCGCGGGAGCGCTCCTGGATGATCCGCGCGATGCGGAACAGGTACTTGGCGCGCTCCGCGCCGGGCAGCGCCGACCACTTCTCGAAGGCCTTGCGGGCCGCCTGAACGGCGCGGTCCACGTCCGCCTCGCCCGCCTGGGCGACCTCGGCGAGGACCTCCTCGGAGGAGGGGCTGACCGTCTTGAAGACCTTGCCGTCGGCCGCCTCCACGAACTCGCCGTCGATGAACAGGCCGTACGAGGGCGCGATGTCGACGATCGAGCGGGACTCGGGGGCCGGGGCGTATTCGAATACCGATGACACGTTTTCCCTGTTCACGGGTATCAGTCCACCGTCACGTAGTCGGGGCCGGAGTAGCGGCCGGTGGCCAGCTTCTGGCGCTGCATCAGCAGGTCGTTCAGCAGCGAGGAGGCGCCGAAGCGGAACCAGTGGTTGTCCAGCCAGTCCCCGCCGGCGGTCTCGTTGACCAGGACGAGGAACTTGATGGCGTCCTTGGAGGTGCGGATGCCGCCGGCCGGCTTCACGCCGACCTGGATGCCGGTCTGTGCACGGAAGTCACGTACCGCCTCCAGCATGAGGAGCGTGTTCGCCGGAGTCGCGTTGACGGCGACCTTTCCGGTGGACGTCTTGATGAAGTCCGCGCCCGCCAGCATCCCGAGCCAGCTCGCGCGGCGGATGTTGTCGTACGTCGACAGCTCGCCCGTCTCGAAGATGACCTTCAGGCGCGCGGACGTGCCGCAGGCCTCCTTCACGGCGGTGATCTCGTCGTACACCTTCAAGTATCGGCCCGCGAGGAACGCCCCGCGGTCGATGACCATGTCGATCTCGTCGGCGCCGGCGGAGACTGCCTCACGGACGTCGGCCAGCTTGACGGTGAGCGGGGCGCGGCCGGCCGGGAAAGCCGTGGCGACGGAGGCGACCTTCACGCCGGAGCCGGCGACGGCCTCCTTGGCCACGGCCACCATGTCGGGGTAGACGCAGACCGCGGCCGTCGCGGGCGCCGTACGGTCGGTCGGGTCGGGCCGGACCGCCTTCGCGCCGAGCGCCCGGACCTTGCCCGGGGTGTCCGCGCCTTCCAGCGTCGTCAGGTCGACCATCGAGATGGCGAGGTCGATGGCGTACGCCTTCGCGGTCGTCTTGATCGACCGCGTACCGAGGGAGGCCGCACGGGCCTCCAGTCCGACCGCGTCGACGCCGGGAAGCCCGTGGAGGAAGCGGCGCAGCGCGCTGTCGGACGCGGTGACGTCCTTGAGGGGGTGAGCTGCGGTGAGTGCAGAACTGGGCATGGTCACCAGACGAGCATATCTACGCGCGTAGCGGCTGTACAGCCCCTGGGTTTGGTCGGGTGGGGCGGGGTGGGGGCGGAGCGAGGTGGTGGGGAGTGGGTGGCATGGGGGGTGGCGCGGTATCGGGGGTGGGGTGCGGTGGGTGTTCGAGGGGCGGTCCGGCAGAATCGGGGCATGACGAGCCCCGATTCCCAGTCGCCCGCGCCGCAGCCTCCGGAGCCCGAGTCCAAGGACCGGGTGTACCGGTCGGTTCCGGCCATCGCCGGTGGCGCGCTGCTGCTCGCCATCGCCGGGTGGCTCGGCATCGACGCGATCGTCTCGGGCGAGGGGCGCACGCCGTGGATGGCGCTCGCCGTGCTGGTCCTGATCGTGCCGCTGGTCGTCGCGTTCACGCTGCGGCCCGCCGTGTACGCGGGTGACGACCGGCTGCGCATCCGCAACCCGTTCCGCGTCATCGTGGTCCCCTGGGGGCAGGTCGCCTCGCTGAAGTCCGCCTACTCGAACGAGGTCCTCACCGAATCCGGCGCGAAGTACCAGCTGTGGGCCGTGCCCGTGTCGCTGCGTGCCCGCAAGAAGGCCGCGCGGCGTGAGATGCGGGCGACCGCGCAGGCGCGGCGGCAGATGGGGCGGGACGAGGGGCGCGGCAGTGCGCTCGGGATGCGCGCCGGGCTGGGCTCGGGGCCGGGGCAGGGCCTCGCTGGAGGCCCGGTGTCGGACGGGCCCGCGCGGGCGGAGACCGACCGGATCATGGATGAACTGCGGGGGCTGCACGAGGCGCGGCGCCGGGCGGAGACGGCGCAGGGGGAGGTGACCGTGCGGTGGGCGTACGAGGTGATGGGGCCGGCGGTGGCCGGGGCGTTGTTGGTGTTGATTTTGGTGGTGGTGGGGTGACGGTCGGTCTGCCGCCCCGTCGGTCTGTCGGCCCGTCGGCCCGTCGGTCTGCCGCCCCGTCGGTCTGTCGGCCCGTCGGCCCGTCGGTCTGCCGCCCCGTCGGTCCGTCCGCCCGTCGGCCCCGGCCGGTGCTCGGCTGCGCCGGGGCCGTCCTGTGGGTATACGACCGCCGTTGCGGTCAGATGCCTGCCGCTGTCGACAGGTCGCGCTTGATCGACTCCAGTAGGGCCGTCGCCTGTGCGCGGGCCTCGGGGAGCTCGGCGTGGGTCGCGACCGGGATCACGACCTCCAGGTAGCACTTCAGCTTCGGCTCCGTGCCGCTCGGGCGGACGATCACCCGGGCGCCGTCGAGGGTGTAGCGCAGGCCGTCGGTGGGCGGGAGCGTGTCCGTGCCCTGGGTGAGGTCGTCGGTGCGGGTGATCGCCAGGCCGGCGAGTTCGGTCGGGGGCTGGTCGCGCAGGCGGCGCATCGCGGCCGCGATCAGGGACAGGTCCTCGACGCGGACCGAGAGCTGGTCCGTGGCGTGCAGGCCGTGTTCCACGGCCAGGTCGTCGAGGAGGTCGAGGAGGGTGCGGCCCTCCTCCTTGAGCTGCGACGCCAGTTCCGTGATCAGGAGCGCGGCCGTGATGCCGTCCTTGTCGCGCACGCCGTCCGGGTCGACGCAGTAGCCGAGGGCCTCCTCGTAGCCGTAGCGCAGGCCCTCCGCGCGGGCGATCCACTTGAAGCCGGTGAGGGTCTCGACGTGGTTGAGGCCGGCCTTCTCGGCGATACGGCCGAGGAGGGAGGAGGAGACGATCGACTCCGCGAAGGTGCCGGTCGCTCCGCGGCGGACCAGGTGGGCGGCGAGCAGGGCGCCGACCTCGTCGCCGCGGAGCATGCGCCAGTCGGTGCCGTCCTGCACGGCGACGGCGCAGCGGTCCGCGTCCGGGTCGTTGGCGATGATCAGTTCGGGGGTGGGCGAGGTCGCGCGGGCCGTCGCGAACGCCAGGTCCATCGCGCCGGGCTCCTCCGGGTTGGGGAACGCGACGGTCGGGAACTCCGGGTCGGGGTCGGCCTGCTCGGCGACGAGGACCGGTTCCGGGAAGCCGGCGCGGGCGAAGGCGGCGAGGAGGACGTCCTTGCCGACGCCGTGCATCGCCGTGTACACCGTGCGGGCCGTGCGGGGGGAACCCTTGGCGAGTACGGCGTCGGTGCGGGCGAGGTAGGCGTCGAGGACGCTGTCGTCGAGGGTCTCCCAGCCTTCGGTGGGGCGCCGGACGGTGGTGAGGGACGGGATGGCGGCGATCTCCGCCGCGATCTCGGTGTCCGCCGGGGGGACGATCTGGGAGCCGTCGCCGAGGTAGACCTTGTAGCCGTTGTCGCGGGGCGGGTTGTGGCTGGCGGTGACCTCCACGCCGGCGACCGCGCCGAGGTGCCTTATCGCGAAGGCGAGGACGGGGGTGGGGAGGGGGCGGGGGAGGACGGCGGCGCGGAGGCCGGCGCCGGTCATGACGGCGGCGGTGTCGCGGGCGAAGTCGTGCGACTTGTGGCGGGCGTCGTAGCCGATGACGACGAGGCCGTCGTGGTGGCCCTGCTTCTTGAGGTACGCGGCGAGGCCGGCGGCCGCGCGGATGACGACGGAGCTGTTCATGCGCATGGGGCCGGCGCCGAGTTCGCCGCGGAGGCCGGCGGTGCCGAACTGGAGGGTGCCGCTGAAGCGGGCGGCGAGTTCGGTGAGGTCCTGGGCGTCGATGAGGCGGGCGAGCTCGGTGCGGGTTTCCGGGTCGGGGTCCTCGGTGAGCCACGCCTGGGCCTGTGCGATGAGTTCGTCGTGCACGGTCTGTGTCAGCCTCTCCGTTGTGTGGGTGGTGCGGGTGCCTGCGGCGGCCTGTGCGGCTTCGGTGGGGGCTTGTGTTGCGCCTAAGCGCCGGGTGGTGGGTCGGGGCCGCGCCGGGGGGTGTCCGTCCTCGGAACGGCGCGATGGGGTCGGACACCGACTAACCGTCCGTTGACGCGCCAACCGCTGCGGGCGGACACCCCCCGACACGTCCCCTTCCGTGCGTGCGCGGGTGCGTGTGCGTTCCTGGCTTCGCTGCCGCAGGCCGCCGCGCTGCGGGCCGCCGTGGGCGCAGGGGCACCACCCACCCGGCCCCGGCAACTACGCCGGGTTGCTTACAGGCGGCCCAGGACCTGGGCGAGCAGTGAACCCATGCGCGTCGCGGAGTCGCGGCCGGCCTGGAGGACCTCTTCGTGGTTCAGGGGCTCTCCGGTCATGCCCGCCGCCAGGTTCGTGACGAGGGAGATGCCCAGAACCTCCGCACCCGCCTCACGTGCGGCGATCGCCTCCAGGACCGTCGACATGCCCACCAGGTCCGCACCGATGACCCGGGCCATACGGATCTCCGCCGGAGTCTCGTAGTGCGGGCCGGGGAACTGGGCGTAGACGCCCTCCTCCAGCGTGGGGTCGACTTCCTTGCACAGGGCCCGCAGGCGCGGGGAGTAGAGGTCGGTGAGGTCGACGAAGTTGGCGCCGATGATGGGGGAGGTGGCGGTGAGGTTGATGTGGTCGCTGATCAGGACCGGCTGGCCGGGGCGCATGCCCTCGCGCAGGCCGCCGCAGCCGTTCGTGAGGACGATCGTCTTGCAGCCGGCCGAGACCGCGGTGCGGACGCCGTGGGCGACGGCCGCCACGCCGCGGCCCTCGTAGTAGTGCGTACGACCGAGGAAGACCAGGGCGCGCTTGTTGCCGATCCGGTACGAGCGGATCTTGCCTCCGTGGCCCTCGACCGCCGGGGGCGGGAAGCCGGGCAGCTCGGTGACCTGGAGCTCGGCCTCGGGGGCACCGAGGGCGTCCACGGCCGGAGCCCAGCCGGAGCCCATCACGAGGGCGACGTCGTGGGTCTCGGCGCCCGTGAGTTCGCGCAGGCGGGTCGCGGCGGCGCCGGCGGCGGCGTGGGGGTCGCCCTGGATGTCGTCCGGAAGAAGAGATGCGTTCACGCGCACGAGGGTAGCCGGTGATTGCCTACGCGCGTAGATGGTGGACCTCACGGGGTGGCGATCGTTGTCTTGTCGTTTCCGACGAAGCGGGCTCAGCAGGGGCGCTTGCGCAGTTCCATCACGTAGTCGTGCGGGGCGCCGGCCGACTCGGCCGCGTCGGCGATCTCGCCCAGGTGGCGGGCGGAGGGCAGGCCGCCCTCGTAGGCGTTGAGGGTGAAGGCCCACGCCTGTTCGTCACCCTCCAGGGTGTGGACTCGCACGCGTGTGCGGCGGTAGATGTCGAGTCCCACGCCCTCCCAGCGGTCGAGCGACTCCTCGTCCATGGGGGCGATGTCGTACAGCGCGACGAAGACCTGGGAGAGGGGGTCCTCGACGATCGTCGGCAGGGCGCCCTCCCAGCCCATGTGCTCACCGCCGAAGGTCAGCCGCCACCCGTTCAGCCAGCCGGTGGCGCGCAGCGGCGAGTGCGGGGCGCGGCGGGACATCAGCCGCGCGTCGAGGTTGCCGGCGTACGCGGCGTAGAGCGACATGGGGAGAGGGTACGGCAGGTCCCCGGGAGTCACTCGCGTAACGGAGCCGCATCGGCGGCGGGCCCCGGGGCGGTGCCATGTTGATGGGTGCGGGACAATGGGGTACGTGACTCGGATCGTGATCATCGGTGGCGGACCCGGCGGATACGAAGCGGCGCTGGTGGCCGCTCAACTCGGCGCGGAGGTGACCGTCGTCGACTGCGACGGTCTGGGCGGGGCGTCGGTGCTCACCGACTGCGTGCCGTCGAAGACCCTGATCGCCACGGCCGAGGTGATGACCACCTTCGACTCCTCCTACGAGGAGCTGGGCATCATCGTCGCCGACGACACTCCCCACGTGGAGCAGGCCGCCCGGGTCGTGGGAGTGGACCTGGGCAAGGTCAACCGGCGTGTGAAGCGGCTCGCGCTCGCCCAGTCGCACGACATCACGGCCTCCGTGACGCGTGCCGGGGCGCGTGTGCTGCGCGGGCGCGGACGGCTGGAGGGCATGCAGGCGCTCGACGGGTCGCGCAAGGTCGTGGTGCGCGCCGCCGACGGGAGTGAGGAGACTCTGACGGCGGACGCCGTGCTCATCGCCACCGGTGGGCATCCCCGCGAACTGCCCGACGCCCAGCCCGACGGCGAGCGGATCCTGAACTGGACCCAGGTGTACGACCTCGACGAGCTCCCCGAGGAGCTGATCGTGGTCGGGTCGGGTGTGACCGGTGCCGAGTTCGCCGGCGCCTATCAGGCGCTGGGGTCGAAGGTGACGCTCGTGTCGTCGCGGGACCGGGTGCTGCCGGGTGAGGACCCGGACGCGGCCGCCGTGCTGGAGGAGGTCTTCCGGCGGCGCGGCATGAACGTCATGGGACGCACCCGGGCGCAGTCCGCCAAGCGGGTCGGGGACCGGGTCGAGGTGACCCTCTCCGACGGGCGGGTCATCACCGGGTCGCACTGCCTCATGGCCGTCGGTGCCGTTCCGAACAGCTCGGGCATGGGGCTGGAGGAGGCCGGGGTCCGGCTGCGCGAGTCCGGTCACATCTGGACCGACAAGGTGTCGCGGACGACCGCTCCGGGCGTGTACGCGGCCGGTGACGTGACGGGCGTGTTCGCCCTCGCCTCCGTGGCCGCCATGCAGGGACGTATCGCCATGTACCACTTCCTGGGCGATGCCGTGGCCCCGCTGAACCTCAAGACCGTCTCGTCGAACGTCTTCACCGACCCGGAGATCGCCACCGTCGGCTACACCCAGGCCGATGTCGACGGCGGGAAGATCGACGCCCGGGTCGTGAAGCTGCCGCTGCTGCGCAATCCGCGCGCGAAGATGCAGGGCATCCGCGACGGCTTCGTCAAGATCTTCTGCCGGCCGGGGACCGGGATCGTGGTCGGTGGTGTGGTCGTGGCGCCGCGTGCCTCGGAACTGATCCACCCCATCTCGATCGCGGTCGACAACAATCTGACCGTCGAACAGATTGCGAACGCCTTCACCGTCTATCCCTCGCTGTCGGGCTCGATCGCCGAGGTGGCACGGCAGTTGCACACCCGTAAGGAGACCGGCGAGGGCTGAGGCCGGATCCGGCTCCTGCCTGGTCACGGGGAGTGTTCGACCATGCGTACGGCATAGGCGGCGAGACTAGGCCCTATACCACTCCCCGCTGCTCCGTGCGAACATCTTCTGCTATTCAGCGCAAACTGCTGAAAGCAGACGGTCGCTGGCGTTACTGTCAGTTTCGTGTTCGCTGCAGAACGTCGCCAATTGATCCTCGAAATGGTGCGAGCGAACGGGGCCGTGTCGCTCCGTGAGCTCGCCCGCGTCGTCCAGACCTCCGAAGTGACCGTACGGCGGGACGTGCGCGCGCTGGAGGCAGAAGGACTCCTCGACCGCCGGCACGGCGGTGCGGTACTGCCGGGCGGTTTCACGCGGGAGTCCGGCTTTCCGCAGAAGTCTCATCTCGCGACCGCCGAGAAGACCGCCATCGCCGACCTCGCCGCGAATCTCGTGGAGGAGGGCGAGGCGATCGTGGTCGGGGCGGGTACGACGACCCAGGAGCTGGCCCGCCGGCTCGCCCGGGTGCCCGGGCTGACCGTCGTCACCAACTCACTGCTGGTCGCCCAGGCGCTGGCCCATGCCAACCGGGTCGAGGTCGTGATGACCGGCGGCACGCTCCGCGGCTCGAACTACGCCCTGGTCGGCAGCGGTGCCGAGCAGTCCCTGCACGGGCTGAGGGTGTCACGGGCGTTCCTGTCCGGGAGCGGTCTGACCGCGGAGCGGGGGCTGTCCACGTCCAACATGCTGTCGGCGTCGGTCGACCGGGCACTGGTGCAGGCCGCCGCGGAGGTGGTGGTCCTCGCGGACCACACCAAGCTCGGGACGGACACGATGTTCCAGACCGTGCCGACGGATCTCATCACCCGCCTCGTGACGGACGAGCCGCCCGCCCATGACGACCGTGCGGGTACGGAGCTTCAGGCGCTCGCCGATCAGGGTGTGCAGATCACCGTCGCGGGGGCGCCGGGGGGGTCGGCCGGGGCGGGAGGTCCCGGGGGTGATGCCGTCCCGGGGCGTCAGCAGCGTCGGGATGTGCCGTTGCCCGGGCCTCGGCGGCAGGTGCCGGGGGCTGGGAGTGGGTTGCGGTCGGCCACGATGCTCGGGGAGCAGAGCCCTGGGGCGGAGCGGGCGAGGGTGGCGGATCTGCGGCGGCGTTGACCCGAGGGGTGGGTTGAGTCGCTGCTGGTTGCCCCAGGTGCCCGGCGCTGTGGCCGGGGCGGTGCGGGTCCGCAGCCCGGCGTGGAAAGGCGCCGCCGGCGGCTGCTGAGGCCGGGGCGTCGCGCAACCCGGCGCTGCGGGGTGCCGCTGCGCCCACCCGTGCCGCCCTGGGGGTACCTCCCAGGCCCTTAAGGCACTGGGGGAGGCACGATTGCCCGCAGCTAGGCGGGACCGGCGGCCCGCCGCGTCGGCCTGCGGCAGCCAAGCCACGACGCGCCGCACCCGCCGACGCACGGAAGGGGACGTGTCGGGGGGTGTCCGCCCGCAGCGGTTGGCGCGTCAACGGACGGTTAGTCGGTGTCCGACCCCATCGCGCCGTTCCGAGGACGGACACCCCCGGCGCGGCCCCGACCCGGGGCCGCGCCGTAGGCGTGTCCGTCCCGGTCGCTCAGTCCTTGATCTCGCAGATCGCCGCGCCCGACGTGATCGACGTGCCGATTTCCGCGCTGAGGCCCTTGATCGTGCCGGACTTGTGGGCGTTGAGGGGCTGTTCCATCTTCATGGCCTCGAGGACGACGACCAGGTCGCCCTCCTTGACCTCCTGGCCCTCCTCCACCGCGACCTTGACGATCGTGCCCTGCATCGGGGAGGCGAGGGTGTCGCCGGAGGCGGCGGGGCCCGACTTCTTCGCCGCGCGGCGCTTGGGCTTGGCCCCGGCCGCGAGGCCCGTGCGGGCCAGGGACATGCCCAGGGATGCCGGGAGGGAGACCTCCAGGCGCTTGCCGCCGACCTCGACGACCACCGTCTCGCGGCCCGGTTCCTCGTCCGCCTCCAGGGCGTCCGCGGCCGCCGCGAACGGCTTGATCTCGTTGACGAACTCCGTCTCGATCCAGCGGGTGTGGACCGTGAACGGCCCGTCCTGACCATGCACCTCAGGCGCGAACGCCGGGTCCCTCACCACCGCGCGGTGGAACGGGATCGCCGTCGCCATGCCCTCGACCTGGAACTCCTCCAGGGCGCGCGCGGCCCGCTCCAGCGCCTCCTTGCGCGTGCGGCCGGTGACGATCAGCTTGGCCAGCAGGGAGTCCCACGCCGGGCCGATGACCGACCCGGCCTCCACGCCCGCGTCCAGCCGCACGCCCGGGCCGGACGGCGGGGCGAACGTCGTGACCGTGCCGGGGGCCGGCAGGAAGTTGCGGCCCGGGTCCTCGCCGTTGATGCGGAACTCGAAGGAGTGCCCCCGCAGCGCCGGGTCGTCGTAGCCGAGTTCCTCGCCGTCGGCGATGCGGAACATCTCGCGGACGAGGTCGATGCCGGCGACCTCCTCGGTGACCGGGTGCTCCACCTGGAGGCGGGTGTTGACCTCCAGGAAGGAGATCGTGCCGTCGTTGCCGACGAGGAACTCGACCGTGCCGGCGCCGACGTAGCCGGCCTCCTTCAGGATCGCCTTGGAGGACGAGTACAGCTCGGCGATCTGCTCGTCGGACAGGAAGGGGGCGGGCGCCTCCTCGACCAGCTTCTGGTGCCGGCGCTGGAGGGAGCAGTCACGGGTGGAGACGACCACCACATTGCCGTGCTGGTCGGCGAGGCACTGGGTCTCCACGTGCCGCGGCTTGTCGAGGTAGCGCTCGACGAAGCACTCGCCCCGGCCGAAGGCGGCGACGGCCTCGCGGACCGCCGAGTCGTACAACTCCGGAACCTCTTCCAGCGTGCGCGCGACCTTCAGGCCGCGGCCACCGCCACCGAACGCCGCCTTGATGGCGATCGGCAGACCGTGCTGCTCGGCGAAGGCGACGACCTCCTCCGCACCGGACACCGGGTCGGGCGTGCCCGCCACCAGCGGGGCGCCCGCGCGCTGCGCGATGTGCCGGGCGGCGACCTTGTCGCCCAGGTCGCGGATGGCCTGCGGGGGCGGGCCGATCCAGATCAGGCCCGCGTCCAGGACCGCCTGCGCGAATTCCGCGTTCTCGGAGAGGAATCCGTAGCCGGGGTGGATCGCGTCCGCGCCCGACTCGCGGGCGGCCTTCAGCACCTTCTCGATGTCGAGGTAGCTGGTGCCCGGCGTGTCACCGCCCAGGGCGAACGCCTCATCCGCGGCGCGGACATGCAGAGCGTCCCGGTCAGGGTCGGCGTAGACAGCAACGCTCGCGATGCCGGCATCCCGGCAGGCCCGGGCCACACGGACAGCGATTTCGCCACGGTTGGCGATGAGCACCTTGCGCACGATGAGGCTCCCTCCTTGAAACAAGCCGAGTTTAGGGACTGCCGACACGGCACTTCGACCCGTCCCCAGTGGTGAGCTTTCCCACACGGAGCGTGATGCGAGGCTCGCTCGACCCGCGAAATCCCTTGTCGCACCGCGGTACGCAGTACTCCTCCGGGAAACCCTAGCCCTCCCCTGTGGTCAAGGTCTCTGTCATCACGTGCTGCGGGCCACTCGGTTTCTTTGTGGAGTCCCTACGAATGGCCCAATGATTCTTTGCCCGCCGCAGAACCCTTGTCCCAGGGTTTACTCGTTAGTAGCGTTCGCGATGTCTCGAACGTACTAGGGGTAAGTGGGTGGGCCCGGTGGTGCGCAGGCCGGTGGCGTGGATCGTTGCGGCGGTGCTGTTCGGTGAGGCGTTCGGCATCGCCGCGCTGAACTGGTTCCTCGGCGTCGTCGTCGACCGGCAGGACATGTCCCTGGCCGGGCTCGACCCGCACATGATGTCCGTGTCGTCGAAGATCGGCGGGATCGCCTTCGGCCTCTACTTCGCGCTGTGCGGCCTGGTCGCCCTGCTGGTGGCGCTGCGGGACCGGCCCCCGGCGGGCTTCGGGCGGGTGCTGCTGATCAGTGCCGCGGTCGTGCACGGGCTGCTCGGCGCGTTCACCTGGGGGCTCGTGGGCTGGCACGCGTTCCTGTTCATGGTGCTGGTGCTCGGCCTGGTCGTGCTGCTGCTGATGACGTACGACCGTCCGGAGGCCGGGCCCGCCGACGCCGCGCCCCAGGACGGGACGGGCGGCGACGGCTCCCCGGTCACTTCCCCGCCGGCTCCCACAACTCCGTGATGCCGACGCCCAGTTCGGCGAGCAGTCGCCGGACGAGGGGCAGGCTGATGCCGATCACGTTGCCGTGGTCGCCGTCGATGCCGTCGATGAACGGGGCCGAGCGGCCGTCCAGCGTGAACGCCCCGGCGACGTAGAGGGGTTCGCCGGAGGCGACGTAGGCGGCGATCTCCTCGTCCGTCGGCTCGCCGAAGTGGACGACGGTGGACGCGGTGGCGGAGGCGTAGCGGCCGGAGAGCGTGTCGTAGACGCAGTGGCCGGTCTGGAGGGTTCCGGCGCGTCCGCGCATCGCCTTCCAGCGGGCGGTGGCCTCCTCGGCGTCCTCGGGCTTGCCGAGGGCCTGGCCGTCCAGGTCGAGCACCGAGTCGCAGCCGATGACGATCGCGCCCTTGGCCTCCGGCCGGGCCGCCACGACGGAGGCCTTCGCCTCGGCCAGGGCGAGCGCCAGCTCGGCGGGGGTGGGTGCGGTGACGGCGTCCTCGTCGACGCCGCTCACGATCACCTCGGGGGCGAGACCGGCCTGGCGAAGCAGCCCGAGCCGGGCGGGGGACTGGGAGGCGAGGACGAGTCGGCGGCGCGGCTGATCTGTCATGCGTTCAGCGTATCGGCGTCACCTGACGCCTCTCACCTCACGCCGATCACGATCATCGTCAGCACCATGGCCAACGCCATGAGAACACCCAGCCGCCGGAGCATGTCCTGCGTGTCCCGCAGCTCTTTCGGCGGTTCGTTCTCGGGGTCGGACCACAGCATGCCTTCCATGGTCGGACGGGGGGTGGGGCCGGCGCCTGAGTACGAGTACTCAACTTGTCCGGCCCCCACCCCTAGGGGTCAGCCCGGCCAGTAGGTGCGGCCCCAGGCCGCCGGCCCCGGCTGGGGCAGACGGTGGGCCGCGATGCGGGACGGGTCGGACCAGGAGTCGCGGGTATCCGGCGCGCCGGGCGGCGTCGCGGCCGCCGCCACGGCGCGGGCCCTGACCACCGCCAGGGCGGCGGCCAGCTCCTCGGGGGTCGGGTTGCCCCGTACGACCTTGATCGTCATGTGGCCTCCTGGGCTCGCCGGGACTAGAGGGGGATGTTGCCGTGCTTCTTCGGAGGCAGGGATTCCCGCTTCGTACGCAGTTGACGCAGGCCTCGTACGACGTGCCGGCGGGTGTCGGACGGCAGGATCACCGCGTCGACGTAGCCGCGCTCGGCCGCGACGTAGGGGTTGAGGAGGGCGTCCTCGTACTCCTGGATCAGCCGGGCGCGGACCGCCTCCAGGTCCTCGCCGCCCGCCTCGGCCTCGGCGATCGTGCGGCGGTGCAGGATGTTGACCGCGCCCTGGGCGCCCATGACGGCGATCTGGGCGGTGGGCCAGGCGAGGTTGAGATCGGCACCCAGGTGCTTGGAGCCCATGACGTCGTAGGCGCCGCCGAAGGCCTTGCGGGTGATGACCGTGATGAGCGGGACGGTCGCCTCGGCGTAGGCGTAGATCAGCTTGGCGCCGCGCCGGATGATGCCGTCGTGCTCCTGGTCGACACCGGGCAGGAAGCCGGGGACGTCGACGAAGGTGAGGACCGGGACGTTGAAGGCGTCGCAGGTCCGCACGAAGCGGGCCGCCTTCTCGCTGGCCTTGATGTCCAGGCACCCGGCGAACTGCATCGGCTGGTTGGCGACGATGCCGACCGGGTGGCCCTCGACCCGCCCGAAGCCGGTGACGATGTTCGGCGCGTACAGCGGCTGCGTCTCGAAGAACTCGGCGTCGTCCAGGATGTGCTCGATGACCGCGTGCATGTCGTACGGCTGGTTCGCGCTGTCCGGGACGATCACGTCCAGCTCGCGGTCCTCGTCGGTGACCTCGAGGTCGGCCTCCTCCGGGAAGGCCGGCGGCTCGGAGAGGTTGTTGGACGGCAGGTACGACAACAGCTGCTTGATGTACTCGATGGCGTCCTTCTCGTCGCCCGCCATGTGGTGGGCGACGCCGGACGTCGAGTTGTGGGTCCTGGCCCCGCCCAGCTCCTCGAAGCCGACGTCCTCGCCGGTGACGGTCTTGATGACGTCGGGTCCGGTGATGAACATGTGCGAGGTCTGGTCGACCATCACCGTGAAGTCGGTGATGGCGGGGGAGTAGACGGCCCCGCCCGCGCACGGGCCGACGACCAGGCTGATCTGCGGGATGACACCCGAGGCGTGGGTGTTGCGGCGGAAGATCTCGCCGTAGGCACCGAGGGAGGCGACGCCCTCCTGGATCCGGGCACCGCCGGAGTCGTTGATGCCGATGACCGGGCAGCCGGTCTTCAGGGCGAAGTCCATGACCTTGACGATCTTCTGCCCGTAGACCTCGCCGAGGGCCCCGCCGAAGACGGTGAAGTCCTGGGAGAACACGGCGACGGGGCGGCCGTCGACGGTGCCGTACCCGGTGACGACCCCGTCCCCGTACGGCCGGTTCTTGTCGAGGCCGAAGTTGGTGGAGCGGTGCCGGGCGAACTCGTCGAGCTCGACGAAGGAACCCTCGTCGAGCAGGAGCTCGATCCGCTCACGGGCCGTCAGCTTGCCCTTGGCGTGCTGCTTCTCGACGGCGCGTGCGGAGCCGGCGTGCGTCGCTTCCTCGATGCGGCGCTTGAGATCCGCGAGCTTGCCCGCGGTCGTGTGAATGTCAGGCTGCTGCTCTTCCGGCTCGGACATCGGGATGCGGCTCCCTGCCTGCTCAAAAGGGGGGACGGTTACTCATCCGTAGACTAGTGGGGTGCCTTCACTTCGGCAGTGCGGCGTTTACCACACCTAGGGTGGCTTGCATGACGCCGCGAGATGCATCAGAGCCGAACGGTAGCCGTTGGTCGGACCTGGACCGTCCGCCCCTCAACATCACCGCCCTGCGCCGGGGCTTGCTGCACGAGGGAGGGCTGTGGTCCGAGGTGGACGTCGTGCAGCGCACCGGCTCCACGAACTCCGACCTGGTGGCCCGGGCCGCCGAGGGCAGCGCCGCCGAGGGCGCGGTGCTCGTCGCCGAGGAGCAGACGGCCGGGCGCGGGCGTCTCGACCGGCAGTGGACGGCGCCGCCCCGCTCCGGCCTGTTCTTCTCCGTGCTGCTCACGCCGGGCGAGGTGCCCGTGGCGCGGTGGGGGTGGCTGCCGCTGCTCACGGGTGTCGCGGTGGCGACGGGGCTGTCGCGGGCGGCGGGTGTCGACACGGCGCTGAAGTGGCCGAACGACCTGCTGGTCACCGTACGGGGCGAGGAGCGCAAGGCCGGCGGGATCCTGGCGGAGCGGGCCGGGGACGGCGGAGTCGTCATCGGGGTCGGCATCAACGTCACGCTGAAGGAGGACGAGCTGCCGGTGCCCACGGCGGGGTCGCTGGGGCTGGCCGGGGCCGTGAGTACGGACCGGGATCCGTTGCTGCGGGCGGTGCTGCGGGCTCTGGAGGAGTGGTACGGGAAGTGGCGTGCGGCCGGGGGCGACGCGGGGGCGTGCGGGTTGCTGGAGGCGTACGCGGCGGGGTGCGCGACGCTCGGCAGGGAAGTGCGGGCGGAGTTGCCGGGGGATCGGGCCGTGGTGGGGGAAGCGGTTGCGGTGGACGGGGACGGGCGGCTGGTGCTGGCTACGGGGGAGGGGATGCAGGAGCCTGTCGGCGCGGGGGACATCGTGCACTTGCGGCCCGCTTGACAGGTGCTCGGCGGGGCCTGAGGGCGGGGCGTCGCGCAGCCCGGCGTTGCGGGGTGCCGCCCGCGCCCACCCGTGCCGCCCTGGGGGTACCTCCCAGGCCCTTAAGGCACTCGGGGAGGCACGGATGCCCGCGGATTACGGCAGCCACGGCCTTTGCAGCGCCGGTCGGCACCATCAGCCCGTCCGGCGATTGAGGACGAGGCCGTTCAGGCCGATCGGGGGTCCAGGGGGCGGAGCCCCCTGGGGACGGTGGGGCAACGCCGGGTGCCTCGGAGCCGCCGGGTACCTCACCTCACTCCCCGGCTGAACCTAACGGAGTGAGCTGGCGCACACCTGCCGTAGAGTTGAGGCCGGTCGATACATGACCGTGACAGATCGGAAGGGCAGCACGCGTGACCGTCGACGACTCGGGTTCCGGCGAGGACGCGCAGGGCGCCGACTCCGGCGAGGATCCGCTCGCCCTGCGCCTCGAAGGGCTCATCCTGGGCGCCGAGCGCCGCTACACCCCGTTCCAGGCGGCCCGCAGCGCCGGCGTCTCCATGGAACTGGCCTCCCGCTTCTGGCGGGCGATGGGTTTCGCCGACATCGGGCAGGCCAAGGCGCTCACCGAGGCCGACGTACTGGCGCTGCGACGCCTCGCCGGTCTCGTCGAGGCGGGGCTGCTGAGCGAGGCGATGGCCGTGCAGGTGGCCCGGTCCACCGGGCAGACCACCGCGCGGCTCGCCGAGTGGCAGATCGACTCCTTCCTGGAGGGGCTGACCGAGCCGCCCGAGCCGGGCATGACGCGCACCGAGGTGACGTACCCGATCGTCGAGCTGCTCCTGCCCGAGCTGGAGGAGTTCCTGGTCTACGTCTGGCGCCGGCAGCTCGCCGCCTCGGCCGGACGGGTCGTGCAGGCCGCCGACGACGAGGAGATGGTGGACCGGCGGCTCGCGGTCGGCTTCGCCGATCTGGTCGGGTTCACGCGGCTGACCCGCCGGATGGAGGAGGAGGAGCTCGGCGAGCTGGTCGAGGCGTTCGAGACCACCGCCGCCGACCTGGTCGCCGCGAACGGCGGCCGGCTGATCAAGACCCTCGGCGACGAGGTGCTGTACGCCGCCGACGACGCGGGCGTGGCCGCCGAGATCGCCCTGCGGCTGATCGAGACCATGGCGCACGACGAGACGATGCCGGAGCTGCGCGTCGGCATGGCGTTCGGCACGGTGACCACCCGTATGGGTGATGTGTTCGGTACGACCGTGAACCTGGCCTCCCGGCTCACCTCGATAGCTCCGAAGGACGCCGTCCTCGTCGACACCGCCTTCGCCGAGGAGCTGATCCGCACGCAGGACGCCCCGTCCTCGGAGGCGGAGGCGGCCGAGGAGGCCGCGGCCGCGGAGAAGGAGGGGGAGGAGCCGCCGACGTACCGGTTCGCGTTGCAGCCGATGTGGCAGCGGCCGGTGCGTGGGCTGGGCGTCGTGGAGCCGTGGCTGCTCACGCGGCGGGACGGCGGCTGACGAGGCCGACGCGGCCGGCCGCAGGGCCGCTCAGTCCAGCGGGTCCACGCACACGCCGACGACCGGCATGCACAGGCCTGGGTCCTGCGGTCTCTTCGGCTTCTCGGGCTCGGGCGCCGGGGCGGGTGCGGTCCGTCTCGGTGATGAGGGCGGGGCCGGGGCCGGGCGTGGCGCCTTGCCCGTGGCCGTCGGCGCCGGGCGGTTCGTGGTGTCGCGGATGGTCCTGGACCGGGCGGCCGCGGCCGTGTCCGCGCGGCGGGTGCCGACGGACGTGGACGCGGACGGGGTGGGCGAGGCGGCCGCCGGTCCGCGGGTGCGCGGCGAGGGGGGCAGGCCGCCCAGGGCGGTGGGTGACGAGGGGCTCGCCTCGGGGGTGGCGGGAGCGGTGGCGGCGGTGTTCGTCGCCTCGTCCGTGCTGGCCGTGACCGGGTCCGGGCGGGGTACGGCCCCGACCGTGCCGACGCTGTCCGTGGCGGGGCCGGAGATCAGGCGTACGAGGCTCAGGGCGCCGGCCGCCAGGGCGAGGCCGCCGGCGGCGAGCAGGGCCTTGCGGGGGCGGGGCTTGCGGTGGCGGCCGCCTCGGGCGCGAGGTGAGAAGGAGTCGGTTTCCCCTGGGGCTCCGGTGTCCCGCTGCGGCATCGCCGGCTTGTTCGTCGTCATGGTCCCTCCCCGGTACGCACGCGCCCTCGGTGCGCCGTGGCGGATGCACGCTATGCGCTCCGATGGGCGATCGGACCGGAGTTGGGGTGATGTCACTCGAACGGGTGGGCGGGGGGCGCGGTGCGGGAACCGGACGCGTCCGCTCTTTCGCGGGTGGGGTGGGGCTGCGATGATCGGAGCGGTGATGTAGTTAACCCGCGTTAACCGGAGGGTGTCATGAGTGAGGAACGGTTCGGGGAATTCGTGCTGGTGCGGCGGCATGAGCAGGGGCATGTCGCGGAGCTCGTCCTCGACCGGCCCAAGGCCATGAACGCGGTGTCGACGGAGATGGCGCGGTCCATCGCCGGGGCGTGTGCGGCGCTGGGGGAGGACCGGGACGTACGGGTGGTCGTCCTGACCTCGTCGCACGAGCGGGCGTTCTGTGTCGGGGCCGATCTGAAGGAGCGGAACTCGTTCAGCGACGCGGAGCTGGTGCGGCAGCGGCCCGTCGCTCGGGGGGCGTACACCGGCGTGCTGGAGCTGCCGGTGCCGACGGTGGCGGCGGTGCACGGGTTCGCACTGGGGGGCGGGTTCGAGCTTGCGCTGGCGTGTGACGTGATCGTGGCGGACCGGACCGCGCTGGTGGGGCTGCCGGAAGTGTCGGTGGGGGTGATTCCCGGGGGTGGGGGGACGCAGTTGCTGCCGCGGCGGGTGGGGGCGGCGCGGGCGGCTGAGCTGATCTTCTCGGCGCGGCGGGTGGAGGCGGTCGAGGCGGGGGAGCTGGGGCTGGTCGACCGAGTGGTGGAGGAGGGGCGGGACCGGGAGTCGGCCTTGGAGCTGGCTGCTCGGATCGCCGGGAATTCGCCTGTGGGGTTGCGGGCGGCCAAGCGGGCGTTGCGGTTGGGGCAGGGGCTGGATCTGAAGGCCGGCCTTGAGGTGGAGGACGCGGCCTGGCGGGCTGTGGCGTTCTCGGGGGATCGGGCGGAGGGGGTCGCCGCGTTCAATGAGAAGCGCAAGCCGCAGTGGCCGGGGGAGTGATCCGCGGGTCGGTTCCCGGGCGCTCGGCGTCGGTGCTGGGGCCGGGTGGGTCCGTGGCCCGGCGAAGCGGCGTGCCGCCGCGCCCACCCGTGCCGCCTTGGGGCCACATCCCAGGCCCTTGAGGCACCGGGGGAGGCGCGACGCCCGCGGCTGACTCGCCCCGTTCGCGCCATCAACCGAACCAAATGGCTGGAAACTGCCTAGCCTGGGGTGATGGGTGAGGACAGACGGCTCGTGGCTGTCGTCGCGTTGGCTCAGGGGATGGCGGCCGCGCACGGGTCGCGTGAGGCGTGGCGTGCGGCGGCGGTCGGAGCGTGCCGGGCGCTGGGCGGGAGCTTTGCCGCGCTGTCGGTGTGGGAGCGGGAGCTCGGGCGGCTGAAGGTCCTGGTGAACGTCGGTGAGCTGGCCGAGGGGGAGGAGGAGTTCCCGGAGGACGAGTCCTACCCGGTGCACCAGTTCGCGGAGATCACCGAGTTCCTGCACGAGCAGTGGGCCGGTGGCGGGGAGCCGAACGCCTGGGTGGAGACCGCCGAGGGGCCGGCCGCCGGGCGGCGTCCCGGGTACTGCCATCAGCGCGTGGCCGCCCTGCGCCGCCGGGGCCGCGGCTGCTGCGTGGTCGCGCCCATCGTGCTGCACGGCCGGGCCTGGGGCGAGCTCTACGTCGCCCGGCCGGTCGGAGGGCCCGTCTTCGAGCGGGGCGACGCCGATTTCGCCACCGTCCTGGCCGCCGTCGTCGCCGCCGGCATCGCCCAGACCGAGCGGCTGGAGGAGGCCCGGCGCCTCGCGTTCACCGACGCGCTGACGGGACTCGCCAACCGCCGTGCCGTCGACGTACACCTGGAGCAGGCGATCGAGCGGCACCGCAGGGAGGGAGCCGTCGTCAGCCTCGTCGTCTGCGATCTGAACGGGCTCAAGCGGGTCAACGACACGCACGGGCACGCCGCCGGCGACCGGCTCCTGGAGCGGTTCGGCTCCGTGCTGTCGCTGTGCGGGGCCATGCTGCCGGGGGCCCTGGCGGCACGGCTCGGCGGGGACGAGTTCTGTCTGCTCGCGGTCGGGCCGCCCGCCGACCAGGTCGTGAAGGCGGCGGGCGAAGTGTGCCGCCGGGCGGCGGAGTTGGAGCTCGGGGACGGCGTGGCCTGCGGCGTCGCGTCCACCGAGGACCCGATCGGTCCGGTGCGCTCGGCCCGGCGGCTGTTCCGGCTCGCCGACGCGGCCCAGTACCGGGCGAAGGCCGAGCGGTCCACGCGGCCGGTCGTCGCCGGCCGGGCCGGGCCCGACGACCCCGTCGTGCGGCTCGCGGACGAGCCGTCCCAGGAGGCCGACGGCGAGCGCCGGCGCTTCCGGGGGCGGCACGCGCCGTAGGGACGGCGGGGGCGGGCGTGTGACGTATCGGTAAGGGGCGAACCGGGCCCCCAGTGGTGACATCATCGAATTCACTGCGTACGCTCCTGAATATGGATATGCACACTGTGGTGGTGGGGACGTCCGGGGTGACCGCGTCCGACGTGCTCGCCGTGGCGCGCGGCGGCGCCCGCGTCCAGCTCTCCGAGGAGGCGCTGGCCGCTCTCGCCGCGGCCCGCGAGATCGTGGACGCGCTGGCGGCCAAGCCCGACCCCGTGTACGGCGTGAGCACCGGTTTCGGCGCCCTGGCGACCCGGCACATCAGCCCGGAGCTGCGCGCACAGCTCCAGCGCAACATCGTCCGCTCGCACGCCGCCGGCATGGGGCCCAGGGTGGAGCGGGACGTCGTACGGGCCCTGATGTTCCTGCGGCTGAAGACCGTCTGCTCCGGGCACACCGGCGTACGGCCCGAGGTCGCGCAGACCATGGCCGACCTCCTCAACGCCGGTATCACCCCGGTCGTGCACGAGTACGGCTCCCTCGGCTGCTCCGGCGACCTCGCCCCGCTGTCCCACTGCGCGCTCGCGCTCATGGGGGAGGGGGACGCCGAGGGCCCCGACGGTGTCGTGCGCCCGGCCGCCGAACTCCTCGCCGCGCACGGCATCCAGCCGGTCGAACTGCGCGAGAAGGAAGGCCTCGCCCTCCTCAACGGCACCGACGGCATGCTCGGCATGCTGGTCATGGCCCTGGCCGACCTGGACATGCTCTACCGGTCTGCCGACGTCACGGCCGCGCTGTCGCTGGAGGCCCTGCTCGGCACCGACAAGGTCCTCGCCCCCGAGCTGCACGCCATCCGGCCCCACCCGGGGCAGGCCGCCAGTGCCGCCAACATGCTGGCCGTGCTGAAGGGTTCAGGCCTGACCGGGCATCACCAGGACGACGCGCCGCGCGTCCAGGACGCCTACTCGGTGCGCTGCGCCCCGCAGGTCGCCGGTGCCGGGCGGGACACCATGGCCCACGCCCGGCTGGTCGCCGACCGGGAGCTGGCCTCCGCGGTGGACAACCCGGTGGTGCTGTCCGACGGGCGTGTGGAGTCCAACGGCAACTTCCACGGAGCGCCCGTGGCCTACGTCCTGGACTTCCTCGCCGTCGCCGTCGCCGACCTCGGCTCCATCGCCGAGCGGCGCACCGACCGGCTGCTCGACAAGAACCGCAGCCACGGCCTGCCGCCGTTCCTCGCCGACGACGCCGGTGTGGACTCGGGCCTGATGATCGCTCAGTACACCCAGGCCGCGCTGGTGAGCGAGCTGAAGCGGCTCGCCGTACCGGCGTCCGCCGACTCGATCCCGTCCTCCGCCATGCAGGAGGACCATGTCTCGATGGGCTGGTCGGCGGCGCGCAAGCTGCGCACGGCCGTCGACAACCTCACCCGGGTCCTGGCCGTCGAGCTCTACGCCGCCACGCGTGCGATCGAACTGCGTGAGGGGCTGACCCCGGCGCCCGCGACGCGGGCGGTCATCGACGCCCTGCGGGAAGCGGGAGTTCAGGGTCCGGGGCCGGACCGGTTCCTGGCACCCGACCTGTCCGCGGCGGACGCGTTCGTGCGCGACGGGCGGCTGCTGGCGGCGGTGGAGACGGTCACCGGCCCGCTTCAGTAGACGCGCTTCCGTACCCAGAAGACCGCCCGGGGCCCGCCACGCGGCAGGGCCCCGGGCGCGTGACGTCTGAAACCGGCCTCAGAAACCGGCCTCAGAAACCGAGCCGTTCCCGGCGGACCGAGTACACGACGAAGCCCGCGCCCAGCGTGAGGAAGAACGTGCCGCCGATGACGTACGGCGTGCTGTCGAAGCTGCCCGTGTCGGCGAGGCGGGTGCCGGTGACGGAGTCGCCCGCGGTCGTGGCCGCGATCCGCGCCTGCTCCGTGACCTGCGGCGACGGACTCGCCGCGACCGCGTCTGTCACCGGCGAGTTTGACGTCGCGTTGGCGGACGGGACGAACCACAGGGCGCCCAGCAGGGTCGCCGCGGCGGTGGCGGTCAGCAACGGACGGCGAGCGGATGACACGGAATATCGATCCCCTTGTGGCGCTGGCGAATTGGCCGTGTGGGGTGATGTTAGTGAAAGTCGCGGGTCACGGGAAAGTCACGGGAGGACCTGGACGTACGCTCGCGCCATGAGCACTCCAGAGACATCACGTTTTGTCCGGCTTCGGGTGGAACTCGTTCTCGAGATCCAGGACGCGGACGGGATCACCAAGGCCGCGCTGCGCCGGATCGCCGACGACGGTGAGATGCCGGCGGCGGAAAGGACCCACGGCGAAGCCGCTGTGACGGAAGACACTGCCGAGGCCCTCGCCTACCTCGTCGACCCGTTCGACCTGGTCAGCCAGGTGCCGGGGGTGGAGCTCCAGCAGGCCTCCTGGAGCAGCGAGCGGATCGACTACGACCCCGATGCGCCGAACTGGGATCTCGACGAGGATGATGTCGACGACGACAGTGACAACTGAGGCACTTGAGAAAATAGTGACCCCGGGCGGCAACCGTCGTCCGGGGTCACTGCGTCTCAAGCGGCGCACCGCCCTGAGCCGCACCGTCCGCGCCCGTGCGCCGCGGACGGGCGCGGACGTGGTGATCCCCACACGTGCGTGACATGGGGAACCGGACGAACCGGTCGTAGCGTTGAAAGTTCCGGACGAGGACTCACGAGTCCTGACGGGGGCACTTGGACTGCGACGGGGACGCCCGGGGTTTGGGGAAATCGGCAACGATGGAGAAGCGTGTGATGACGGTCAGTAAGCGGCGCAAGGGCCTGACGGTCGCGTCCGCACTGCTCGGCGGAGTGCTGGTGCTCTCGGCCTGTTCCGGCGGCGATGACAACGCCTCCGGGAGTGACGGCGGCGACAGCTCCCAGTCGAAGGTCGACGAGGCCGCGGCCGAGAAGGCCTCCAAGGCCCAGATCAAGATCACACCCGAGGACGGCTCCGACAACGCCTCCATCAACAACTCCGCCGCCGTCACCGTGACCAAGGGCACGCTCACGAGCGTCAAGATGACGACGTCCGACGGCACGGAGGTCAGCGGCCAGATATCCGCTGACAAGACCAGCTGGAAGCCCAGCACGCAGCTGGAGCGCTCCACCACCTACAAGCTGGCGGCGGAGGCGAAGGACTCCGACGGCCGCGTAGCCCACGAGAACGCCTCGTTCACCACGGTCTCCCCGGCCAACAGCTTCATAGGCAACTTCACCCCGGACGACGGCACCACCGTGGGCGTCGGCATGCCGGTCTCGATCAACTTCGACAAGGCGATCACCAACAAGGCCGCCGTCCAGAAGGGCATCAAGGTCAGCACGACCAGTGGCCAGGAGGTCGCCTGCCACTGGTTCAACGCCAACCGCATGGACTGCCGCCCCGAGGACTACTGGAAGGAAGGCTCCACCGTCACGCTGAAGCTCGCGCTCGACGGTGTAGAGGGAGCCAAGGGCGTCTTCGGCGTCCAGCAGAAGACGGTCACCTTCAAGATCGGCCGCAACCAGGTCTCGTACGTCGACGCGAAGACCAAGCAGATGAAGATCACGCAGGACGGCAAGGTCGTCCGGACGATCCCGATCTCCGCCGGCTCACCGGCGAACAAGACCTACGAGGGCATCATGGTGATGTCCGAGAAGTTCAAGGAGACGCGCATGAACGGCGCGACCGTGGGCTTCACGGACGACGACGGCAAGGGCGAGTACGACATCAAGGACGTGCCGCACGCCATCCGCCTGTCCAGCTCGGGCACGTTCATCCACGGCAACTACTGGGGCGCGAAGTCCATCTTCGGCAACGTGAACACGAGCCACGGCTGCGTCGGCCTCCAGGACGCCAAGGGCGCGAACGACCCGAACACCCCGGGCGCGTGGTTCTACAACAACTCCATGATCGGTGACGTGGTGGTCGTCGAGAACACCGGCGACAAGACCATCGCTCCGGACAACGGCCTGAACGGCTGGAACATGAACTGGGCCGACTGGAAGGCCGGTTCCGCGGTCTGACGACTCGGTAGCCGCACGCGAGGCGAGCCGCCGCTCTGCCCCCGTCCCGGGGCGGGCGGCGGCTCGTCTTTGTGTGCGGCCGTGTCAAGGAGAACACGCGTACCCAATCGTCCTTCCCTGTAACGGAGTTCCCGCAGCCTTGTAACAGCCTGCCGACGGATTTCTTACCTCCCTCTCATCTATTGAGTGACTGATCACACCTCGGCATACTGCGTGATTCCGGGGGGCGTACGCCCATGCGTACGAGACGACCCCCGGCCGGGTGAACGGGGAATTCGCCCGGTACTTCTGCAAGGGGGAAACTTGCGCAGACAAGTGAAAAGGGCGTGCGCGGCCACGGTCGCCACAGCTGCAGCCGTGGCCCTGGCGGCGGGCATGACCAGCCCGGCGTCGGCGAACGGCGAGCAGACGACCGCAGCCGCGAAGCAGGCGTCGGTCACCTCCAAGCACCGCATCACACTGATCACCGGTGACCGGGTCGTCCTGGACGCCAAGGGCCGGGTCGTCGGCCTGGAGCGGGCCAAGGGACGCGAGGACATACCCGTCCAGGTCCGCAAACTCGACGGCCACACACTCGTGATCCCGGCCGACGCGGCCCGCCTGGTCGCCACCGGCAAGCTCGACCAGCGGTTGTTCGACGTCACCGAGCTCAACAAGTCCGCGACCCGCAAGGCCCAGAAGAAGGGCCTGAAGGTCATCGTCGGCTACCAGGGCAGCGCCGCGGCCACCAAGGCCGACGTCCGCGACGCCGGCCGCCTGAGCCGCGCTCTGAAGACCGTGAACGCGGATGCCGTGTCGACGCCGCAGGAGGACGCGCCCGAGTTGTGGGACGCGGTCACCAACGGCGACAAGACCGCCTCCGGCATCGCGCACGTCTGGCTCGACGGCGTCCGCAAGGCCAGCCTCGACAAGTCCGTCCCGCAGATCGGCGCCCCCAAGGCGTGGGCCGCCGGCTACGACGGCAAGGGCGTGAAGATCGCCGTCCTGGACACCGGTGTCGACGCCACCCACCCCGACCTCAAGGGCCAGGTGATCGGTGCCAAGAACTTCACCACCTCGCCCGACACCTCCGACAAGGTCGGCCACGGCACGCACGTCGCCTCCATCGCCGCCGGTACCGGCGCGAAGTCCGGCGGCAAGTACAAGGGCGTCGCGCCCGGCGCGAAGATCATCAACGGCAAGGTGCTCGACGACGGCGGATTCGGCAGCGACTCCGAGGTCCTCGCGGGCATCGAGTGGGCCGCCGCGGAGGGCGCCGACGTCGTCAACATGAGCCTGGGCGGTGGCGACACCCCCGCGATCGACCCGCTGGAAGCGGCGGTGAACAAGCTGTCCGAGGAGAAGGGCATCCTGTTCGCCATCGCGGCCGGCAACGAGGGCGACTTCGGCGAGCAGACCATCGGCTCCCCGGGCAGCGCCGCCGCGGCCCTGACCGTCGGCGCGGTCGACGACAAGGACAAGCTCGCCGACTTCTCCAGCCGCGGCCCCGGCATGGACGGCGCCCTCAAGCCCGACGTGACCGCGCCCGGCGTGGACATCACCGCGGCCTCCGCCCCGGGCAACCAGATAGCCCAGGAGGTCGGCGAGAAGCCGGCCGGCTACATGACGATCTCCGGCACGTCGATGGCGACCCCGCATGTCGCGGGCGCGGCGGCGATCCTCAAGCAGCAGCACCCGGCGTGGAAGCACGCCGAGCTGAAGGGCGCCCTCACCGGCTCCACGAAGGGCGGCGCGTACACGCCGTTCCAGCAGGGGTCGGGCCGGATCCAGGTCGACAAGGCCATCAAGCAGTCCGTGATCGCCGACCCGTCCTCGGTGAGCTTCGGCGTCCAGCAGTGGCCGCACACCGACGACAAGCCGGTCACCAAGGAACTGACGTACCGCAACCTCGGTACGAAGGACGTCACGCTGAAGCTGGCGTCGACCGCCACCGACCCGAAGGGCAAGGCCGCCCCGGCCGGCTTCTTCAAGCTCGGCGCCACCTCGGTGACCGTCCCGGCCGGCGGCAAGGCCTCCGTCCCGTTCACCGTGAACACCAAGCTGGGCGGCACGCTCGACGGCGCCTACTCGTCGTACGTGACGGCGACGGGCGGCGGCCAGACCGTCCGCACGGCCGCCGCGGTGCAGCGCGAGGTCGAGTCGTACGACGTCACGCTGAAGTTCCTCGACCGTGACGGCAAGCCCACCAAGAACTACAGCGCCGACCTGGCCGCCGTCTCGGGCCTGGGCAAGGGCAAGTTCTACTCGCCGTACGACGCGGACGGCACCGTCACCACCCGGGTGCCCAAGGGTGGTTTCATCCTCAACACCAACATCTTCGTGAGCGACGACCCCGAGAAGTTCCAGGGCGCCGACTGGCTCGCCCAGCCCAAGCTGGACGTCACCAAGAACACGACGATCACGCTGGACGCCCGCAAGGCCAAGCCGGTGGACATCACCGTGCCGGACAAGGCCGCCAAGTCGGAGTTCGCCTCGCCCGACTACACGGTGGAGACGAAGGACTCCAGCTACGGCTTCGGCTGGTTCCTCAACTCCTACGCCGACATCCGCACCGCGCACGTCGGCCCGCAGATCACCGACGGTTCCGTGACCCAGCAGTGGGACGGCCACTGGACCAAGGGTGACAAGGAGCAGTACGACGTCACCGGCGGCGGCAAGGTCAAGCAGCTCGCCACCGGCTACACCAAGCACTACAAGGCGAGCGAGCTCGCCACGGTGAAGGCGGGCCTCGGCGCCGCGGCCAAGGGCAAGAAGGGCTCCATCAGCGCCGTCGGCTGGATGCCGTGGAGCAACAGCGCCTCCTCGATCGGCATCGAGCAGTCCCTGCCCGGCACCCGGACGCTGCACCTGTCCACCGCGGGCGGCGTGCAGTGGCAGCTCGACTTCTCCCAGTACGGCGGTCGCGACGCGGACGGCTTCCCGGTCGACGAGGCCGGCTACACGTTGGGCACGCACAAGTTCGCCGCCGGCAAGACCTACTCGAAGACCGTCAACACGGCCGTCTTCGGACCGCGCCTCAGCGCCGACTTCGGCCTCTTCCGTGAGGGCAACCAGGTCTACGGCTCCCTGCCGCTGTTCGCGGACGGCAAGGGCAACGCGGGCTACTCGACCTTCTCCGCGGTCGACACGACGCTGTACCGCAACGGCAAGAAGGTCGGCAGCAACAACGACCCGCTGTTCGGTGAGAAGCAGTTCAAGGTCCCGGCCGGTGACGCCGAGTACAAGCTGACGACGTCGGTCAAGCGCAGCGTCAAGGTCGCGGCGGCCTCCACCCGCATCGACGCGAGCTGGACGTTCCGCTCCAAGAAGACCTCCGGCATCAAGCAGCTGCCCGCCTCCACGGTCCGCTTCAACGCGGCCACCGGCCTGGACAGCAAGGTCCCGGCGGACAAGACGGTCAGCGTCCCGGTCACCGTCGAGGGCGCGGCCAAGGGCGGCAACCTGAAGTCGCTGTCGGTGTACGTGTCGTACGACTACGGCAAGACCTGGAAGAAGCTCACCGTCAACAAGGGCAAGGTCAGCTTCAAGAACCCGGCGAAGGGGAAGGCCATCTCCTTCCACGCCAAGATCGCCGACAAGAAGGGCAACAAGTCGACGGTCTCGATCTACAACGCGTACTACGGCAAGTGAGCCGCCGGGCTCACCCGCGGGGTGAGCCGTAGGGCTCGTCAGTGAGCGGCCCGTCGGAAGCCTCGGCTTCCGGCGGGCCGTTCCTGTTCATTGCGCCGGTGTGCCGGTCCCCGCCCGGGTCGCGTCCGCCCCCCAGCTCGCCAGCAGCCGCAGCGCCTCCGCCGACGGGGAGCCCGGTTCCGCGTGGTAGGTGAGCAGGGACTGCTCCGCGTCGTCGACCAGGCGGAACGTCTCGAAGGACAGGGCCAGGTCGCCGACCAGCGGGTGCCGTATCCGCTTCACGCCGTAGCTCTTCTCCTTGACGTCGTGCGCGGCCCACAGCCGGCGGAACTCCTCGCTCTTCACGGAGAGCTCGCCCACCAGGGCCGACAGCTTCGGGTCGTCCGGATGGCAGCCCGCGTCCATGCGCAGATAGCCGACGATGTCGGACGCCTTCTGGTCCCACTCGACGAACAGCTCGCGGTAGTCGGGCCTGAGGAACACCAGCCGCGCCCAGTTCCGCTCCGCCGCCGGCAGCTCCGCCCAGTCGCCGAAGAGGGCCGCGGCCATCCGGTTCCAGGCCAGGATGTCCGAGCGGCGCCCGACGACGTACGCCGGGACGGTGTCGATCGAGTCCAGCAGATGCCACAGCGCCGGCCGTACCTGCTGGGCCCGCGCCGTCTGCTTCTTCTTGTGCTGCTTCGGCTTCGCCAGGTGCATCAGGTGGGCGTGCTCGGCGCCGGTCAGTCGCAGGGCGCGCGCGATCGCGTCCAGCACCTCCGCCGAGACGTTGCGCCCGTTGCCCTGCTCCAGGCGTGTGTAGTACGCCACGGACACCCCGGCCAGCTGGGCCAGCTCCTCACGGCGCAGTCCCGGAACCCGGCGCCGCCCGAAGTCGGGCAGCCCCACGTCCTCCGGCTTCAGCCGGGCGCGCCGGGTGCGCAGGAACTCACTGAGCTCGGCACGCCGGTCCAGGCCCCCGCCGGTCTGAGGTGCGGGCTCCTGTGCGGGGTCGGGCTGTTCGTCCATGCCCTCCAGTATTCATGGTCGTACGCACACGAGCCTGACCCCGCCAGTGGTACGCACGCTGTGCGTACGCAAAACGGTGGCCTGGGTAGACGCTCGCGGGTCTGGCACGCTCGGGATCGTGCCCGGTCAGAACATCCAGAAGGCAGCCGGGCACGGAACCACGCTAGGAGAACCCCCGGCATGACCACTGTTGCTGCGTACGCCGCCCCCGCGCCCAAGGCCCCGCTGGAGCGCACCACCATCGAGCGCCGCGAGGTCGGCGAGTACGACGTCCTGATCGACATCAAGTTCGCCGGAATCTGCCACTCCGACATCCACCAGGCCCGCGAGGGCTGGGGTGAGGCGATCTTCCCGATGGTCCCCGGCCACGAGATCGCCGGTGTCGTCTCCGAGGTCGGCCCGGGCGTCACGAAGTTCGCCGTCGGCGACCGCGTGGGCGTCGGCTGCATGGTCGACTCCTGCCGCGAGTGCGAGAACTGCAAGGCCGGCCGTGAGCAGTACTGCGTCAAGGGCAACGTCCCGACGTACAACGGCATAGGCAAGGACGGCGAGCCCACCTACGGCGGCTACTCGCAGAAGGTCGTCGTCGACGAGAACTTCGTCGTCCGCATCCCCGACGGCCTCTCCCTCGACGTCGCCGCGCCGCTGCTGTGCGCCGGTATCACCCTCTACTCCCCGCTCAAGCGCTTCGGCGCCGGTCCGGGCAAGAAGGTCGCGATCGTCGGCCTGGGCGGCCTCGGCCACATGGGCGTGAAGATCGCCCACGCGCTGGGCGCCGAGGTGACGGTGCTGTCGCAGTCCCTGCGCAAGCGGGAGGACGGCCTGAAGCTGGGCGCGGACCACTACTACGCCACCAGCGACCCGAAGACCTTCGAGGAGCTGGTCGGCACCTTCGACCTGATCGTCTCCACGGTCTCGGCGCCGCTGGACTTCAACGCCTACCTCTCGCTGCTGAAGACCGAGGGCACGCTGGCCAACGTGGGCGCCCCCGAGGAGCCCATCGCCCTCAACCTCTTCTCCGTGATCGGCGGCGGCAAGACCCTCGCCGGTTCCATGATCGGCGGCATCGCGGAGACCCAGGAGATGCTGGACTTCTGCGCCGAGCACGGCCTCGGTGCCGAGATCGAGCTGATCAACGGTGACCAGATCAACGAGGCGTACGAGCGGGTGGTCGCCAGCGACGTGCGCTACCGGTTCGTGATCGACACCGCGACCATCTGAGACCGGTCGGTTTCCGTCTCCGCCCCGAGGGCCCCGGCAGCGCGCCGGGGCCCTTGGGGCGTTCGGGGCGTTCGTGATGCACGAGGAGGTGACCGCGGGGTACACGGGGAGTGCACCAGGGGTTCGCCAGGTACGTCAGGGGAGGCCCGCCATGACCGTGCAGCTGAACCACACCATCGTCGCCGCGCGTGACAAGCGCGTCTCGGCCCGGTTCCTCGCCGACATCCTGGGGCTGGACGTGGCCCCGCCCTACGGCCCGTTCCTCCCCGTCGAGATCCCCAACGGCGTGACGCTCGACTACATGGACAGCCCCGGCGCCATCACACCGCAGCACTACGCCTTCCTCGTCTCGGAGGACGAGTTCGACCAGATCTTCACCCGGATCCAGGAGGCCGGTCTGACGTACTGGGCGGATCCGTTCCACAGCCGTCCCGGCGAGATCAACCACCACGACGGCGGCCGGGGGGCGTACTTCGACGACCCCGACGGCCACCGCCTGGAGATCATCACCCGGCCGTACGGCAGCGGCGGCCGAGCCGTCGGCTGAGCCTTGGCGCCCGGTCTCAGCGGCCCCCCGCCTGGTCCTGACCGCCGAAGGTCCACACGGCGCGGGGCCCCGGGCCGACGACGAGGGCCGAGTGACCGATGCGCTCCTCGTGCCGGTACGGCACCGGCGTGTTCAGCGACATCTCGACCTGCCGCAGACCCACCTGGTCGAGCGGCACGGCGTCGAACCGCAGCGTGGTGCCGCCGCCCTTGGCGACGGCGCCTCCGCCGGGCAGGGACCGGACGGCGAACCCGCCGGCCTTCAGCAGCGGCAGCGCGCCGGCGAGGTCCCGGGCGGTCACCGCGAGCCGGATGCCGGTCACGTCCCGCATCAGGTGGTCGCGGTAGCCGTCGGACAGGTAGCGCTCCCGGCCCACGTCACCGGGGCGCGCGGCGGGCTCGGTGTTGCTGCGCGGGTCGGCGAAGTACTCCGGCCGGTACTCCATGCCCCAGGCGCCGAAGAGGTCGTACTCAGTGGTGGTGAAGACGGCGTCGAACCAGGGCACCGGGACACCGTCGCCGAAGTCGCGGGTCTGCCGGAACTCGACGGGGTCGCTGATCCCCAGCTCGCGCAGCCGCGCGGTCACCGTCGCCAGGTCGCCCTCCCGCTCGGCCGAGACGCCCAGGCCGGTGGCGCCGAGGGTGCCGTCCTTGCCGGGGACGTCGCCGACCCCGAACAGCTCGAGGTAGGTCTCGCGGCCCAACAGGTAGCGGCCGGTCCAGGTCTGCCCGCCGGCCCCGGTCGTGGTGCGGACCTGGAAGTCGGCGAAGTCCCGCAGGTAGTCGGAGCGCTCGATGGCGTCGGCGGTCTCCCGGTCGAGGACACCGTAGGCGTGGTTGTAGAACAGGAGCTGCCGTCCGCCGTCCTCGGCATGCGCGGAGCTCACCCCGCCCTGGACCGCCCCCGCGAGGGCCAGGGCGACGACCATGATCATCTGTAAGGCTCGTCTGACCGTCATGGGAGGAGCGTAAGGCGGGAGGAATCGCTTCCGCTGAGCCTTGCGGCCTTGTCGGGGCCGTTTGCCCGGGCCCTTGGCACGGGTCTGTGGACAGCAGGCCTCGGTCAGTGGTCCTTGCTCAGTGGGTCGTGGGTCAGTGGGCCTCGGTCAGGGGGCTCCTGCCCGCCCATGTCGAGCCGGAACGGCGGGTACTGGTCGGTCATGAGGGCGGCGTACGCGGTCACCCGGGCACACCAGCGGGCGAGGCCGAGCAGGAAGTCGAAGAGGTGCCGCGGATAGCGGGCGGTGAACAGCAGGACGATCACCGCGACCAGCGAGAGGAAGGGCATCAGTCCCGTGCCCCGCCAGCCGTTCCCGTCGTCACCGCCCCAGCCCCAGCCGCCGCCCACGAACATCGCGACGACGATGTACTGCGGGATCGCCAGCAGCCACCACTTGACCAGCACCAGGCCGCGCGAGAGCCGCTCGGGGTAGGCGACGTCGAAGCGGGCCGGATAGCCGGGCACGTCGGCCAGGGTGAACGGCGGGTACCGGTCGGTGCCGAGCGCGGTGTGGGCGTAGTAGCTGACCCGCCAGTTCCACCGCAGCACGCCGACGTTGAAGTCGAAGAGGGGCCGGGGGTACCGGGCGGTGAACAGGATGGCGAAGAACGCGACGACGCTCACGAGGGCGAACGCGATCCACAGGAAGCACAGCACGATGTAGTGCGGGATGGCGAGCAGCCACTTCACGAGCCACAGCCATCGGGACAGCCGGTCGTCGACGGACGCCTCCAGGCGCACGGGCGACGTGGTGACAGGAACCATGGGGCGGCACTCCCTTCGCCTGCAGGCTCGCAAGCGAGGAGGAGCCCCGCGACCTGGGCGGGGCCGTTCGTGCGTTCGGGTTCGTTCCTGTGTTCGGGGCGGTTCGTGCGGCCGGGACCGTCACGACGGGACGGGGGCGGTGCTGTCCGGTTCACCGGCGCTGTCCGGTTCCTGCGGCGGTTCGCCGAGCTGCTCGCGCACGTAGTTCCAGACCACCGCGATCAGCGCGGCGACGGGGACGGCGAGCAGGCTGCCCACGATGCCGGCCAGGCTGCCGCCCAGCGTCACCGCCAGCAGCACGACGGCCGCGTGCAGGCCCAGCCCCCGGCTCTGGATCATGGGCTGGAAGACATTGCCCTCCAGTTGCTGCACCACGACGATGATGATCAGCACGATCAGCGCGTCCGTCAGGCCGTTGGAGACGAGCGCGATCAGGACCGCGACGAATCCGGCGAACAGGGCGCCGATGATCGGCACGAACGCGGACACGAAGGTCAGCACCGCGAGCGGGAGCACCAGCGGTACGCCCAGGATCCACAGACCCAGGCCGATCAGGACGGCGTCGAGCAGACCGACGGCCGCCTGGGACCGCACGAAGGCGCCCAGCGTGTTCCAGCCGCGCTCGAACACCGTCGGGACGTCGGCGGCGAGCCGGCCGGGCAGCTGACGGGAGAGCCACGGCAGGAACCGCGGGCCGTCCTTGAGGAAGAAGAACATCAGGAAGAGGGCGAGAACGGCGGTGACCAGGCCGTTCACCACGGTGCTCACCCCTGTGACGACAGCGCCGACCATGCTGCCGAGGCCCTCCTGAGCACGGGCGACCGCGGTGTCGAAGGCCTTGTTGATCTGGGCGTCCCCGATGTTCAACGGCGGCCCGGCGGCCCACTCGCGCATCTTCTGGATGCCCTCGACCACCCCATCGGTCAGCTGACCGGACTGAGATGCCACGGGCACGGCGATCAGCGCCACGACACCCGCAGCGACCAGCAGGAACACCACGGTCACCCCGGACGCGGCGAGCGCGGGCGGCCACCCGCGCCGACGCAGGAAGCGGGCCGCGGGCCAAGTCAGCGTGGTCAGCAGCAACCCGACGACGAGCGGCCAGACCACCGACCACATCCGCCCCAGCAGCCACAGAGCCACGGCCAGCATCGCAAGCACCAGCAGCAACTCCGCGGAGACGCGGGCGGATACCCGGAGCGCGTCACGGGTCTTCGTGGAACTCAAGGGCGCAGTCACGAAGGCACCTTATTGCCACGAAGTCCCATTGCCACGGCCGATCACTCCGATACGGTAGCGGCGCGGTGCGAACCACAACGGGGTGAAGGGACGCAACGATGGCTGAGCCGTTCGCTGAGTACCGAGAGGTCAAGGCCGCCGATCCGTTGCGGCAGGGTGACGTCCTGGAGGCCGCGGACGGGGGTGCGACGATGTGGCGGCGCCACCTCCTCGTCATGACGGCCGACTGCGACTTCGCCTACGCCAAGCACCAGGGGCGTGTCACCTGCGTCCCCCTGCTCGCTGCGGACGAGTACCTCCTGGAGATGCAGATCCCCAAGATCCGCGAACAGCTCGTCAAGCAGCAGCTGAAGGAACTGCGCCAGATCTTCTCGAAGGCGACGGTGCCCGCCATCGGCGACCGGCGACTGAGGGAGTGGGCGAGTGAACAGGCGCCCGCGGACATCGTCAAAATGCTCGAACTGGGGCAGGCGGACGCGCAGAAGGCCAGGGCCGCGCTCGAAGCCATCGGCATCATGGACGCGCTGCCGGACAGCCTCAAGGAGAGCGTCGACCTGCTGGTGAAGGCGCAGCTCGTCGGTGCCGGCCCGCCGAAGCGCGACAGCGCGGTGAAGAAGGTCGTGAACCACTTACGAGGGGTTTACGCACAGCCACCGGGTGACGCACTCTTCCTGTCGGCGATCGGACCCGGACAGGAATCCGGCTACTTCGCTTACCTCCGGCACATCGAGCAGGTCTTCGAGCCCGATATCGCGCGCGGGCCGTCGCACACGGAGGTCGCGTACCGCCGGATCTCGCGGATGCGGGACCGGTTCACACACGCCCTCGTGCAGAGGTTCGCGATGGTGTTCATGTCGATCGGTCTTCCGCAGCAATACGAAGAGCTTCGTGATCTGCATGCAGAGATTCAGGGGGACAATCTCGTATGAAGCCGCTCGTCACCACCGTTCGCGCGCTGAGCGAGCTTGCCACCGGTCTGTCGCCCGACGCCGTCGCGTCGTCAGCGGTGCTCTTCGAATACTGCACGGACGAACTGGACTTGCTGATCGCCGCGGATGACGACGAGGGAGTCCAGCGCATCGTCGTCATGCGTGACAAGAACGTCAAGGAGCCTTTCGTCCCGGAGCATCTCGTCAGCATGAGGAGAGATGTTCTGAGCCGCATGGCGAGTTTCGCCGAGCGGGCGCGGAGCACCGGGCCGCTCTCTTTACCGCGACAGTGGCACCAGTACAAGTACAACAACTTCATCGCCTTCCGGCCGGCGCCGAGGTTCGACGCCCAGGCGAGCCGCTGGATCACGGAGGTCACACCCGGAGAGCGCGCCGACATCATCTTCTGGGGGACCACCACGGCGGACAACAAGTCGTCGCTGGAGGACTTCGGCTCCAAGCGGCCGACACCGCCCGAGCTGGAATGCGCCTGGGCAGAGGCCGTAGCAGCCGCGCGGGAGCACTTCTCGCAGGCGCGTACTCAACCCGCTGACGTCGAGATGAGCTTTCCGGCTCTCGAACAGTCGACGACCAAGGGCTGGACCTACGAGCAATGGCTGGAGGCCGTCAGTCATGAGCAACGCGCGTTCATCGACGCGAACACCGACAAGTCGATACGGCTGCGCGGCCCGGCGGGTTCCGGCAAGACGGTCGCCCTGACGCTGAAGGCGATCCGCGAGGTCCGCAACGCCCGCGAGACCGGTGGGGACGTACGGGTCCTCGTCGTGACGCACAGTTGGGCGCTGGCGGCTCAGATCTCGGACTCCATCGACTCGATGGGCCTCGGCCTGCTGCAGGAGATCGATGTCTTCCCCCTGCTCGAAATAGCGCGGATGATCTCCCCTCAGTACGTACAGGACGTCTCCTCGGGTTTCAGCCTGATCGGGGAGGACAGTCTCAGCGGCAAACAAGCTCAGCTGCACGAGATCCAGGAAGTACTGGACGAATTCATATCCGGCGACTGGATCACCTACAAAGCAAGCGTCAGTGAAGGACTGCGTGCGCGCTTCGACTCGCCGGACGAGGGCGAACGGCGCGCTCTCGCCTGGGATCTGCTGATCGAGTTTGGGTCCGTCATCGGTGCCGCAGCCATCTTCCCCGGGGCCGGGTCCGATCTGCGGTACTTTCAACTTCCGCGCGCTTCCTGGATGCTTCCCCTCAACTCCCGGGAAGACCAGCGTGTCGTCTTCGAGTTGTACACGCGCTACTGGGCGAGCCTCGACGACCGCTCACTCACCACGTCCGACCAGGTGCTGGCGGACTTCCTGATTCATCTGACGACGAACACCTGGAACCGAGCCCGTCGTGTGCAGGGCTACGACCTGGTGTTCGTGGACGAGTTTCATCTGTTCAGTCCGCTGGAGCGGCAGGTGCTCCACTATCTCACCCGGGACACATTGGTCTACCCACGCATCTTCATGGCCGTGGACCCTCGGCAGTCACCTTCCGAGGCCTTCATCGGACTGGCCGCCGATGAGACCAAGTCGTCGAGCGGAGTGCCGGCGGACGACGACCTCGGCGATGTCGCCAATTTCGAACTCACGACAGTCCATCGATTCACCCCGCAGATCCTGGAACTCATCAAGCACGTCCACCTCGAATTCCCCACGCTGGACCTCGGAGAGGAATGGGACATCGACTTCACCAGGGTGGAGTCGGCACAGGCGGACGGCCCCCTGCCGCGCCTGGTCACCGCGGCGTCGCGGAGCGGCGAGGACGATGACATCGTCCGTGCGGTGCAGGCCCTGTACCCGTCGGGCCGACTGGCGCTCGCGGTGGTCGACCACCGCCAGTGGCCGAGGTTCAGCGCGCTCGCCTCGCGGATCGGACACTCCGGCAAGTTCCACGTGTCCATTCTTTCCGGCCGGTCCGACATCGAGGGTCTCGGCTATCGCCGTCGCGGGCTCGTCGCCGGGACGGCGGAGTATCTCGCGGGGTTGCAGTTCGACGCGGTGCTCGTGGCCGGGATCCCGGATCTGAACGCGTCCGCCCAGACCGCCAACGAACGCATCCGGTACCTGTCGTTCCTCTATCTGGCGCTCAGCCGCGCGCAGCAAGAGGTGCGCGTCTTCGTGAACGAAGACGACGGCGGGGCGCCCGAAGTCCTCCTCCGGGCAGTCACCAATCGGCTGATGCAGTCGGACCGGGGAAGTCTCGTCTAGGGGGTGACATCGGTCGCCCAGGGGGTGACGCCGGTCGTCACCCCTCGGCCTTGGCCACGCCGATCGGGCAGGACACGCCCGTACCGCCGATGCCGCAGTAACCCGCCGGGTTCTTGTCCAGGTACTGCTGGTGGTAGCCCTCCGCCGGGTAGAACGGCCGGCCCTCCGCCGGGACGATCTCCGTGGTGATCTCACCGTGGCCGGAAGCGGTGAGGACCTTCTGGTAGGCGTCGCGGGAGGACTTGGCGGTGGCCGCCTGCTCGGGGGTGTGGGTGTAGATCGCCGAGCGGTACTGCGTGCCCACGTCGTTGCCCTGGCGGAAGCCTTGCGTCGGGTCGTGGGACTCCCAGAACGTCTTCAGGAGGCGCTCGTACGAGATCACCTCGGGGTCGTAGACCACCCGGACGACCTCCGTGTGGCCGGTCAGGCCCGAGCAGACCTCCTCGTACGTGGGGTTCTCCGTGTAACCGCCCTGGTAGCCGGCCAGGGTCGTCCACACCCCTGCCGGGAGCTGCCAGAACTTGCGCTCGGCGCCCCAGAAGCAACCCAGGCCGAAATCGGCGGTCTCCAGGCCCTCGGGGTAGGGACCGAGCAGCGGGTTGCCGAGAACGGTGTGGCGGTCGGGGACCGAGAACGCCGGCTCCGGGCGGCCGGGCAGCGCCTGCTCGGGGGTCGGCAGCTGGGGCGTACGGCTGTGCAGGAACATGCGGTCTCCAATCGGCGCGACACCCACGCGGGGGCGACGCCCTGTTCAACGCGCGAGGGCCGGGGGGAATTCCGGCCCGGGGCCCTGCCCAGGGGTGGTCCGAGCCCACGCCCCGGGCCCGCCCCGCTCGCGGTTCAGTGCGGGAGGCTCGCCGGGCTGCCGCCGTTCGCCTCGTAGCCCGCCACCGCCAGGGCCCGGTACACCGCGAACTCCGCCGCCGGGTCGGCGGACAGCGTCCAGGGCAGGGCGCCGACATGGCCGTCGATGTGCACCAGCTGGTTCATGGCCTCCGACCAGCGCTCGCTGCGGACCAGGAAGAAGACCAGCATGTGCCGTACGTGCGCAAGCATCGGGTCGTCGGGGCGGGCCGAGTGCACCGCGTGCAGCGCGCCGTGGACGGCCTTCGTGACGACCTCGGTCTGCCAGAAGCTGCTCACCAGGGTCACCTCGGGGAGGTGCTCGAACACGGCGAAGAGGGGCATCGCCGCCAGGAGGGAGCCCTTGGGGGCGCGGGCCGCCGCGGCCTCCGCGAACTCGTACGCCAGCGCACGCGAGCCGTGCCACTTCTCGCACCAGAAGTGCAGCGCGGCCAGATGCGCTCCCATGTGGGCCGGGGCGACGTCCAGGATCTTCAGCCAGAGCTGCTCGAAGTCCTTCTGGGAGTAGCCCAGCCCGCGGGCCACCGACAGCTCCACGATGTACGGGATCGGGTCGCCGGGAGCCAGCAGCGCCGCCTCACCGCACGCCGCCTTCGCCTCCTCCATGATGATCCGGAACTCGTCCGTCCCGGGCGTCGCCGTCCGCCACGCCTGCTGCACCAGGAACTCGGCATGCACTGCGGCACCGCCCGCGTCCTTGGGCGCCTCGGCCCGCCACACCCGCAGCCACTGCCCGCCCGGTGCCTCGCTCACGCCGCCGGGACGCTGTTGCAGCTCCAGGGAGGCCGCACCCGCGAAGGCCTGCACGCGCTGCCAGCGGCGCTCGCCCTCCGTCTCCGTACCGGCGAGGAGCTGCTGGGCCGCGCGGTAGTCCTGCGTGCGCTGCACTACGTCCAGCACGTCCAGCAGGTCCTGGTCGGGACCGGGCATGCGGATGTCCAGCTCCTCCTCGCGGACGAAGCCGTAGTTCGCCGGGTCCGCGGCGTCCGGGTGGTCGGGCGAGACCAGCCCGATCGCGGCCCCGCGCCTGCGCCGCAGGAAGGGGAGCAGCACGAAGCCCAGCATGACCAGCGCGATCAGGACCCAGAGAATCTCCATGCGACAAGCGAACCAGACCGCGCCGACAATTGGCCAACCTGGTCCGCGAACCTGTGGAAAACCCGGCCCGGGCCGCCCCGCCGCACCTTGGGAAATCCCCGCTCGCGGGCACTCAGTGCGTCGGCGCACTACCCTCGGGGCTCATGAGCGACAGGCATATCAGTCAGCACTTCGAGACGCTCGCGATCCACGCGGGCAACACCGCCGACCCCCTGACGGGCGCGGTCGTCCCGCCGATCTACCAGGTGTCGACCTACAAGCAGGACGGCGTCGGGGGCCTGCGCGGCGGTTACGAGTACAGCCGCAGCGCCAACCCGACCAGGACCGCGCTGGAGGAGAACCTCGCCGCCCTGGAGGGCGGCCGCCGGGGTCTCGCGTTCGCGTCCGGGCTGGCGGCCGAGGACTGCCTGCTGCGTACGCTGCTCAGGCCCGGTGACCACATGGTCATTCCCAACGACGCCTACGGCGGCACGTTCCGCCTCATCGCCAAGGTCGTCGCCCGCTGGGGAGTGGAGTGGTCGGTCGCCGACACCAGCGACCCGGCCGCCGTACGGGCCGCGATCACCCCGAAGACCAAGGCCGTGTGGGTGGAGACCCCCTCCAACCCGCTCCTCGGCATCACGGACATCGCGGCCGTCGCTCAGGTCGCCCGGGACGCCGGCGCCCGCCTCGTCGTCGACAACACCTTCGCCACGCCCTACCTCCAGCAGCCGCTCGCGCTCGGCGCGGACGTCGTCGTGCACTCGCTGACCAAGTACATGGGCGGCCACTCGGACGTGGTCGGCGGCGCGCTGGTCACGGACGACCCGGAGCTGGGCGAGGAGCTGGCCTTCCACCAGAACGCGATGGGCGCGGTCGCCGGGCCCTTCGACTCCTGGCTGGTGCTGCGCGGCACCAAGACCCTCTCCGTGCGCATGGACCGGCACAGCGAGAACGCCGCGAAGATCGCCGACATGCTCACCCGGCACGCGCGCGTGTCGAGCGTCCTGTACCCGGGCCTGCCGGAGCACCCCGGTCACGAGGTCGCCGCCAAGCAGATGAAGTCGTTCGGCGGCATGGTCTCCTTCCGCGTGGCGGGCGGCGAGGAGGCGGCCATCGAGGTCTGCAACCGCGCCAAGGTGTTCACGCTGGGCGAGTCCCTGGGCGGCGTGGAGTCGCTGATCGAGCACCCCGGCCGGATGACCCACGCCTCCGTGGCCGGCTCGCTCCTGGAGGTGCCCGGCGACCTGGTGCGGCTGTCCGTCGGCATCGAGAACGCCGACGATCTGCTGGAGGACCTCCAGCAGGCGCTCGGCTAGCAAGAACCGGGTGGGGTCACCAGCCGGTGAGGGGTGGAGTCGTGTCCGACGGCGGCTCCACCCACGGGCGGGCCGTCAGCGCCCACACAATGAAGGCCGCGGCCGCTGCGAACATCAGCAGCCACAGCAGGCGCCGGGCGACCGTCCTGCGCCGCAGCATCCGGTTGCCCCGGCGCACCGCCTCCGCGTGAATCTCGGGCGGCACGGACCGCGACGGCGCCTGCTCCAGCAGCCTCCGTACGGTCGCCTCGCGGTCGTTCCCGCTCATGACGGCACCGCCTTCGTGGCCGGCACTGCCGGGGCCGGGCCCCGCGCGCGGTGCAGCAGGGTCGTCGTCGCCCGGTGGCAGACGGCCCGTACGCGCTCCGCGGACAGGCCGAGCAGGGCCGCCGTCTGCTCCTCGGCGACGCCCTCGTAGAGCATGAGCACCACGATGAGCCGCTCCTGCGGGCTGAGCGGGGCGAGGGGGCTCGCCGGGTGCGGCCGGGAGCGGCCGGGAGCGCCGTAGTGGTGCCACGCGCCGCGCGCGAAGCGGGTCGCCAGATACTGCCGGGTGCGGTCGTACGGATCCTCGCCGCGCAGCCGGTCCCAGCACGCGTAGGTGTGCGCCAGCGAGAGGGTCAGCAGGCGCCGCGCGCGGGGGTTGTCGTCCGGGCCTTCCGCGGTGAGCAGGGTGGCGGCGTGCAGCAGCCGCCCGGCCGCGCCCGTGACGAACGCCTCGAACTCCCGGGCCCGGCGGGCTGCCTGGGACGCATGCCGCTCTCGCATCGCGCCTCCCGCCCGACGGCGATCCTGAGGATGCGGGCCCGGCCGGGTACGCGGGCGACGGCCGCGTACGAAGGGGCCCGGTCTCATATCAGGCCAGGGGTGGCCCCGAGGTCAAGTGCCGCGCACCGAGTGGGACGGCGGCGCCAGGCGCGGGCCGCACCCGGCCGGAGCCCCACCCGGGCCCGACCGACCGCCTGCCGTAGGTGCGCCGCGGCCCGCCGGCGGACGGCGTCGGCGTCCCGCCCGCTGAGTCGGCCACGCGCGCGTGGGGGTCAGGACGGCGACTGCGCCTCCGGCCCCGGTACTCCCTGGACCGCCATCCGGGCGGACAGCGCGCTGTTGAAGCGCGTGAGGAGCGAGCAGAACGCCTCGCGCTCCTCCGGCTGCCAGTCCTCGGTCAGCTCGGCCATCAACTGCCGCCGGGACGAGCGCACTTCCTCCAGCCGCGCCTGCCCGCGCGGGGACAGCTGGAGTACCACCGCACGCCCGTCCTCGGGGTGCGACGTGCGCTTGACCAGGCCGGTGTCGACGAGCGGAGCCACCTGCCGGGTGACCGTCGACGAGTCGATCCCCATGCTCGCGGCGAGGGCCTTGACGCCCATCGGGCCTTCCTTGTCGAGACGGTTGAGCAGCAGGTACGCGGCGCGGTCCATGGAGTTGCGCACCTGCCCGACCCCGCCGAGCCGGGTCTGTTCGGCACGGCGCGCGAACACCGCCACCTCGTGCTGGAGGGTGTCGAGAAGACCGGTGTCACCGACGGTCGTCATGTCCATCGACATTTCAGGTGTTGTGGGCATGGCCGGGGGCTCACTTCGTGAAGGGCTGGCTGATTGGGGGACAGGGTACGCGGCCGGGGGGCGGGCCGTACCGGCGCTGCGCAAAGCGGGTCTCGGACGTTGGTCACAACGGCCGTTCCCGTTCGTGAACTGCGATGCTGGAGTCATGAGCTACAGCACGGCGGACTCCTTGCGGCCCGTCACCCTCGACGACGTGCGCGGCGCCCAGAAGATGCTCTCGGGCGTGGCGCGGGTGACCGCGATGGAGGGCAGCAGGCACCTGTCCCAGATGGTCGGGGCGCCGGTGCATCTCAAGTGCGAGAACCTCCAGCGGACGGGATCGTTCAAGCTGCGCGGCGCCTACGTCCGGATCGCCGGTCTGCTGCCCGAGGAGCGCGCCGCCGGTGTTGTCGCCGCGAGCGCCGGCAACCACGCGCAGGGCGTGGCCCTGGCCTCCACGCTGCTCGGCGTGCGCTCCACGGTGTTCATGCCGAAGGGCGCCCCGCTGCCCAAGGTCAGCGCCACCCGGGACTACGGGGCCGAGGTGCGGCTGCACGGCCAGGTGGTCGACGAGACGCTGACCGCCGCGCAGGAGTACGCGGCCGAGACGGGTGCGGTGTTCATCCACCCCTTCGACCACCCGGACATCATCGCGGGCCAGGGCACGGTCGGCCTGGAGATCCTGGAGCAGTGCCCGGAGGCGCGCACGATCGTGGTCGGCATCGGCGGGGGCGGGCTGGCCGCCGGGATCGCGGTGTCGGTGAAGGCGCTGCGGCCGGACCTGCGGATCGTGGGCGTCCAGGCGGAGGGCGCGGCGGCCTATCCGCCCTCGCTGGCGGCGGGCCGGCCCGTCACGGTCGAGAATCCGGCGACGATGGCCGACGGCATCAAGGTCGGGCGGCCCGGGGACGTGCCGTTCGGGATCGTCGGCGAGCTGGTCGACGAGGTGCGGACGGTCAGCGAGGACGAACTGTCCGCCGCGCTGCTGCTGTGCCTGGAGCGCGCCAAGCTGGTCGTGGAGCCGGCCGGGGCGAGCCCGGTCGCGGCGCTGCTGAGCCGGCCGGATTCCTTCGAGGGGCCGGTCGTCGCGGTGCTGTCCGGCGGCAACGTCGATCCGGTGCTGATGCAGCGGGTGCTGCGGCACGGCATGGCCGCGCAGGGCCGCTACCTGGCCGTCCGGCTGCGGCTGACGGACCGGCCCGGGGCCTTGGCCACACTTCTGGGCGTGTTGTCAGTGGTCGACGCTAACGTCCTCGATGTGAGCCATGTACGGACCGACCCACGGCTGGGGCTCACGGAGGCGGAGGTCGAGCTGCACCTGGAGACGAAGGGCCCGGCGCACTGCGTCGAGGTGGGCCAGGCGCTGCGCGAGGCGGGCTACACGGTCATGGGCTGACCGCCTGCCGAGCCCGGCGCGCCGGGCTCAAGATCTTTCGTTGCACGGGAGCAGAACGCGGAAAGTCTCATTGTAAGACGCGATACATCGCGTTATGGTGTGTCGTGAAGCGTGATTCCCCTGTCCGGTGCTCCCCGAAGACGTGGAGATTCATATGCCAGCCGCCATCCATGCCGAAGGGCTGGTCAAGACCTTCGGTGACGTAAGGGCCTTGGACGGAGTCGACCTCGACGTGCCCGAGGGCACGGTCCTCGGCCTGCTCGGGCCGAACGGCGCGGGCAAGACGACGACCGTCCGCTGCCTGACCACCCTGCTGCGCCCCGACAGCGGCCGGGCAGTCGTCGCGGGTATCGACGTGCTCAAACGGCCCGACGCCGTCCGCCGCTCCATCGGCCTGTCCGGCCAGTTCGCGGCCGTCGACGAGTACCTGACCGGCCGCGAGAACCTGTACATGGTCGGCCGGCTCTACCAGATGAAGGCGAAGGCGGCGAAGGAGCGCGCGGCCGAACTGCTGGAGCAGTTCCACCTCGCGGACGCGGCCGACCGCCCCACCAAGACCTACTCCGGAGGCATGCGCCGCCGGCTCGACCTCGCGGCGGCCCTCGTCGTCTCGCCGCCCGTGATGTTCATGGACGAGCCGACGACCGGCCTCGATCCCCGCAACCGCCAGCAGCTGTGGGAGGTCATCAAGCAACTGGTCTCCGGCGGCACGACACTGCTGCTGACCACGCAGTACCTGGAAGAGGCCGACCACCTGGCACACGACATCGCGGTGGTCGACCACGGCAAGGTCATCGCCCAGGGCACCTCCGACCAGCTCAAGGCCCGCACCGGCGGCGAGCGCGTCGAGGTCGTGGTGCACGAACGCGAGCACATCCAGGCCGCCGCCGAGGTGCTCACCGGCTTCGGCAAGGGCGACACCACGGTCGAGGAGCACATGCGCAAGCTCACCGCGCCCGTCACCGGCGGCGCCAAGCTCCTCGCCGAGGTCATCCGGGAGCTGGACACCCGGGGCATCGAGATCGACGACATCGGCCTGCGCCGGCCGACCCTCGACGACGTCTTCCTGTCGCTGACGGGACACGTGGCCGAGGCGAAGAACGAGGACAACGACGAGGAGGCCGTGAAGTGAGCGCCGTCACCGACACCGTGCGGGTCGCGCCGGCCGCGAACCCGGTCAGCCAGTCGATCCGTGACTCGCTGGTCGTCGCGCAACGCAACCTGATCCGCATGTCCCGGATCCCCGAAATGATCATCTACGGACTGATCCAGCCGATCATGTTCGTGGTGCTCTTCACCTACGTCTTCGGCGGTTCCATGCAGATCGGCAGCAGCACCAGCGCCGTCGACTACAAGAACTTCCTGATGGCGGGCATCTTCGCGCAGACCGTCACGTTCGCCACCGCCAGCTCGGGCGCCGGCATCGCCGACGACATGCACAAGGGCCTCATCGACCGCTTCCGCTCCCTGCCCATGGCGCGCGGCGCGGTGCTCACCGGGCGTACCCTCGCCGACTCCGCGCAGACGGCCCTCACCCTGGTCGTCCTCGCGGCCGTCGCCCTCCTGGTCGGCTGGCGCGTCGGGTCCGACGGCGACACCAACGCCGGCAAGGTGCTCGGGGCCTTCGGCCTGCTGCTCCTGCTCGGCTACGCGTTCACCTGGATCGGCGCCCTGATCGGCATGTCCGTGCGGACCCCGGAGGCGGCCACGTCCAGCGGGCTGATCTGGCTCTTCCCGGTCACCTTCATCTCGAACGCGTTCGTGGACACCAGCCACATGACCCCGTGGCTGCGCCACATCGCCGAGTGGAATCCCTTCAGCGCCACGGTCCAGGCCTGCCGCGTGCTGTTCGCCAACCCGGGCCAGTCGTCGTCGGACGCCTGGCCCATGCAGCACCCCGTCTGGGCCTCGCTGATCTACTCGATCCTGATCCTGGTCGTCTTCCGGACGCTGGCGGTGCGCAAGTACCGCTCCGCGACGGCATGACGATGCCCCCGGCGCCGCGAGGACGCCGGGGGCGCGTCAGGACTTCGGCAGGGGCGGTTCAGCCCTCGTACGGCTCGGCCTTGAGGATCTTCACCGAGGCCTTCTTGCCGTTCGGCAGCTCGTACTGCGCGTCCTCGCCGACCTTGTGGCCGATCACGCCGGTGCCCAGCGGGGACTGCGGGGAGTACGTCTCGATGTCGGCGCTCGCGTACTCGCGCGAGGCGAGCAGGAACGTCAGCGTGTCGTCCTCGTCACCGTCGAAGGCGATCGTGACGACCATGCCGGGCGCCACGGCGCCGTCCGCCGCGGGCGCCTCGCCGACCTTGGCGCTCTCGAGGAGCTGGGTGAGCTGGCGCACACGGAGTTCCTGCTTGCCCTGCTCCTCCTTGGCTGCGTGGTACCCGCCGTTCTCACGCAGGTCGCCCTCCTCGCGCGCGGCGGCGATCTTCGCGGAGATCTCAGCCCGCGCGGGACCAGTAAGGTACTCAAGCTCAGCCTTGAGCTTGTTGTACGCCTCCTGGGTCAGCCAGGTGACGTTCTCGCTGGTCTGGGTCACAGGTGCTCCTCGTAGGTACTGGGAATACAAAGCATCGCCCTACCCAGAAGCATGTTCCTTCACGGATGGGCGAAACCACGAGCCTAACAATTCAGGGGCAGAAGGGGGAGGACATAAGCCACCAGTTTCACGTCAACGCAGGTCAGGCGCTACGTATTGCAGGTGACTCGGGCGGGGTCTCAGCCGGTGTGGCAGCCCAGCAGCTCGGCCGTCGTCCCCGGGGAGGTCGTACGGAGCGTGACGACCTTGTCGATGCGGGTGGCGTCCCCGTCGAAGCGGAAATCGGCCCGGCCGACCTCGGCACCGTTCTCGGCCTGCGAGCGCACGGTGCAGTAGCCCTCGGCACCGGCGTCCTTGCGGACCTCCAGATGCACCCGCACGGACTCCTTGCCGGGCTCGAAGCTGATCACCTCGGCGCTGATCTCGCTCTGGGCGACGTAGTGGTAGCCGAACCAGGCGACGAGCCCCAGCAGCGCCGCCGCGAGGACAGCGCCGACGATCTTGAGTGTGCGGTCGGCGCGCTCGTCCGAGGCACGGCCGTAACGCCCCTCGGGCGGTCGCGTGCTCACCGTACTCATGATCGTCCTCCAGACAGAGCCGGGACGAACGCCCCGTAAGGCGACCCGGGACCGGGGCCCGGAATTATTCGCCCCCCGGTTCGGTCACTATAGAAGCCGCTGATTGCGCCGACGCACACAGGGCGCCGACTTACTGAGGAATGAGTCTTGACTGACCAGTTGCGACTGATGGCCGTTCACGCCCACCCCGACGACGAGTCGAGCAAGGGCGCGGCGACCATGGCCAAGTACGTGTCCGAGGGGGTGGACGTGCTGGTCGTGACCTGCACGGGCGGGGAACGCGGCTCCATCCTCAATCCGAAGCTCCAGGGGGACAAGTACGTCGAGGAGCACATCCACGAGGTACGCAAGAAGGAGATGGACGAGGCCCGGGAGATCCTGGGCGTCAAGCAGGAGTGGCTCGGCTTCGTCGACTCGGGCCTGCCCGAGGGCGACCCGCTGCCGCCGCTGCCGGAGGGCTGCTTCGCCCTGGAGGACGTCGACCACGCGGCCGGTGAGCTGGTGCGGAAGATCCGCGCCTTCCGTCCCCAGGTGATCACGACCTACGACGAGAACGGCGGCTATCCGCACCCCGACCACATCATGACCCACAAGATCTCGATGGTGGCGTTCGAGGGGGCGGCGGACACCGAGAAGTACCCGGAGGCCGAGTACGGCCCCGCGTACCAGCCGCAGAAGCTCTACTACAACCAGGGTTTCAACCGCCCCCGCACCGAGGCGCTGCACCAGGCGATGCTCGACCGGGGTCTGGAGTCCCCCTACGGGGACTGGCTCAAGCGCTGGGACGAGTTCGGCATGAAGCAGCGCACGCTCACCACGCACGTGCCCTGCGCCGACTTCTACGAGATCCGCGACAAGGCGCTGATCGCGCACGCCACGCAGATCGACCCGGACGGCGGCTGGTTCAAGGTGCCGATGGAGATCCAGAAGGAGGTCTGGCCGACGGAGGAGTACGAGCTGGCGAAGTCCCTCGTCGATACCTCCCTCCCCGAGGACGACCTCTTCGCGGGCGTCCGCGACAATGCCTGACATGAGCGCAAGCGCAAGCCTGGCCATGACGCACCTCGTCACCTTCGCCAAGGAGGTCGACGAGGACAAGGTCACCCCCGGCGTCCTCGGCTTCATCGTCTTCGCGGCGATGGCCCTGGCGGTGTGGGCCCTGATGAAGTCGATGAGCCGGCACATGAACAGGGTCGACTTCACGCAGGTCCCGGACCCCAAGGCCGAGCAGGCCGACCCGGCCGCGCAGCCGGAGTCCGCGGACGCGGAGGCCTCCGGCCAGGGCAAGCAGCAGCAGGGCTGACGTCCCTCCCGGGGCCGGGCGATCCGGCTCTCCCCTGGAGGACACCCGTCGGCGGCCGACCGCCGCCGACGGGTACGTCGCGCGCCCGCCCCGGGCGGGGCTCCTTACGCCTTCGACTCCACGGCCACCCCCATCACCTCCCGCGCATGCCGGTTCGGCACCATGCCCAGGCGCCAGGCCTGCCAGCCCGCCTCCAGGGTCACGCCGCGTTCCAGCAGCAGGGCGTACGCGTCGAGGTAGTCGTCCAGCTTCTGGTCGCGCAGCGGATGGCTCGCGCGGGACAGCTGGGCCAGTTCCTCCTGGGCCACGGCCGTGCCGACCTCCATGCCGCCGGGGGCCGCGTACGGCAGCAGGGTGCAGCGCAGGAAGCGGGCCCAGTCCTCGCCCCGGCGGTCGCCGTACGACATGAAGAGGCCGGCCGCCTCGTCGCACAGGTCCAGGGCCTGCTGGGTGCGGGCGTTGCCCGCGTCCACCACCGCCAGCTCCAGGCAGGTCCACGCCTCGCCGTGGGCGACGCCGATGCGCTGGAAGTCGGCGCGGGCGTCCACCAGGAGCTGGCGGGCGAAGCCGGAGTTGCGCAGGGAGCCCGTCTGGGCGGCACGCTGGTCGCGGGTGACGCGGGCCGAGTGGTGGCGGGCGCAGGCCAGGCCGTAGACGTCCCGCATGCGGGAGAACATCGTGCGGGAGCGTTCCAGTTCGCGGACGGCCTGGTCCAGGTTGCCCGTCTCCTCCAGAGCCTGGCCGAGGTAGTACAGCGTCCACGCCTCGCCGCGCGCGTCCTCGTTCTCGCGGTGCCGGGCGGCGGCCCCGCGCAGTTCCTCCACGGCCGGCGACGCGTCACCGGCGACCAGCAGGGCGCGGGCCAGCTGGGTCAGGGCCCAGGCCTCGCCGCGGGCGTCCCGGGTGCGGCCGTACAGCTCCAGGGCCGCCCGCAGCTCGGCCTCGGCCCGCGGGACGTCGCCCATGCGCAGGCCCAGCTGGCCGAGCTGAAAGTGCGCCCAGGCCTGGCCGTGCACGGACTCGCCCCGCCGGTGCAGCACCAGCGACTCGTTCAGCAGGTCCAGCGCCTCCGCCAGCCGGGCCCGGTCCCGTTCCACCGCCGCCAGGGCGTGCATCGTCCACGCCCGGTCCGTCGCCAGTTCGGCGGAGGACTGCAGGGCCAGGGCCTCGCGGAGCTTCGCCGACGCCTCCGTCAGATTGCCCTGGTGGTGCAGGGTGATGCCGAGGGAGCACAGGGCGCGGGCGGCACCCGCGTCGTGATGGGCCTCCCGGTACAGGTCGACGACCGAGGCGAGGGTCGTCCGCGCCTTGTCCAGTTCGCCGAGCTGCCGTGCCGCGATGCCGGTGCGCCACTGCACCGAGCGGACCAGCAGGCCCTCGTCCACCGCCTGGGCCAGCTCGCTGATCTCGCCCAGGCGGTAGAGGTCGCCGCGCAGCAGGCAGTAGTCGCACAGGGCGCCCAGGAGGTTCAGGACCGCCGCCCGGTCCACGCCCTCGGCGTGCCGCAGCGCCGCCGTGATGAAGCTCGACTCGTCGTCCAGCCAGCGCAGCGCCTCGTCGAGGGAGGGGAAGCCGTACGGGCTGAAGCGGTTCGTGCGGGTGGACATGTTGCCGTCGACCATGCGCAGCACCGAGTCGGCCAGCTCGGCGTAGTTCACGATCAGCCGCTCCTGCGCCGCCGTGCGCTCGGCCGGTTCCTCCTCGTCGAGGAGCCGGGCCTGGGCGAAGGCGCCGACCAGGGCGTGCAGCCGGTAGCGGTCGCCCCGGACGTGGTCGATCAGACCGGCGCGGGTCAGCGCCTGGAGGTGGCGCGTGGCCTCCGCCTCGTCGGTGGCCAGCAGCGCTGCGGCCGCGGCGGCGCCCAGCGAGGCCCGGCCGGCCAGGGCCAGCCGGCGCAGCAGCCGCCGTACGGGCTCCGGCTGGTCGGTGTAGCGCAGCCACAGGGCGCGCTCGACCGGATCGACCGGGCCGTACGCCCCGAGGTCCGTGGCGAGCGCGCGCGGGGAGCGGAGGCCGAGGCACGAGCCGGCGATGCGCAGTGCCAGCGGCAGCCCGCCGCACAGCTCCCGGACCCGGTCGGCGGACTCGGCGTCGTACGGCCCGGAACGGTCCTGGGCCGCCGCGCCCAGCAGTTCCTCCGCGCCCGCGGCGTCCAGCGGGTCCACGGGCAGCTGGTGCACCCGCGCGGGCAGCTCGCCCAGCTCCAGCGGGCCCCGCGCGGTCACCAGCACCAGGCTGTCGGACCGCTCCGGGACCAGGGCGCGGACCTGCCCGGCGTCCGATGCGTCGTCCAGGACGACCGTGACCGGCAGGCCGGTCAGATGCTGGTGGTACAGCTCGCTCAGCCGCTTGACCTGCTGGTCGGGGGAGGAGCGCTCGCGGAACAGCAGTTGCTCGCGGGGTGCGCCGAGCCGGTTGAGCAGATGCAGCAGGGCGTCGCGGGTGGACAGCGGGGACTCGCCCAGGCCGTCGGCGCGCAGGTCGACGACGCACGCGCCGCGGAAGTAGTCCTTCAGTTCGTGCGTGGCGTGCACGGCGAGGGTCGTGCGGCCGCTGCCGGGCGTGCCGTGCAGGACGACCACCGTCGGCTGGGTCTCCGTGCTCGCCCGGGCCGCCTGCACCCACTGCCGGATCTGCGCCAGCTCCTGCCGCCGCCCCGCGAACGGCTGAGCCGGTTCGGGGAGCTGCGCGAAGGACTGCTCCAGCACGTTGCGCCCGCGCGCCGCCGCGCTCTTGTCGGCGCCCCGCAGCCGCGGCCCGGTCTTCTTCGGCCCCGTGGAGGCGGCGAGCACCCGCTGCTGGTCCAGGAACGGCCGGATGCCCCGCACCTCCAGTGCCGTCAGCCACTGCAGCCGCAGCTGTTCGGGCCCGCCCGGCTGGCTCGCGGCCCCGGCCCGGTGGTGTGCGGCCGGCAGATGGGAGCCGACGACCTTCACGACGGTCGCCGCGGCGCCCACGACGCCCACGGTCAGGCCCGCCCCCAGCGCCGTCCCGGTGTCCGTGCCGAGGGCCATGTCGGCGACGACGGCCGCGACCGCCGCGACCCCGGCCACCAGCAGCGGTGTCCCGCCGCCCTCCCGGGCGTAGCGCTGCCCGAAGGTGAGCTGACCGGCCGCCGCCTCGTCCAGGGCGCGCGTGTAGGCCTCGTACTCCTCGGCCGCGCTCTGCGCCATGGCGTCGAGCGCCCCGCGCGCCCGCGCGAGCAGCACCTTCCCGTCCGTGCGCCCGCCCGTCCGGCGGACCTCCTCCTCCACGGCCCGTGCCAACAACCGCTCGGCATCCGCCCGATGACTGTCCCGCATGTCACGTCCCCCTCCGCGGCACCGGCGTACCTGAGTCGTCGTCCCGGTCGTTTCCTTGGTCAAGTGTGCTGCCCACGGCGCATCGGGGCGAGGGGGCGTGCCCGGCCCGATTATGTGAAGACGCGGGCGGCTTGAGGCGTCGCGCGTCCGTCGGGCGTGCGCCCCGGGCGGCGCCCGCGCGGCGCCTGACGCGTGCCGGGCCGGGTACTGCGGCAGGATGGACACCATGCCGAACCGACTGGCGCACGAGACGTCCCCCTACCTCCTTCAGCACGCCGACAACCCCGTGGACTGGTGGCCCTGGTCGGCGGAGGCCTTCGAGGAGGCCCGTAAGCGGAACGTGCCCGTGCTGCTCAGTGTCGGCTACAGCAGCTGTCACTGGTGTCACGTCATGGCTCACGAGTCCTTCGAGGACCAGCAGACCGCCGAGTACCTCAACGCGCACTTCGTGAGCGTGAAGGTCGACCGCGAGGAGCGCCCGGACGTCGACGCGGTCTACATGGAGGCCGTGCAGGCGGCGACCGGCCAGGGCGGCTGGCCCATGACCGTCTTCCTCACCCCGGACGCCGAGCCGTTCTACTTCGGCACGTACTTCCCGCCCGCCCCGCGCCAGGGCATGCCGTCCTTCCGGCAGGTGCTCCAGGGCGTCCACCAGGCGTGGGAGGAGCGACGGGACGAGGTCACCGAGGTCGCCGGGAAGATCGTCCGGGATCTGGCCGGGCGGGAGATCTCCTACGGCGACGCGCAGACGCCCGGCGAGCAGGAACTCGCGCAGGCCCTGCTCGCGCTCACCCGTGAGTACGACCCGCAGCGCGGCGGATTCGGCGGGGCGCCGAAGTTCCCGCCGTCCATGGTGCTGGAGTTCCTGCTGCGCCACCACGCCCGCACCGGTGCCGAGGGCGCCCTGCAGATGGCGCAGGACACCTGCGAGCGCATGGCCCGCGGCGGCATCTACGACCAGCTCGGCGGCGGCTTCGCCCGCTACTCGGTCGACCGCGACTGGATCGTGCCGCACTTCGAGAAGATGCTGTACGACAACGCGCTGCTGTGCCGGGTCTACGCCCACCTCTGGCGTGCCACCGGCTCCGAGCTCGCCCGCCGGGTCGCTCTGGAGACCGCCGACTTCATGGTGCGCGAACTGCGCACCGCCGAGGGCGGGTTCGCCTCCGCGCTGGACGCCGACAGCGAAGAGGAGGTGCCGCGCGAAGCGCGTCTTCAGAAGGGTGGTGGCGAGCGACAGGAGGGCGGCACCGGCAGGCACGTCGAGGGCGCGTACTACGTGTGGACGCCGGAGCAGCTGCGCGAGGTCCTCGGTGAGCAGGACGCCGAGCTCGCGGTCCAGTACTTCGGGGTGACCGAGGAGGGCACGTTCGAGCACGGTCAGTCCGTCCTCCAACTGCCACAGCAGGACGGTTTGTTCGATGCCGGGAGGATCGCCTCCATCCGAGAGCGGCTACTGGCGGAGCGGGCCGGTCGTCCCGCCCCGGGCCGGGACGACAAGGTCGTCGCCGCCTGGAACGGGCTCGCGATCGCCGCGCTCGCCGAGACCGGCGCCTACTTCGACCGGCCCGACCTCGTCGAGGCCGCCCTCGCCGCCGCCGATCTCCTCGTCCGGCTGCACCTCGACGAGCAGGCCCGGCTCACCCGCACCAGCAAGGACGGTCACGCCGGCGCCAACGCGGGCGTGCTGGAGGACTACGGCGACGTGGCGGAGGGCTTCCTCGCGCTGGCGTCCGTCACGGGGGAAGGCGTCTGGCTGGAGTTCGCCGGGTTCCTGCTCGACCACGTCCTGGCGCGTTTCACCGACGAGGAGTCGGGCGCGATGTTCGACACGGCCGCCGACGCCGAGCGGCTGATCCGCCGCCCGCAGGACCCGACCGACAACGCCGCCCCGTCCGGCTGGAGCGCGGCGGCGGGCGCCCTGCTGAGCTACGCCGCGCACACCGGGTCGGAGCCCCACCGCACCGCCGCGGAGAAGGCCCTCGGCGTCGTCAAGGCGCTCGGGCCGCGCGTGCCACGCTTCATCGGCTGGGGGCTCGCCGCCGCCGAGGCCGCGCTGGACGGGCCGCGTGAGGTCGCGATCGTGGGGCCGTCCCTCGGTCACGAGGGGACGAGGGCCCTGCACCGCACGGCACTTCTGGGCACCGCGCCGGGCGCGGTCGTCGCCGTCGGCGCCCCGGGGAGCGACGAGTTTCCGCTGCTCGCGGACCGTCCGCTGGTCGGCGGTGAACCAGCCGCGTACGTCTGCCGTAACTTCACATGTGACGCCCCGACGACCGAAGTTGAAAGGTTGCGAGCGGCGTTGAGCAGCTGAAGTCGGGAATCAACGGAAACATGCTCTTTATCTGAACAGCCCCCAGGCTTCACAGTTCCCCCTTAATCTCTGCACAGTGCCGTGACGGATGAGGTAAGCCGTCACGGCGGGGGGTTCTGGGATCTGGGGGGATCTGTTTGCTGACGTCTGTCTTCATCGCTGCCGTTTCACTGGCCCTGTTCTGGATGGCTGCGTTCACCCTGTGGTGGCAGATGCACGCCTGGCGTACGCCGGAAGTGTTCGCCTCCACGCGGTTCAGCAGCCCGGACGGGGACGAGCACGTCTCGTTCTCGCTGCTGCTGCCCGCGCGGCACGAACAGGCGGTGCTGGACCACACGATCCAGCGGCTGCTGGAGTCCAGTCACACCGACTTCGAGATCATCGTGATCGTCGGGCACGACGACCCGGAGACCACCGCCGTGGCCGAGCGGGCCGCGGCATGTGATGCACGGGTCCGGGTCGTCGTCGACCGCCACGAGAAGAAGAACAAGCCGAAGGCCATGAACTCGGCCCTGCCGCACTGCCGCGGCGACGTCGTCGGCGTCTTCGACGCGGAGGACCAGGTCCATCCCGAGCTCCTCGCGCACGTCGACCACGCCTTCCGCACCACCGGCGCGGACGTCGTCCAGGGCGGCGTGCAGCTGATCAACTTCCACTCCAGCTGGTACAGCCTGCGCAACTGCCTGGAGTACTTCTTCTGGTTCCGCTCGCGGCTCCACCTGCACGCGCAGAAAGGTTTCATCCCGCTCGGCGGCAACACCGTCTTCGTCCGCACCGGCGTCCTCAGGGAAGCCGGCGGCTGGGACCCGGACTGCCTCGCCGAGGACTGCGACCTGGGCGTAAGGCTCTCCAGCGTCGGCAAGAAGGTCGTCGTCGCCTACGACTCCGACATGGTGACCCGCGAGGAGACCCCGGGCTCGCTGATGTCCCTGCTGAAGCAGCGCACCCGCTGGAACCAGGGATTCCTCCAGGTGTACCGGAAGAAGGACTGGAAGCAACTGCCCACCCTCGGGCAGCGGCTGCTCGCCCGCTACACCCTGATGACACCGTTCATGCAGGCCTTCACCGGCCTGATCATCCCGCTGAACGTGGCGATCGCGCTGTTCCTGGACGTCCCCGTCGGCGTCGCCTTCATCACCTTCCTGCCGGCCGTCACCGCGCTGGTCACCTTCGTCTTCGAGATCGTCGGACTGCACGACTTCGGCAAGCAGTACGGGCTGCGCGTGCGGTTCGCGCACTACCTGAAGCTGGTCGTGGGCGGCCCCTTCTACCAGGTCCTGCTCGCCGGGGCGGCCGTCCGTGCCGTGTGGCGTGAGCAGCGCGGCCGCACCGACTGGGAGCTGACGAGCCACGTCGGCGCGCATCTCGACGAGACGGCCGTGACCCGGCAGGACGTCCCCGTGACCCGAGAGGACGTTCCCGCGTGACCTCCACCCTTCCCGCGGTGACCACAGCGAAGGTTCCCGCGCAGCGCCGGCCCGTGTCCGGCGCCGATGCGCACCGGCAAGCGGAGCCGCCGAGCCGGCTGCGCTCCTCCCGGTCCGACCTGCTCCTGTGCGGTGTCCTCCTCGTGGCGATCCTCGTCGTGCAGGGCTGGAACATCGCCGACTACCCGGCCCTCAGCGACGACGAGGGCACCTACCTCGCCCAGGCCTGGTCGGTCCAGCAGGGCGACGGCCTCGCCCACTACACCTACTGGTACGACCACCCGCCGCTGGGCTGGATCCAGATCGCCGTGCTGACCTGGATCCCCGCGCTGATCAGCCCCGAGTCGATGACGGTCGGCACCATGCGCGCCACGATGCTGGTGATCAGCGGCATCAGCGCGGTCCTCGTCTACGTCCTGGGCCGCCGCCTCGCCCTGCCCCGCTGGGCGGCTGCGCTCGGCATGGTCTTCTTCGGCCTCTCGCCGCTGGCGGTCGTCCTCCAGCGGGAGATCTTCCTCGACAACCTCGCGGTGATGTGGACGCTGCTGGCCTTCACGCTGGCCGCCTCCCCGAGCCGCCACCTCTGGCACCACTTCGGCGCGGGCATGGCGGCGGCGGCGGCCGTCCTCACCAAGGAGACGATGCTCATCGTCCTGCCCGCCCTGTTCCTCACCATGTGGCGGCACAGCCACCGGGACACCCGCAAGTTCGCCCTCACCGGAGCCGTCACGGCCTGTGCCCTGATCGGCTTCTCGTATCCGCTGTTCGCCCTGCTCAAGGGCGAGCTGCTGCCCGGCGCCGGGCACGTCTCCCTCTGGGACGGCGTCAAGTACCAGATGACCAGACCGGGTTCGGGCTTCATCCTGGACCAGGGCTCCGGCTCCTGGGGCGTGCTCCAGTCGTGGCTGTACTACGACAGGATCCTGCCGCTGGGCGGCCTCGCGGGCGCCCTGCTGCTCCTCGTCACCTGGCGCTGGTCCGTCACGGCGCGCGCCCTGGCCGGACCGGCCCTGGCCGTCGCCATCTTCGCCGCGCTGGCCCTGCGTCCCAACGGCTACCTGCCCGCGATGTACGTCATCCAGGCCCTGCCCTTCCTCGCCCTCGTCCTCGCCGGCGGAACCGCCTCCGTCGCCCACGCGGTACTGAGCCGCCGGCGCTCCGAGGCGGAGAATCGATACATCAGCGCGGGCCGGTACGCGCTCGCCGCGGTCCTCGCTCTCGCCGCCGGCGCCTACGTCGTACCGCACTGGTACGACGGCGCCCGCACCGCCGTCACCACCGACGCCAACGCCCCCTACAAGGCGGCGTCCCGGTGGCTGGCCACCGAGGTCGAGAACCCGGAGCGCACCCGAGTGCTGGTCGACGACGCCCTCTGGCTCGACCTCGTGCACCAGGGCTACCGGCCGGGGCTCGGCGTCATCTGGTTCTACAAGGCCGACCTCGACCCGGCGGTGACGAAGACGATGCCGCGCGGCTGGAAGGACCTCGACTACGTCGTCGCCTCGCCGACCGTGCGGCGTGACGCGGCCGACCTGCCCAACGTCAAGGCCGCCATGGAGAACTCGGCCCCGGTCGCCACCTTCGGCACCGGTCCGGACCGCATCGAGATCCGACAGATCCAGACCACCGCCGGAGGCGCGCGATGAGCCAGGAGTCCACCGTCCCCGGAGAGGTCGTCGAGACCGCCGAGATCCCCGAACCGGGCGCCGTCACCATCGTCGTACCGACGTTCAACGAGTCGGCGAACGTACGGCAGCTGCTGCACCAGATCACCGAGGCCGTGCCGGCCCGGCTGCCGTGCGAAGTCCTCTTCGTGGACGACTCCACCGACGACACGCCCGAGGTCATCCAGAAGGCGGCGCAGGACTGCCCCTTCCCGGTGACCGTCCTGCACCGCGAGGAGCCGGTGGGCGGGCTCGGGGGCGCGGTCGTCGAGGGACTGAAGGCCGCCACGTCCGACTGGATCGTCGTCATGGACGGCGACTGCCAGCACCCGCCGTCCCTCGTGCCGGACCTGGTCGCCACCGGCGAGCGGGCGAACGCCGGGCTGGTCGTCGCCTCCCGGTACATCAAGGGCGGCAGCCGGGCGGGGCTCGCGGGCAGCTACCGCGTGGCCGTCTCACGCGGGGCGACCTGGCTGACCAAGGCGCTGTTCCCGCGCCGGCTGCACGGCATCAGCGACCCGATGAGCGGCTTCTTCGCGATCCGCCGCAGCGCGGTCACGGCCGAGGTGCTCCAGCCGCTCGGCTACAAGATCCTCCTCGAACTCGCCGTGCGCAGCCGCCCGCGCCAGGTCACCGAGGTGCCCTTCGTCTTCCAGGACCGGTTCGCCGGGGAGTCGAAGTCGACCGCGCAGGAGGGGCTGCGGTTCCTGCGCCACCTGGCCGGGCTGCGCGCCGCCTCGCCGGTCGCGCGCATGGTCGGCTTCGGCCTGATCGGGCTCACCGGTTTCCTGCCGAACCTGCTGGGCCTGTGGGCGCTGACCGCCGTCGGCATGCACTACGTACCGGCGGAGATCCTCGCCAACCAGCTCGGCGTCGCCTGGAACTTCCTGCTCATCGAGCACCTGCTGTTCCGGGAGCGGCGCCGGCACCGGCGCTGGTGGGACCGGGCCGGCCGGTTCGCGCTGCTCGCCAACGCCGATCTGGTGCTGCGCATCCCGCTGATCGCCCTGTTCGTGCACCAGCTGCACCTGGGCGTGCTGTCCGCCACCGCGCTCGCGCTGGTGACGACGTTCGTCCTGCGCTTCGTGGCGACCGAAGCGCTGGTCTACCTGCCGCGCCGGGCCGGCGAGAAGCCCGTGCGCGACGGCCGCACCGTGAGGAGAGCCGTGTGAACACGTACCGGAGAAGAACCGCACTCGCCTGCGTGGGCGCGCTCACGGCCGGCCTCCTGCTGACCGCACCCCAGCCCGCCTCCGCCGCCAACCTCATCAGGAACCCCGGCTTCGAGACCGCCGGCGCCGGGGACATGCCGTACTGCTGGGAGAAGTCCGGCTGGGGCGACAACGACTTCACCTTCACCACCACGGCCGACGCGCACACCGGCACCAAGGCCATGAAGGTCGAGCTGACCCGCCGCGTCGACGGCGACCGCAAGGCCCTGATCACCGAGTCCGCCGAGTGCGCGCCGGTGGTGACGCCGGGCAGGCAGTACGACCTCGGGCTCTGGTACAAGACGACCACCCCCGACGCGGCTATCACACTGTTCCGGCACGACGCGACGGCCGGCTGGCAGTACTGGACCGACCTCAAGACGCTGGACCTGGCCGGCACCTGGAAAGAGGCCACGGTCCGCACCCCCGAGGTCCCGGCCGGCACGGACCGCATCTCCTGGGGCGTCTCCGTCTACGGCACCGGCTCGGCCACGACCGACGACTACAGGATGGACCAGGTCCCCGGCCCGGTCCTGCCGCCGAAGTGCACGGGCACGGCCGAGCAGTGCGCGAACGGCAAGTGGGACGTACTGCCCACGAAGAACCCGGTCCGTTCCATGCACTCCGTCGTCCTCAACAACGGCAAGGTGCTGCTGATCGCGGGCTCCGGCAACGACGAGTCGATGTTCAAGGCCGGCACCTTCACCTCGGCCGTCTACAACCCGGCGAACGGCTCCTACAAGGTCATCCCCACGCCGAAGGACATGTTCTGCGCCGGCCACGTCCAGCTCCAGGACGGCCGCGTGCTGGTGATGAGCGGCAACAAGGGCTACCCGACGGCGGACGGCCGTGTCGGCTACCAGGGCTACAAGGACTCGTACGTCTTCGACCCGGCCACCGAGACCTACACGAAGACCAACGACATGAACGACGGCCACTGGTACCCGTCGGCCACGATCCTCGGCAACGGTGACGTCATCTCCTTCGGCGGCCTGCGCGAGGACTCCACCGGCTCGGTCACCGCCGAGCTGTTCTCCGAGGCCGAGCAGCGGTGGCAGCCGCTGTGGAAGGTCAACCAGACCTGGTCGTACTGGGGTCTGTACCCGTCGATGATCCTCATGCAGGACGGCCGCCTCTTCTACTCGGGCAGCCACGTCTTCGGCAACAACATCCCCGGCACCGGCTCGGCGATCTACGACTACGGCGCCAACACCGTCACCCAGGTCCCCGGCCTCCAGAAGAAGGACGAGCGCGACCAGTCGGCCAGCGTGCTGCTGCCCCCGGCGCAGGACCAGAAGGTCCTCACCCTCGGCGGCGGCAACATCGACTCCAACCCGGAGGCGAACCGCCTGACCGACATCATCGACCTCAAGCAGCCGAACCCGTCCTACGTGGCCGGGCCGCCGATCCCGCAGGGCACGGTCGACCTCGGCAACGGGCCCGTCCCGCAGACCGGCGACCAGGGCAAGATGTACGTCTCCGCCGTGCTCCTGCCCGACGGCAAGGTGCTGGAGACGGGCGGCGCGCTGCACAACCGCGCCAACCCGGTCCACGAGACGTCGCTCTTCGACCCCGAGTCGGAGACCTTCGACCCGGTGGCCGTCGACCCCGAGGCGCGCGGCTACCACTCCTCCGCTTTCCTGCTCCCCGACGGCCGCGTGATGACCACCGGCGACAACCCGGGCAACGGCTCCTGGAACCACGACGTGTCGGTCTACAGCCCGCCCTACCTGTTCAAGGGCCCTCGACCGGCGATCACCTCGGTGATCGACACCGAGTGGAACTACGGCGACACCCAGCGGATCACCGTCGACCGGCCCATCGCCAAGGCCGAACTGATCCGCCCGGCCGCCGTCACCCACTCCTCCGACCCGAACCAGCGGTTCGTGGACCTGCCGCTGTCGGTCGACGGTGACAACGTCGACCTGAACGTGACGAGCAACCCCGACCTGGCCCCGCCCGGCTGGTACATGCTCTTCGCGGTCGACGCGAACGGGGTGCCGTCGGTGGCGAAGTGGGTGCACCTGAAGGACCCCCAGGCCCTCAGGGCGACGGACGCCTCGGCCCATGTCCACGACTTCGCGGACGCGCCGGAGGGCAAGGTCGCGGGACCCGGCAAGAAGCGCACGTCGCAGAAGGTCAGCCCGACGATCTCCGGCTGCGACCGCCACTACGGCTCGGTCAACGTCTGCGTGCCGACCGACTTCCCGGCGGAGGTGAAGAAGACGACCGCGTCCCGCTGTGAGTGGCTCAAGGCGAACGACTACGGCCGCCTGAAGGTCAACGGCAAGGACGATCCGCTCGGGCTGGACCGCGACAGGGACGGCATCGCCTGCGGCAGGAAGGACCTGACCAGGCGTTAGACGCCCTCCAGGGGGCGCGGGGAACTGCGCGACCAGCCACAAACGGCCCGCAGTTCCCCGCGGCACCCGACCGTCAACGGCGCTCCGGCCGAAGCGCCATCGCCCGCTCCACGATCGCTTCCAGCTGCTCGTGATGCGCGCCCTTCCAGTACGCCCGGCCGCACTCCGTGCACTGCGCGAACACGTCGTACGTCGCATGCGTCCCGTGCTTCAGCTGATCGGCGACCTCGTCCTTGGTCGCCTTGCGGAGCACCCCGTTGCAGGCCGTGCAGCGCGTCCAGGGCCGCAGTTCGGGCTGGAACCGGTCCAGGACGTCCCGAAGCTGCTCCTCCGGCCGGGTGCTGTACACGAACGCCCCCGCCCACAGCTCGCGCCTGCGCAGCAACCCCCGGTCGCGGCTGAGCATGACCCGCTGTTCCGCCGCCGAACGAGCGGCCAGCGCCGGGTCGCCGATGTCGGTCGACTCGTAGGCCGTGTCGACACCGAGCAGCCGCAGCCGACGGGCCAGCGTGCCGAGGTGTACGTCGAGGAGGAACCGCAGGGGTGCGCCCGGCACTTCCTGGGGGCGGGCGACGGTCCGTACGGTCACCGACTCGCCGGCCGCCGGCACGTGCGAGACGGGCACCTCGCGGCCGTCCACGACCAGGGCGCCCACCTCGGTCAGCGGCACCCCCAGCGACTCGACGACATGGCCCAGGCTGGAGACGCCGTCCGTGGTGGCCCGCAGGGTGCCCGACCGCCGGGCCTGGGGGACGAACACGTGCAGCTCGGGGGCGAACTCGACGTGGATCTCGGGACCGTTCACCCGGTCAGGATGTCACGGTGGCGGGCGCCGGCCTCAGGGTTTTCCGGTCGGCAGGCCGTGTTCCAGGACGTCCAGGGCACGGTCGACCAGCTCCCGGAGGTCGTCGCGGTGGCCGGTCTCGGCCCAGTAGCGGGAGACCTCCATCAGCCCGCCCAGCACGGACCTGGCGAAGACCCGTAGCTCCAGGCTGTCGGGGTCCAGCCCGGAGCGCTCGGCGAGGCCCTCGCGGAGCAGCCGGCCGGTCGTCGCCATGCTCTCCGTCATGCGGGCGCGGACGGCGGGGACCTCGGCCCCGAGCCGGGCCCGCAGCCGGGTCGCCTCGGGTTCCTCGGCGAGGCTGCGGTCGAGGGCCGTGCGCAGCGCATGCCGCAGGACGTCCGCCCACGACTCGTCCTCGGGCCGGGCCCGCAGCTGCGCCGTCATCACCGGGTCCCACTCGTCGGTGATGACGATGTCCTCCTTGGTCGGGAAGTACCGGAAGACGGTCGACGGCGACACCTCGGCCCGGTCGGCGATCTGCTCGACCGTCGTGGCGTCGTAGCCCTGCTCCTCGATCAGCGCGTAGGTCGCGGCGCGGATCGCCCGGCGGGTCTTGATCTTCTTCCGCTCCCGGAGTCCCAGCGGGGGCCGGGTGGCGGGGGTGACGTCAGCCATGAATCGACAGTAACTGTCAATCCTTACCCACTGTCACTATCCGTGCTGGTACGCCACCAGCGAGATCCCCACGTAGTGCGCGATGAAGGCCGCCAGGGTGAAGGAGTGGAACACCTCGTGGAAGCCGAACCAGCGCGGTGACGGGTTGGGCCGCTTGATCCCGTAGATCACGCCGCCCGCGCTGTAGAGCACGCCGCCGACGATGACCAGGACGAGGACGGCGATGCCGCCGGTTCGCATGAAGTCCGGCAGGTAGAAGACGGCCGCCCAGCCCATCGCGAGGTAGCACGGCGTGTAGAGCCAGCGCGGGGCGCCGACCCAGAAGACGCGGAAGACGATGCCGACCGCCGCCGCGGCCCAGATGCCCCACAGCAGCCACTGCCCCTTCGCGCCCGGCAGCAGCAGCATGGTCAGCGGTGTGTAGGTGCCCGCGATGATCAGGAAGATGTTGGCGTGATCCAGACGGCGCAGCACGCCGTCCATGCGGGGGCTCCAGTTGCCGCGGTGGTACAGCGCGCTCACACCGAACAGCAGGCACGCCGTCAGGGCGAAGATCCCGCAGGCGATGCGCCCTCTGGTCGAGTCGGCGAGGGCGGTCAGCACCAGGCCCGCGACGAGGACGGCCGGAAACATACCGAGGTGAAGCCAGCCGCGCAGCTTGGGCTTGACCGGGTGCGGCAGGGAGAGCGCCGTGGGACCACGGCCGTCGGCCGGCGTGTCCGAAGGCGCGTCGGGGGCGAACGCAGTCATGGCCGAATGGTAGCTACGGAACCGTAAGTGACCTATCAGCCGGGTCGATCGGCCGATGAAGAGTGGCCATCCTCTCACCGTGACCGAACGATGGTTACGCAAACGGAGGGTCAGGTGAACCCAACGTGCATGTAAAGGAGGCGCGAGAAACCGTGGCGATCCTCACGTTGCTCACCTGTGCGCTCCTCTGGACAGATGGGCGGAAGCGTCGGATGATCAAATGAGTGCGGTCGGCACCGGATGAGCGCCGAAGTTTCACCGTGAAGCATCCGGGTCGCAGCCCCCACGGGGCCTCCACATCACAAAAATCCCTCATTTAGGAGCAATCGTGGCGCGCGACATCGCGGCTCCCACCGTCCCCACCACTCACCAGGGTCTGATCTCGTGGGTCAACGAGATCGCCGAGCTGACGCAGCCGGACAACGTGGTCTGGTGTGACGGTTCCGAGGCCGAGTACGAGCGACTGTGCGAGGAGCTCGTCCAGAAGGGCACCTTCCGGAAACTCGACCCGATCAAGCGCCCCCACTCCTACTACGCGGCCTCCGACCCCACCGACGTCGCCCGCGTGGAGGACCGGACGTTCATCTGCTCCGAGAAGGAGGCGGACGCGGGCCCGACCAACCACTGGAAGGCCCCCGCCGAGATGCGGGAGATCTTCCAGGGCTCCGGGGGCCAGGGCGGCCTGTTCCGCGGCTCGATGCGCGGCCGGACCATGTACGTGGTGCCGTTCTGCATGGGCCCGCTCGGCTCGCCGCTGTCCGCGCTCGGTGTGGAGATCACCGACTCCGCGTACGTCGCCGTCTCCATGCGCACGATGACCCGCATGGGCCAGGCGGTGCTCGACGAGCTCGGCTCCGACGGCTTCTTCGTCAAGGCCGTGCACACCCTGGGCGCCCCGCTGGAGCCCGGCCAGGAGGACGTCCCCTGGCCCTGCAACACGACCAAGTACATCTCGCACTTCCCCGAGGACCGCGAGATCTGGTCCTACGGCTCCGGCTACGGCGGCAACGCCCTGCTCGGCAAGAAGTGCTACGCCCTGCGCATCGCCTCCGTGATGGCGCGGGACGAGGGCTGGCTCGCCGAGCACATGCTGGTCCTGAAGCTCACCCCGCCGCGCGGCGAGTCCAAGTACGTGGCGGCGGCCTTCCCGAGCGCCTGCGGCAAGACCAACCTCGCCATGCTGGAGCCGACCATCCCCGGCTGGACGGTGGAGACCATCGGCGACGACATCGCCTGGATGCGCTTCGGCGAGGACGGCAGGCTGTACGCCATCAACCCCGAGGCGGGCTTCTTCGGCGTCGCGCCCGGCACCGGCGAGCACACCAACGCCAACGCGATGAAGACGCTGTGGGGCAACGCGGTCTTCACCAACGTGGCGCTGACGGACGACGGCGACGTCTGGTGGGAGGGCATGACCGAGGAGCCGCCCGCCCACCTCACCGACTGGAAGGGCAACGACTGGACGCCCGAGTCCCAGACGCCGGCCGCGCACCCGAACGCCCGCTTCACCGTCCCGGCCGCCCAGTGCCCGATCATCGCGCCGGAGTGGGAGGACCCGAAGGGCGTGCCGATCTCGGCGATCCTCTTCGGCGGCCGCCGCGCCACCGCCGTACCGCTGGTGACCGAGTCCTTCGACTGGAACCACGGCGTCTTCCTCGGCGCCAACGTGGCCTCCGAGAAGACCGCCGCCGCCGAGGGCAAGGTCGGCGAGCTGCGCCGCGACCCGTTCGCGATGCTGCCGTTCTGCGGCTACAACATGGGCGACTACATGGCCCACTGGATCGACGTGGCCAAGGACAAGGACCAGTCCAAGCTGCCGAAGATCTACTACGTCAACTGGTTCCGCAAGGACGACGAGGGCAAGTTCGTCTGGCCCGGCTTCGGTGAGAACAGCCGCGTCCTGAAGTGGATCGTGGAGCGCCTAGAGGGCAAGGCGGAGGGCGTCGAGACCCCGATCGGCATCCTGCCGACCAAGGACGCCCTCGACACGAACGGCCTGGAACTGGCCGACTGCGACCTGGACTTCCTGCTCACCGTCGACAAGGAGGTCTGGCGCGAGGAGGCCGCCCTGGTCCCCGAGCACCTCAACACCTTCGGCGAGCACACGCCCAAGGAGCTGTGGGACGAGTACCGCGCGCTGGTGCAGCGCCTGGGCTGAGACAGCCCTCCACGGACGCCGCGGCCGGCTCCGATCGTGCCCTGACCAGCAACATCGTCACGGCCGGCCGCGGTGACAGCACCACAGGAGGCAGGGGCCCGCACAACGGCGTGCGGGCCCCTGCCGTCGCCGTTTCCCGGAGGCGCACGTGAGGCGCCGGGCGCGGCAACGCCCTTGAAGGGGCGCGGGGAACTGCGCGACCAGCCACGAAGGGCCTGCACCCCGCCCACGGCCAAAACTCCTGCGGCGCTCCACGCTCGAGCCGACGCAGTGATGTGGCGCCCGGTCCGCGCGTCGCTGCGGGTGCGCGCGGACCGGGGCCGTCGGGGGAGCCCTCGTGGGGGCTCAGCGGGACGCGAGTTCGCGCGGCTCCAGGGCCGCGGCGTGCGCGTCCATCCGCTCGGCGGACAGGATGGCGGCCGCCGTGTCGGCGCGGGAGGCGGCGACGACCAGCGCGCGGCCCGCCAGCGCGTGCGCCCGCTGGTGCAGGGCCGCCACGCCGCGCGCCCGCCGGGTGCCGCTCATCGGCGCGCGGACCGGTGCACGTCCTCCCCGCAGTCGGCTCACCTGCTCCGCGAGCCGCTCCGCCGCGGTGTCCAGGTCGGTCGAGCTCTCCGCGGCCCGCAGCTCGTCCGTGACGGCGAGCAGGGCGGCGAGATGGCCCGCGAGCTGGATGTCCAGCTCTTCCTCGCGGGAGCGGTGGGGGAAGTCGGGGGCGGGGCCGTCCACCGTGCTGTGGACCGACTTGGTGCGGATCGGTTCGTACATGGAAGGCCTCCTGTGTGCTTACAGGAAGCCATCCTAGCTTAGATTTCGTCTAAAGTTGAGTTGTTCGCAATTCCGGACTGGCCGCACACGTACGGTGAGCGAGGCGTCCGGTCAGGCCTGGCTGTAGCCGTCCAGGAAGTGCCCGATCCGGCCCACCGCGTCGCGCAGGTCGCCGACCGTCGGCAGGGTCACCACGCGGAAGTGGTCCGGCTCCGGCCAGTTGAAGCCGGTCCCCTGGACGACCATGATCTTCTCGCGCCGGAGCAGGTCCAGGACCATCCGCCGGTCGTCCTTGATCTTGAAGACCTTGGGGTCCAGGCGCGGGAAGAGATACAGCGCCCCCTTCGGCTTCACGCAGGTCACGCCCGGGATCTGGGTCAGCAGCTCGTAGGCGACGTCCCGCTGCTCGCGCAGCCGGCCGCCCGGCAGCACCAGCTCGTTGATCGTCTGGCGTCCGCTGAGCGCGGCGACGACGCCGTGCTGTCCCGGCATGTTCGCGCACAGTCGCATGTTCGCCAGGATCGTCAGGCCCTCGATGTAGGAGTCGGCGTGCGCGCGGGGCCCGGAGATCGACATCCAGCCGACCCGGTAGCCGGCCACCCGGTACGCCTTCGACATGCCGTTGAAGGTGAGGGTCAGCAGGTCGGGGGCGACGGCGGCGGTCGGGGTGTGCGCGGCACCGTCGTAGAGGATCTTGTCGTAGATCTCGTCCGAGCAGACCAGCAGGTTGTGGCGGCGGGCGATGTCGGTGAGCCCCTTGATCATCGCCTCGTCGTAGACGGCCCCGGTCGGGTTGTTGGGGTTGATGATCACGAGCGCCTTGGTGCGGTCGGTGACCTTGCGCTCGATGTCGGCCAGGTCCGGCATCCAGTCGGCCTGCTCGTCGCACCGGTAGTGCACGGCGGTGCCGCCGGACAGGGAGACGGCGGCGGTCCACAGCGGGTAGTCCGGGGCGGGCACGAGCACCTCGTCCCCGTCGTCCAGCAGGCCCTGCATCGCCATGACGATCAGCTCGGAGACGCCGTTGCCGATGAAGACGTGCTCGACGTCGGTCTCGATGCCGAGGGTCTGGTTGTGCATCACGACCGCGCGGCGGGCGGCCAGCAGGCCCTTGGCGTCTCCGTATCCGTGCGCCGAGGACACGTTCCGGAGGATGTCCTCCAGGATCTCGGGCGGACACTCGAAGCCGAACGCGGCCGGGTTGCCGGTGTTCAGCTTGAGGATGCGGTGACCGGCGGCTTCCAGCCGCATCGCCTCCTCGAGCACCGGGCCCCGGATCTCGTAACAGACGTTGGCGAGCTTGGTCGACTGGATCACCTGCATGTCTGGGAGCTTACGGCGCGGTAATGCGCCACGGGTCGTGTTTTCCGCCACGTGAGACGCGTCGCTTTGGGTGGATATCGCCGCACGCTGTCCCACCAGCACCTTCGGTGCCTAGAATGCGCCGCCATGTCCAGGCCATCCGAGTACGCCGACAGAGCGACGGGCGGCGCCCCTCAGGGGCCACCGAACGTGTACCTGCCGCAGACCGACCCGCCACCGCCCTACGACGCGTACGCCGATCCGGCGGCGGCGCACGGATGGCAGGACGTCTACGACCCGGCGGACGGCCAGGACGCCGCGCGCGGCACCGTCGAGACGCGAGACATGGGCGACACGCGCGAGCTGCCGCCGGTGCCGGTGCGTGCCCCTGCTGGTGCGGGCCGCCACTCCCGCCGGAGACGAGCGCCCTGGCGTGCCCGCCGCGTGGTGGTGGCCGTCGGAGCCGTGGGTGCCGTTTCGGCGGCCGCGCTGATCGCCGGCCTCGGCTTCTCGGACGCGCCCTCCGGTGGGACACGTGAGGGTGACGGCGGCCGGACGGGGCCGGCCGTGAGGGAGTCGCCGACGGTGCCGTCGACCGGTACCGGCCGGACACCGACCCCCGGCACCCCCCTCGTCGGCCAGCCGCCGAACAGTGACGAGCCGTCCGGGCCGGCGTCCGTGAGCCCGTCCACGGAGGCGAGCTCCACCCCGTCCGAGCCGGACGCGCCGAGTCCCTCGGCCGGCACGCCCACGGCGGGCACCCCGACGACCTCCGCTCCCGCCGTCACGCCCCCCGGCCGAACCGACGGAAAGCCCGGACACGGCCCCGGCGGCACGAAGGGCCCCAAGTAACCCGCTCCCCATGGCCGTTGAGTAGGGTCGGGCCGGACGGGCAGGTCTCCCGCGCGAAACGACTCCTTGCCCCATCCGCCTTGCGACGATCACAATGCGCATGACAACAGTGCAGGCGGCCGGAAGTCTTCCGGCCGCCTCCGTCGCAAGAGGGGACCCCCCATGAGAAAACCTCTCGCAGCCGCGTTCTGCGCCCTGGCGATAGCCGGGGCCGGCGCGGCTCCCGCGGCCGCCGCCGATGCCGCCCCCACGGGCGTCGGCAAGGCCGCGGACACGGGCGCGGTCACGTCCGCCGTCTCGGACGTGGTCACGTCCGCAGCGCAGACCGTGTCCGGACTCACCAACCCGGCGCCCAAGGGCGTGAACTTCGCCGGCACGGTCGCGCTCAGCAACTGCTCCGGCTCCGTCGTCCGCATGCCGGACTCCGAGGCCGACGACCCGGCGCTGGTGATGACCAACGGACACTGCCTGGAGTCCGGCTTCCCCGGCCCCGGCGAGGTCCAGGTCGACAAGGCGTCCAGCCGCACCTTCAGCCTGCTCAACGCCTCCGGCTCGCGCGTGGCGACCCTGCGCGCCGCCAAGCTCGCGTACGCCACGATGACCGACACGGACGTCGCGTTCTACCAACTCACCACCAGTTACGGGCAGATCAAGAGCTCGTACGGCATCAGCCCGCTGACGCTGAACGACACGCACCCGGTCGCCGGCACCGCCATCAGCATCCCGTCCGGCTACTGGAAGCGGATCTACAGCTGCGACATCGACGGGTTCGCGTACCGCCTGAAGGAGGGCGACTGGACCTGGAAGGACTCGGTCCGTTACACCTCCGCCTGCAACACCATCGGCGGCACGTCCGGTTCGCCCGTCGTCGACCAGGCCACCGGCAAGGTCGTCGCCATCAACAACACCGGCAACGAGGACGGCGAGCGCTGCACGGTGAACAACCCCTGTGAGGTCGACAAGAGCGGCAACGTGACCGTCCGCAAGGGCATCAACTACGCCCAGGAGACCTACCAGATCCCGTCCTGCTTCGGCATCGACAACAAGCTCGACCTGAGCGCGAGCGGCTGCACCCTGCCCAAGCCGTAAGGCCGGGGCAGGTCCCTCCGGGTCGGGCGGTCACGCGGGAGTCCTGCGGATCGCCCGGCCCGCCAGGGCGTCCGTGCGACGCCCGTCCTCGATCACGAACCGCCCGCCGACCAGTACGTACGGGATGCCCGTCGGGAGGACGCGCGGCTCGGCGAAGCTCGACCCCGCCGCGACCGTCGCCGGGTCGAAGAGCACTAGGTCGGCGACGTACCCCTCGCGCACCAGGCCCCGGTCCGGCAGCCGGAGCCGGGCCGCCGGGCGCGAGGTGAGGTGCGCGACGCACTCCTGAAGCGACAGCACCCCCAACTCCCGCACGTAGTGCCCGAGATAGTGCGGGAACGTGCCGTACGCGCGCGGGTGCGGCTTGGCGCCCTGGAGGATGCCGTCCGAGCCTCCCGTGTGTACCCGGTGGCGCATGATCGCCCGGACGTTCTCCTCGTGGCCGACGTGCTGGAGGATCGTCGGCGCCAGCCGGTCGGCCAGCAGCAGCCCGCGCGCGGTCACCCAGGGGGCCTCGCCCCGCCGGTCCGCCGACTCCTGGACCGTCCGGCCGACGTAATCGGCCAGGGCAGGGTCGCCCACGCCGGAGATCTCGATCGTGTCCCACTCGATGGGCACGCCGTGACAGCCGTCCGAGCCGGTGACCTCCAGGTCGTGGCGGATCCGCTCGGCCGTGCCCTCGTCCGCCAGCCGCTTGAGGGTCTCCTCCGGCCCGCCCTCGCTCGCCCAGCTCGGCAGCATGGCCGCCAGCGTCGTACAGCCCGGGGTGTAGGGGTAGGTGTCGAGGCTGATGTCGGACCCGGCCGCCAGCGCCTCGTCCAGCAGGGCCAGCAGCTCGGGCGCCCGGCCCTTGTTCACGCCGAAGTTCATGGTGGCGTGGGCGAGATGCAGGGGGCAGCCCGCCTCCCGGGTCAGCGCGACCATCTCCCGGTACGCCTCCAGGGCGCCCGCGCCGTAGGAGCGGTGGTGCGGGCAGTAGTAGCCGCCGTACGACGCCACCACCCGGCACAGCTCGGTCAGTTCGGCGTCCTTCGCGTACATGCCGGGCGTGTACGTCAGCCCCGAGGACATGCCGACGGCGCCCTGCTCCATGCCCTCGGCGACCAACCGCCGCATCCGGTCCAGCTCCCGCGGGGTGGCCTCCCGGTCCTCCCAGCCGACGGCGAGCGCACGGACCGTGCCCTGGGGGATGAGATAGGCCGCGTTCACGGCGATCCCGCGGTCCAGGCGGTCGAGGTACTCGCCCACCGTCCGCCAGTCGAAGTCGATGTCGTCCCCGGGTCCGTTCCACCCGGCGATCGCCCGGCGCACCTCGCCGAGCGTCCGGTCGTCGACCGGCGCGTACGACAGCCCGTCCTGGCCGATGACCTCCAGCGTGACGCCCTGCGCGGCCTTGGCGCTGTGGTCGGGGTCGCGCAGCAGGGCCAGGTCGCTGTGGGCGTGCATGTCGACGAAGCCGGGGGACAGCACGAGGCCCTCGGCGTCCAGCTCCCGGCGCGCCTTCGGCCGCTGGCAGCCCGCCGCAGCGGCCTCCTTGACGATGGACACGATCCGGCCGCCGTCGACCACGACATCGGCCCGGTAGGAGTCCGCGCCGGAGCCGTCGACGACGTCGGCGTCCCGGATGACCAGCTCTTCCATCGCTCCCCGCCCCCTAGAAGAACGTACGGACGTAGTCGACGACCGTGCCGTCCGCCTCGGCGACCGGGATCAGCGGCCACTTGTCGAACGACGTGCACGGATGGGACAGCCCCAGACCGACCCAGTCGCCCACCTCCAGATCCGCCTCAGGCGTTGTGCTCAGCCAGGCGTGCTGGTCGGACAGGGCCGTCACCGACACGCCGGTCGCCGGGCGCTCGGCGCCGTCCCGGCGGATCACCTGGGCGAAGGGCAGATCGAGGTCGTAGGCCGCGTCCCGCTTGCCCGCGTTGACGAAGGCCTGCTCGGCGGTGGGCCGCGACACCACCTGCGTCCACAGCCGGAACGCCGGCTCCAGGGCGCCCTCCTCGGGCACCCGGTTGAACGGGGTCAGCTTGCGGTAGTGGCCGTCGTCGTGCGAGACGTAGGCGCCCGAACGCAGCAACTTCAGGACCGGCCGGGAGAGTTCCGGGATCTCCGCGAAGACGTCGGCGACCGCGTCGAACCAGGCGCTGCCGCCCGCGCTGACGACGATCTCGTCCACGTCCGTGAAGCGCCCCGCCTCGTCGAAGCCGGCGGCGAGCGCGACCAGCCGCCGCAGCCACGCCGTCACCCGCTCCGGGTCGGCCTTCGGCACCTCGCCCTCGTAGCCCGCGACGCCGACGAGCCGCAGGGACCGCGCGTCCGCCACCGCGTCCGCGACCGCCGCGCACTCCGCCTCCGTGCGCACACCGGTACGGGCCCCCTCCCCGGCCGCGAGCTCGACGACGACGTCCAGCGGGCGCCGGGCCTCGCCCAGCGCGGCGTCCATCAGCTCCACCCCGCGCACCGAGTCGACGTAACAGACGAAGCGGAACTCCGGGTCGGTGTCGAGCTCGGCGGAGACCCAGCGCAGGGCCGCCGCGTCGACCAGCTCGTTCGCCAGGAACACGCGCCGGATCCCGAACGCGCGCGCCACCCGCACCTGATGCGGCACCGCCAGCGTGATGCCCCACGCCCCGTGCTCGATCTGCCGTTGGAACAGCTGCGGCGCCATGGAGGTCTTGCCGTGCGGCGCGAAGGCCAGGCCGTGCCGGTCCGCGTAGGTCTCCATGAGCCTCAGATTGTGCTCCAGGCGCTCGGCGGACAGCGCGAGCACGGGCGTGGCGAAACCGCCCGTGAACAGGTTCCGGCGCTGGGCGGCCAGCTCGCCCACGGTCAGGCCGTCGGCGTCCGGCGGGAGGCCCTTGAAGCGGTGGTCGACGCGCTCGGCGGCGAGCCGGGCGAGGGACTCGGCGGGGCTGTCGGCTGTCATGGAGCCTCCTGATCAGCACTGTTGCAATACCTGCAACCTTCATTGCGTATGTCGCTCAACGCTGTCTAACATCTCGGCCACCGCCGGTCAATGAATGCGCCACCGACCGACCCACCGACCGACCCGACGAGGAGCTACGAGCATCGTGACCCCCACCGGACCCTGCAACGCCCCCGACGTCGTGGACGTCGTCGCGCTCGGCGAGTCCATGGTCACGTTCCTCCCGTCCCGCCCGGGACGGCTCGCCGACGTCCCCTCCTTCGACCGGGGCATCGGCGGCGCGGAGTCCAACACGGCGTGTGTGCTGGCCGCCGCCGGGCACTCCGTGCGGTGGGTCAGCCGGGTGGGGGACGACCCGTTCGGCGACCATCTGGTCGAGGCGATCGGCGGGTACGGAGTCGACGTGGCCCACGTCCGGCGCGACCCCGCCCGCCCCACCGGCATCTACTTCCGCACCGCCGGGGACCGGGCCACCGACACGCACGAAGTGGCCTACTACCGGGCCGGTTCCGCAGCCTCGGCCATGTCGGCCGGCAACGTGGACCTGGACGCGGTCCGCGCCGGCCGCGTGCTGCACCTGTCCGGGATCACGGCCGCGCTGTCCGGGACCTGCCTGGACCTGATGCGCGAGCTGACCGCGCGCCGGCCCGGCCGCCCCCTGGTCTCCTTCGACGTCAATCACCGGCCCGGCCTGTGGCCCGGCACGGACGCCCCTCAGGTGCTGCGGGACCTCGCGCGGGGCGCGGACCTCGTGTTCGTCGGGCAGGACGAGGCCTGGGGGCTGCGCGGCGCCGAGGCCGTCCGCGCCGCCCTCCCCGAGCCCGAGGTGCTGGTCGTGAAGCAGGGCGCCGACGGAGCCACCGTCTTCGAGCAGCGGAACATCACCTTCGTGCCCGCCCCGCGGGTCGACGTCGTCGCCGCCGTCGGCGCCGGGGACGCCTTCGCCGCCGGGTTCCTCTCCGCCACCCTGCGCGGACTGCCCGTCCGCGACCGGCTGCGGCACGGCCATCTGCTGGCCGCCGCCGCGCTCACCGCCCCCGGCGACCTCGCCGCGCCGCCCGCCCGGGAGCACGCCGACCGCCTCGCCGCCCTGGACGACGCCGCATGGGGGAGACTGCGACTCGGCCCGGGCTGGACCGATGACACACAGCGGGCCCCCGAGGAGGTACGTACGCCATGAGCCAGACCGTCGACCGCGCGCTCAGCATCCTGCCGCTGCTCGCCGAGGGCCCCGCCGACCTGGGACAGGTCGCCGACCGCCTCGGCGTGCACAAGTCCACGGCCCTGCGCCTGCTGCGCACCCTCCACGAGCACGGCCTCGTCTACCGCCAGTCCGACCAGCGCTACCGCCTCGGCGCCCGCCTCTTCGCGCTCGCCCAGGAGGCCATGGAGAACCTCGACGTCCGCGAGATCGCCCATCCCCACCTGGTCCGCCTCAACGAGAGCTGCGGGCACACCGTGCACCTCGCCGTGTACGAGGAGAACGAGGTCCTCTACATCGACAAGGTCGAGAGCCGCTACCCGGTGCGGATGTACTCCCGGATCGGCAAGCCCGTCGCCATCACGGTCGCCGCGGTCGCGAAGCTGCTGCTGGCCGACCTGCCCGAGCACGAGCGGCGGGCGGTGGCGGAGAAGCTCGACTACCCCGCGTACACGGCCCGTTCGACCCCCAACGCGACCGCGTTCCTGCGCGAGCTGGAGAAGGTGCGCGAGCAGGGCTGGGCCACCGACCTCGGCGGCCACGAGGAGTCCATCAACTGTGTCGCGGCGCCCATCCGCGGCGCCGACGGCCGGGTCGTCGCCGCGATGTCGGTCTCCGCGCCGAACGTCGTCGTCACCGCCGACGAACTCCTCACCCTCCTGCCGCTGGTGCGCCGTACGGCGGACGCCATCAGCGGCGAGTACTCCGGCAGAACACCAGTGAAGGGCACCACATGACGGACAAGACCGCGCTCACCCCCCGGACCCACACCACCCCGCCGGCGAAGTTCTCGCACGGTGTGCGGAAGGGCAACATCCTCCAGGTCGCCGGCCAGGTCGGCTTCCTGCCCGCCGAGGAGGGCAAGCCGCCCACGCCCGCCGGGCCGACCCTGCGCGAGCAGACCCTCCAGACCCTGGCCAACGTCAAGTCCGTCCTCGAGGAGGGCGGCGCCGGCTGGGACGACGCGATGATGATCCGCGTCTACCTGACGGACGTGGACCACTTCGCCGAGTTCAACGAGATCTACAACGCGTACTTCGAGGAGCAGGGCCTGACCCAGCCGCCCGCCGCGCGCACGACGGTCTACGTCGGCCTGCCCGCGGGTCTCCTCGTCGAGATCGACGCGCTGGCCGTCCTCGGCTGACCCACCCCCCACTCCCGCACGTCCGTGAGGCGCGGCGCCACCGATGCGCCGCGTCGCGCTCCCCCCTACCCAGAAGCCGCATGCATTTACGTAGAGGACCCCCGAATGTCCCTTTCGCTCGCCGCGTCCGCCCCTGCCGAGACCCCGCCCCACACCGGGGGCCTGCTCCTCCTGTTCGACGGTACGGCCGGACTCCTGCTCACCGCCGCGCTCGGCATCGGGCTGCTGCTGTTCCTCATCATCAGAATGAGACTCCAGCCGTTCGTCGCCCTGCTCGCGGTCTCCATAGCCGTCGGCCTCGCGGCCGGCCTGTCGGTCACCGAACTCTTCGGCACCGTCCAGAAGTCGGACGCCGTCTCCACCATCGAGTCCGGCATGGGCGGCATCCTCGGCCATGTCGCCATCATCATCGGCCTGGGCACCATGCTCGGCGCGATCCTCGAAGTCAGCGGCGGCGCCGAGGTGCTGGCCGGTCGCCTGCTCGGCCTGTTCGGCGAGAAGCGCGCCCCGCTCGCCATGGGCCTCACCGGCCTGATCTTCGGCATCCCGGTCTTCTTCGACGTCGGCATCTTCGTCCTGGCGCCCATCGTCTACGCCGCCGCCAAGCGCTCGGGCAAGTCGATCCTGCTCTACTGCCTGCCCCTGCTGGCGGGCCTGTCCGTCACCCACGCCTTCCTGCCCCCGCACCCCGGCCCGGTGGCCGCCGCGGGCCTGCTCCACGTCGACCTCGGCTGGGTCATCCTCATGGGCATCGTCTGCGGTCTGCCGGCCGTGGCCGCCGCCTGGGCGTACTCGGCGTGGATCGGCCGCCGCGTCTTCGTCGCCGTGCCGCAGGACATGGTCGAGGCCGCGGAGGAGGCCAAGCAGGCCGTCGTCGACGAGCAGCGGGCGGCCGGCACGGAGCCGCGCGAGCAGCCCGTCTCGCTCGGCACGGTCCTCGGCATCATCGGCACCCCGCTGGTCCTCATCCTGGCCGCGACGTTCTCCTCGATCGCCCTGGACCCCTCCACCCTCCGCTCGGTGATCGAGTTCTTCGGCAACCCGTTCGTGGCGCTCACCCTCGCCCTGTTCCTCGCGTACTACCTGCTCGGCATCCGGCGCGGCTGGTCCCGCAAGTCGCTGGAGACGGTGTCCACGGCGTCCCTGAAGCCGGTCGGCAACATCCTGCTCGTGGTCGGCGCGGGCGGCGTCTTCGGCGCCGTCCTCAAGGCCAGTGGCGTCGCCCAGGCCCTGTCCGACACGTTCAACGACGTGGGGCTCCCGGTGCTCGTCCTGTCGTACCTGATCTCCGTGGTGCTGCGCGTCGCGCAGGGCTCGGCGACGGTGGCGATCGTGACGACGGCGGGCATCGTGGCGCCCCTTCTCTCCGAGGGTGACCACTCCCAGGCCTTCGTCGCCCTGGTCATCATGGCCATCTCGGCCGGCTCCATCTTCGCCTCGCACGTCAACGACGGCGGCTTCTGGATGGTCGCCAAGTACTTCGGCATCAGCGAACGCGACACGCTCAAGTCGTGGACCGTGCTGGAGAGTGTGCTGTCGGTCGCGGGGTTCGCGGTGGCGGCGGTATTGAGCCTGTTCGTGTAGGCGTCTGATAACGAAGTCGGGGCTGGCTGTGTGCGGCACAGGTTTGTCGACCATACTGCTCCGCTGTGGAGCAGCGCATAGGTTCGAGCAGCCAGCCCCTGAAGGGCGCCGGATTCGACCCGGCCTTCATCCCCGGGCTCACGTCACCCGTGTCCGGACGGACGGAGGACGACGAGCCGGAGAAGGAGCCAGAGGTCGCCGCGGCAGAGGAGGCCGAGGAGTCCGAGGAGTCCGCCTCCGAGCCGGAGGAGACGGCCGAGGAGTCCGCCTCCGAGCCGGAGGAGGCCGATGTCGACGGCCCCGTCTTCGAGGCGTCCGACCGCCGCGCGAGAATAGTCGCCGACCGCAGAGGCGTACGCCTGTCCCTGGACGACCAGGAATGCGAGTTCCGCTGGGACGAGATCGGGGCGGTCGAGACGCAGACCGCCCGCTTCGGCAAGCGCTACACCGTCACCGTCCACACCCCTGACCGGCGCTGGTACCCGATCGAGATCGATGCGCCGGCCAGGAGCCGTTTCACGGAGTGGGACGAGCAGTTGGACGCGGTACTGGACGCCTACTTCGAGGAAGACGCGGAGTAACCCGCCGGGCGGCTACCGGCAGTACTGGGTCTCCTTCCCGATGGCCCGGTACATGCAGTCGGCGTTCTCCAGGAGTTGCAGCACCGCGTCCCGGTTACGGGAGGTCTCCCGCTCGATGACCTCGTCGGGCGGGTAGAACCCCCCACCGCCGGACCTCGGGTACATCTCGAAGGTGTACCCGAAGATCTTGTGGGTGCCCCAGAGGTAGTCGTCGATCGACCCGTCCGTGATGTACAGGTCGCTGGACTGCTCCGCCGTGTACCCGTTGCTCGCGGCCATCTTCTGCCCGACCGCCTTGAACGCCGCGTTGTCGTCCGCGGTCATCCCGGTCGTCGTGTCGGAGTACGTGTAGCCGAACGGCCACAGCACCAGCTCGCTGTACGTGTGGAAGTCGATGCCGGCCTTGATCTGCTGCACCCCGCCGACGACCCGGCTGCGCACGAAGTCGGCGACGACCTTCACCTCGGGCGCGGATTCCGCCGCCGGGCCGCGGTAGGTCTCGGAGGACGTGGAGCCCGAGGAGCCGCCGCAGCAGCCCCAGCGGTAGTTCCAGTTGCGGTTGAGGTCGGTCCCGACGTACGAACTGCCGCTGTTGGGCTGGCGGTTCTTGCGCCACGAGCGGTACGACCCGGTCGCGATGTCGTACTCGCCGCCGTCCGGGTTGATGTCCGGGACGATCCAGATCTCACGGTTGTTCACCATGCCGGTGACGCGCGCGTCGGAGCCGTAGCCGGAGGTCAGCTCACGCAGCAGGTAGAGCGCCATCTCGACGGTGAGGTGCTCGCGGGCGTGCTGGTGGTGCGTGAACAGCACCTCCGGCTCGGACTCGTCGCTGCCCACGTTGTCGCTGATCTTGACGGCGACGATGTCCCGGCCCTGGTAGGACTTGCCGATCACGCGCCGGCTCGCGATGGACGGGTTGGCCGCGACGATCGAGTTGATCTCGCTCGTCATCTCCGCGTAGTTGTGGTAGCGCGAGTCGGCGGACGGGAAGTCGTAGAGCCGGACGTCGTCCGCGCCGGCGGACCGGTCGGGCACCGCGCCGAGCGGGGTGACCTCGTACCCCAGCGCGCGCACCTTCCTGATCTGGTCCGCGCGTCCGGAGACGACGACACCGTGGCCGTGGGCCTCGTCCACGGTCACTCCGGTGCGCTGGAGTGCCGTGCGGTCCTCGGCCGTCGCGTGCAGGTGGATCTCGTACTGCCGGACGTCGTCGGCCGACGGGGCCGCCTTGCGGGCGCTGTCGGCGGTGGCGTCCGGGGTCGTCGTGGTCAGGGGCGCCGCGAGGGCGAGTGCGAGGAGGGCGGCGAGGGCGGCGGTGCGTCTGCCGGTGCCGGCACCGGAGCCTCGTATGCGAAGTCGCATGAAATCTCCTTGTGGGAGGTGGGGTTGTTCCGTGCGACGTACGTGGTGCGGGTGGCGCACATCGTTCTGCCAATGGCATGAGCAGGTCAAGATGGAAAGCGGTCGCGCATAGTACGCGGGCGGCGCGGCGGTCGAGCTGTCCCGGTCGAAGTACACCCACGGGTGTGACCCGAGCGTGCCTATATGTACGCAACGGGGGAGAGTGAGGAACCGCGCTAGGGCCTGTCGGCCCTCGGACCACACCCCAGAGGACTGGCTGATCATGGGCGGATCAGCGCCACGACGGGACCACCAACTGCCGGTCGAGACGACCAGCTTCGTCGACCGGTGTGGCGAACTGACCCAGGGCCGCGAGCTGCTGGCCCGCGCACGGCTGGTGACGCTCACCGGACCGGGCGGCGTCGGCAGGACCCGGCTCGCCGCGCGCATCGCTGCCCGGGTGCAGCGGGCCTTCCCGGACGGCGTGCGCTTCGTGCACCTCTCCGGGCGGCACGACCCGGCGCTCGTGCCGCTCGCCGCCGCCGACGCGCTGGGACTGCACGACCACTCCGCCCAGCCCCGCTGGACGCCCTCGTCGAGCAGGTCCAAGCCCGGTGGCTGCTGCTCGCCGTCGACAACTGCGAGCATCTGGCGGGCGCGTGTGCGCAGCTCGCCGCAGCACGTCGCCGCCGCCAGCGCCCTGCTGCACGGCACCGAGGGCGTCCGCGTCCTCGCCACCAGCCGGCACCGGCTCGGCCTCACCGAGGAACACATCGAAGCCGCCCGCTGGGGCGCGCGCACCCTCAACGCCGCACACCGGGACAGCGAGGAGCGGGCCTGCCGCGCCCTGGGACGGGACGCGTTCGAGCGGGCCCACCGGCGCGGCGCCGGACTCGGCCTCGCCGAACTCGTCGGCCAGGCGCTCCAGGAACCGGCCCGCCCCCGCCCCCGCGAGCCCCGGGCCCCGCACGAGGACACCCCGGTCCGTCTCACCCGCCGCGAGACCGAGGTCGCCCGGCTCGTCGCCGAAGGGCTCGCCAACCAGCAGATCGCCGACCGTCTGGTGATCGCCCGCCGCACCGCCGAAGGCCATGTGGAACGCATCCTCAGCAAGCTCGGCTTCAGCAACCGCAGCCAGATCGCCGCCTGGGTGACCGCCCAGCGCCGACCCGCCCGTACCGCGAACCCCGAGGGGAACCCATGACCACCCGACAGCCCCCCACGCCCGCCGCGTTCGACCACCGCATGGCCGTCTTCGGCACCGACGAAGACCTCGTGGCCGCCGCCCTGCCCTTCCTCGGCGAAGGCCTCGCCGCGCCCGGTGAACCACCCCCCGTGGCCATCGCCGACCCGCGCAACCTGGACCTCCTGCGGGACGCCCTCGGCGGGGACGCCAAGGACGTCACCTGCATCCCGCACACCGACTGGTACACCGGCTCCGCCGCCAACGCCGTCGCCCAGGCGGCCTCCTACCTCACGGCCCACGCCGGTCCCGGGGGCAGGATGCACCTCCTCATGGAGCCCGTCTGGAGCGGCCGGGCCGGCCGCTCGGCCCGCGAGACCACCGAGTGGATCCGCTACGAGGCGCTCGCCAACCTCCTCTTCGCGCCCATGGCCACGACCGCCCTGTGCGCGTACGACACCCGCACCGCCGGCCCCGCCGTCGTCGCGGCGGCCCGCCGCGCCCACCCCGACACGGAGGTGTACGAGGAACCGGTGCGGCTGGCGGCCGAACTCGACGCCGTGCCGCTGCCGTTGCCCCCGGCGGACGCGCAGCCGCTCGCGGAGCCGCACGCCGCGGCCGTGCAGGCCTGGGCGCAGGCCCGGGGGATGCCCGCCGCCGACGCCGAGTTGTTCGCCGCGGCCGTCGCGGAGTCCGCGGCGGCCCTCGCGCCCCTCGACGGCGCCGCCTGGCTGTGGGGCGAGGCGCCCGCCTGCGTGTGCGAACTGCGTTCGTCCCGCCCCGTCGGCGACCCGCTCGCCGGCTTCGTCCCGCCGCCGCCCACCGGCCCGGAACCCGGCCCGGGCCTGTGGTACGCGCGGCAGGTCTGCGCGTACGTGGACATCCGCGACGACGCCCGGGGAGCCACGGTCCGCCTCCAGTACGCGTAACCCGCCCACCTGCGCAAGCAGGGAGGGGATCGGGTAGTCCTCCCCCTGCGCCGGACCGGCCCCCGGGACACCCTGGAGCCATGCTGCAACTCCCCGGGCGCCACCTCCCGGCCCCCGACGCCCGGTGCGGCCCGTTCCCGCAACGACCCCTGGGAGCAGGCCACCTGGGCGTCGAGTACGACCCCGAGCCCTCCGCCGTCCGGGAGGCACGCGCGCAGGTGCGCAGGCAGCTGGAGGGCTGGGGGCTCGCGGAGCGCGGTGAGGTGGCGGACGTGGTGGAACTGCTGGTCGGCGAAGTGGCCACCAACGCCCTGGTACACGCCGAGAGCCGCTTCAGACTCACGCTCTTCGCCGCGCACGGCGTACTGCGCCGCGAGGTGGCCGACACCGAGCGCCGCGTACCCCGGGTGCTGGACGCCGGCACCGGGGAGAGCGGCCGCGGGATGTTCCTGGTGGACGCGCTGGCCCAGCGCTGGGGCTGCCACCGGGACGGGCCGGGCGAGACGGTGTGGTTCGAGTTCGGCACCTGCGGATCGGACGGCTGTGGTCGGCGACAGCCGTGACGCTCCGCCGGCCGGGCCTTGGCGGTATGCCCAGCCGCCCGGGCCCGGCTTCGGTCTGCGGGCTCGTCGTGGCCGTTCGCCCAGTTCCCCGCGCCCCCAGGGGGTTTCCGCTCACGCCCTCTTGTCGGTCCGGCCTCTTTGCGGTTTGTTGACCTGCATGGCGGACACCACCGGAAACACCACGGACCACGAGGCGTCGCGACACCCCCAGCCGCGTAAGGCGAGTTGGAAGTACATCGGCCCGGGCATCGTCGTCGCGGCGACCGGTGTCGGCGCGGGCGACCTGGTCGCCACACTGATCGCGGGCAGCAACTTCGGCTACACCCTTCTGTGGGCCGCGATCATCGGGTGCCTGGTGAAGATCTCCCTGGCCGAGGCGGCGGGCCGCTGGCACCTGTCCACGGGCCGCACGCTGTTCGACGGCTGGGCGAGCCTCGGCCGCTGGACCACCTGGTTCTTCGCCGTCTACGTCGTGGTCTGGGGCTTCGTCTACGGCGCGGCGGCGATGTCGTCGAGCGCGCTGCCGCTCCAGGCGCTGTTCCCCGGCGTGATGGACCTGAAGTGGTGGGGCATCGCCTGCGGTCTGGTCGGTCTGGTCTTCGTCTGGTTCAACAAGTACGCGGTGTTCGAGAAGGTCATGACGGTCCTGGTGGGTGTCATGTTCGTGGTGACCGTGTACCTGGCGATCCGGGTCACGCCCAACATCCCGGACGCCTTCGCGGGCCTCCTCCCGGTGCTGCCCGACGAGAAGGACTCGATCCTCAACACCCTGGGCCTGATCGGCGGCGTCGGCGGCACGATCACCCTCGCGGCCTACGGCTACTGGGTCAACGCCAAGGGCTGGACCGACACCGGCTGGATGAAGGTCATGCGCCTGGACAACCGCGTCGCCTACGCCACCACCGGCATCTTCGTGATCGCCATGCTCTTCGTCGGCGCGGAACTCCTGCACTCGGCGAACATCGCCATCGCGAGCGGCGACAAGGGCCTGATCCAGCTGGGCGACATCCTGGAGGACGAGTACGGCGCGGCGACGGCGAAGTTCTTCCTGATCGGCTTCTTCGCCACGTCGTTCACCTCGCTGATCGGCGTCTGGCACGGCGTGAGCCTGATGTTCGCCGACTTCGTGGCCCGGCTGTCCGGCACGGGGCAGGCCAAGGGCGAGGAGGTCGCCTCGGGGACCCGCGAACGCTCCTGGCCCTTCCGCGCCTACCTGCTCTGGCTGACCTTCCCGCCCATGATCCTCCTCTTCGAGGGCCAGCCCTTCCGCCTGATCATCATCTACGGCGTCCTCGGCGCGGCCTTCCTGCCCTTCCTCGCCGGCACGCTGATCTGGCTCCTGAACTCCCCCCGGACACCCCGGGAGTGGCGCAACGGCCCGCTCAGCAACGCGATGCTCGCGGTCGCGGGCCTGCTGTTCCTGGTCCTGTGCGTGAAGCAGATCTGGGACCAGCCGTGGGGGGAGTTCTTCTAGGGCCTGTTGCGAAAGTGGCCTCGTCGCCCGGAGGGCGGCCGCGCGGCGTCCGGTGCGTGCTCTGGGGGTCCCCCCCGGGGGCCGAAGGCTGGGGGAGCGGGGGGGGGGGGGGGGGGGGGGGGGGGGGGGGGGGGGGGGGGGGGGGGGGGGGGGGGGGGGGGGGGGGGGGGGGGGGAGGGGGGGGGGGGGGGGGGGGGGGGGGGGGGGGGGGGGGGGGTTGTGGGGAT